>NZ_JBHSOF010000170.1:0-502 GCF_042656005.1 Kitasatospora misakiensis | reverse complement strand
CAGCAGGACTGGCCCGAACTCGACCGCCCGCGCCGCTCCGCCGTCTCCTCCTTCGGTATCAGCGGCACCAACGCGCACGTCATCCTGGAGGCCGCGCCCGAGGAGCCGGTCGCCGCAACCGAGGAGCCGGTGGCGGGGGCGCCCGAGGTCGTGGCCGACGGTGCGGTGCCGTGGGTGCTGTCCGCCCGGAGCGAGGCGGCACTCGGCGAGCAGGCCGCGCGTCTGCTGGAGCGGATCACCGAGGGTGCCGAACTCGACCTGCACGATGTCGCGTTCACCCTCGCGAACGGTCGCGCCCTGCTCGACCACCGGGCCGTGGTGGTCGGCGAGGGTCCGGGCGAACTCGCCGAGCGGCTACGCGAGTTCACCGCCACCGGTTCGTCTGCCGGGGTGATCGCCGGCCGGGTCGGGCCGGGTGCGGCGAACGGTGCCGTGTTCGTGTTCCCGGGTCAGGGTTCGCAGTGGATCGGTATGGCGCGTGAACTCCTGGACTTCTCACCGG
>NZ_JBHSOF010000169.1:0-517 GCF_042656005.1 Kitasatospora misakiensis | reverse complement strand
ACCGCTAACGCGCACTAATCAGCAACCCGTTTTCCTGAGGCTCCTTCCATCACCTGTCATCACGCGACGGGAGGGGCTTTCTACATCTGGAGATTTGACTATGAACGTTATTGCAATCATGAATCACATGGGGGTTTACTTCAAAGAAGAACCCATCCGTGAACTGCATCGTGCTCTCGAACGCCTGGACTTCCGTATTGTCTACCCGAACGACCGTGACGACTTATTAAAACTTATTGAAAACAACTCTCGTCTGTGCGGCGTGATCTTCGACTGGGATAAATACAATCTCGAACTGTGTGAAGAAATCAGCAAAATGAACGAGTACATGCCGCTGTATGCGTTCGCTAACACCTACTCCACTCTGGACGTTAGCCTGAACGATCTGCGCATGCAGGTTCGCTTCTTCGAATATGCGCTGGGCGCTGCGGAAGATATCGCGAACAAAATCAAACAGAACACTGACGAATACATCGACACCATTCTGCCGCCGCTGACCAAAGCGCTGTTCAAATAT
>NZ_JBHSOF010000168.1:0-518 GCF_042656005.1 Kitasatospora misakiensis | reverse complement strand
AAAGCATCTAAGCACGAAACTTGCCCCGAGATGAGTTCTCCCTGAGACTTTAAGTCTCCTGAAGGAACGTTAAAGACGATGACGTTGATAGGCCGGGTGTGTAAGCGCAGCGATGCGTTGAGCTAACCGGTACTAATGAACCGTGAGGCTTAACCTTACAACGCCGAAGATGTTTTGGCGGATTTGAGAATTTTCAGCTTAGATTCAGAGTTGAGTACGCAATATAAAGAATTGCATACTGAGCACAAAGAATTTGCCTGGCGGCACTAGCGCGGTGGTCCCACCTGACCCCATGCCGAACTCAGAAGTGAAACGCCGTAGCGCCGATGGTAGTGTGGGGTCTCCCCATGTGAGAGTAGGGAACTGCCAGGCATCAAACAAGTGAAGAGCCCATCCTGTCGGATGGGCTTTTTGCGTTTCTGTCGTCCGGCCAGCGTGCCGGCATGTCCCCCCGGTGGCGCTGCGCTTGCCGGGGCTACGGATCCGACACGGGGCTACGTCCCTGTGGCCGGACAAGG
>NZ_JBHSOF010000167.1:0-519 GCF_042656005.1 Kitasatospora misakiensis | reverse complement strand
CATCGTGTCCGTGAATCCCTGGTTCAGGATAAGGTGAAAACAACTAATCAGATGCATGCTTTTCTGCTGGAATTTGGTATCAGCGTTCCGCGAGGTGCTGCCGTTATTAGTCGACTGAGTACCCTTCTTGAGGACAGTAGTTTGCCTCTTTATCTCAGCCAGTTACTGCTGAAATTACAACAGCATTATCACTATCTTGTTGAGCAGATTAAAGATCTGGAATCTCAGTTGAAACGAAAGTTGGACGAAGATGAGGTTGGACAGCGCTTGCTGAGTATTCCCTGCGTTGGAACGCTGACTGCCAGTACTATTTCAACTGAGATTGGCGACGGGAAGCAGTACGCCAGCAGCCGTGACTTTGCGGGGGCAACAGGGCTGGTACCCCGACAGTACAGCACGGGAGGTCGGACGACATTGTTAGGGATTAGCAAGCGGGGCAACAAAAAGATCCGAACTTTGTTGGTTCAGTGTGCCAGGGTATTCATACAAAAACTGGAACACCAGTCTGGCAAGTTGGCC
>NZ_JBHSOF010000166.1:0-523 GCF_042656005.1 Kitasatospora misakiensis | reverse complement strand
GGGGCCACGTAGATGCCGCCGTCGAGTCCTGCCCTTACGTTGTCGGCGTCGTTCGCCACGGGATGCCTCCAGGCATGCTGAGGACCCGCGTCGGCACGGCCGAGCGGGCGAGAGTGAACAGGAAGCAGCGGGTTAGGTCTTGATCAGGCGGGGCGGACGCGCAGGGTCATCACCAGCACGTAGCGGGCGAACGGAGCCACACCCTCAGCGGGCGCATACGGCAGCCAGATCAGGCTGACGTCGTCCACGCGGTAGATACGGGCGCCGCCCTGCGCCGTGCCCTCCGCGGCGAACACATGCGCCCGGACGAGCTGCGCCAGGTCGTGCGCCTCGGCTTTCGAGGCGGCCAGAACGTCGAAGTCGACCGTCACGTCCTCAAGGACGAACCGCGTCACCACCGCGCCGCCGCCGCGGGACACAGCCACGAACGGCAGGCCGGCCTCCAGCGGACTCGGCCACTCCGACCCGACGCCAGCGTCCAGCACGCCGTCGAGATAGCCGGCGAGCGCCGCCTCCACATCAG
>NZ_JBHSOF010000165.1:0-536 GCF_042656005.1 Kitasatospora misakiensis | reverse complement strand
CACGCCGACATCATCGCCGCCGCCGAAGGCGAGTTCGGCGAGCTTCACAGGAGGGACTGACCGATGTTCGAGACCACCACCACCGCGTGGCCGGAGGGCGTCATCGCCCGCTACCTGACCGTCGGCGGGGCGACCGTCGACCTGACTCACCGGCTCACCGTGCACAAGCACCCGGAGCCGTTCGCGACCCGCGCCTCCTGTTCCGCCTGCCCGGCCTCCAACGAGTTCAGCCACTGGTTCCGCTCCGGCTGGAGCTCCGACAAGGAGGAGCGCGACGAGGAGAAGGCCAACGAGCACGCCCGCGAGTGGGCCCAGTCCCACGCCGAGGTCTGCCGCGCCCTGCCCAAGCCCGAGGGAGTCTGACCGCCATGCGATTTAGCGACGAGGACTGCGCCCGCATCGCCACCGAGTACGACGAACGCGCGGATGACCTGGAAGGGATTGCCGACAATCTCGCTGCCATGGGCTGGTCGTTGGCGGCCGAGTACAAGCGCAGCAGCGCGCAGGCTGCCCGCGAAGTCGCCGACGCAGCCCGC
>NZ_JBHSOF010000164.1:0-555 GCF_042656005.1 Kitasatospora misakiensis | reverse complement strand
CGGGCGACCAGCCGGCCCAGGGTGCCGCTCGCGCCGGTGATCAGCACCGTGCCGTTCGGATCCCAGACCGGCGGTGCGGTGGTGGTGTCCGTGCTCGGAGTGACCACGGTGAGCCGCGGCGCCAGGACCTCGGACCCGCGCACCGCGACCTGCGGTTCGCCGGTGGCGACGGCGCTGGCGAGTGCCGACTCCGACCAGGTGTCGGCGTCGATGAGCAGGAGGCGGTCGGGGTGTTCGGTCTGGGCCGAGCGGAGCAGGCCCCAGACGGCGGCGGTGACGGGGTCGGGCCGGTCGGTGATCGAGCCCTGGGTGACGACGGCGAGTCGGGCGTCGTCGTTCGCCGGGTCGCCGAGGAACTGCTGCGTCAGCTCCAGGACTTCCGCCAGCCGGGTCCGCAGCTCGCCGCCGGGCGCGACGCGGGCGACGGTGACGCCGCCGGGCGCGGCGGGGTTCTGCGGGGTGGGCAGCTGCGTCCAACCGATCCGGTAGAGCGGTTCGTCGGCGGTGGTGGCGAGTTGGTCGGGGGACATCCGCTGGAGGCGGAGGTCGTCGACG
>NZ_JBHSOF010000163.1:0-555 GCF_042656005.1 Kitasatospora misakiensis | reverse complement strand
CATTCACGGAGAGTTTGATCCTGGCTCAGGACGAACGCTGGCGGCGTGCTTAACACATGCAAGTCGAACGGTGAAGCCCTTCGGGGTGGATCAGTGGCGAACGGGTGAGTAACACGTGGGCAATCTGCCCTGCACTCTGGGACAAGCCCTGGAAACGGGGTCTAATACCGGATATGACCTGGGACCGCATGGTCCTGGGTGTAAAGCTCCGGCGGTGCAGGATGGGCCCGCGGCCTATCAGCTTGTTGGTGGGGTAATGGCCTACCAAGGCGACGACGGGTAGCCGGCCTGAGAGGGCGACCGGCCACACTGGGACTGAGACACGGCCCAGACTCCTACGGGAGGCAGCAGTGGGGAATATTGCACAATGGGCGAAAGCCTGATGCAGCGACGCCGCGTGAGGGATGACGGCCTTCGGGTTGTAAACCTCTTTCAGCAGGGAAGAAGCGCAAGTGACGGTACCTGCAGAAGAAGCACCGGCTAACTACGTGCCAGCAGCCGCGGTAATACGTAGGGTGCGAGCGTTGTCCGGAATTATTGGGCGTAAAGAGCTCG
>NZ_JBHSOF010000162.1:0-556 GCF_042656005.1 Kitasatospora misakiensis | reverse complement strand
GCCGCCCGTAACTTCGAATGCGTCGCACCGAGCAACCACCGGGCCCAGCCCCCAAGGCACACCGCGACCGACCACGCGAGCACCCCCCCTTTGCGAACCACCGGCCCACCCCGGGCCTGGTTCCGCACGCCCGCACCCCCTCCGAAAGGAACCCCCCGTGACCTTCCGTAACGAGACCACCGCCACCACCGCCGTCACCGCCACCCCCAAGCGCCGCAACCGCGTCCGGATGGCCCTGATGGCCGGGGCGATCACCGCCCTGCCGGTGGCCGGCCTCGTCACGGCCACGGGCGCCTCCGCCGCCCCCGCCACCGTCTGGGACAAGGTCGCCCAGTGCGAGGCCACCGGCAACTGGGCCATCAACACCGGCAACGGCTTCTACGGCGGCCTCCAGTTCACCTCCTCCACCTGGGCCGCCTTCGGCGGCACCGCCTACGCCGCCCAGGCCAACCAGGCCACCAAGGCCCAGCAGATCGCCATCGGCGAAAAGGTCCTCGCCGCCCAGGGCCCCGGCGCCTGGCCCGTCTGCTCCGTCAAGGCCGGCCTCACCAAGTAA
>NZ_JBHSOF010000161.1:0-558 GCF_042656005.1 Kitasatospora misakiensis | reverse complement strand
CGCCGTACCGGGACGTGGCGTTCGGTCTCGCCGACATCGACGCCAAGAGGCGGATCGCCGATCTGCACCAGGCTGATGACGAGAAGGCGGAAGCCCCCATCTGCACCACATGCCTGTATGCGCCGCCATGCGAGACCCTGCGTGCCCTCGCCCTGCCTTACGCCGACCACCCGGACTACCGCGAGGAGTGGCGACCGTAGGGCCGTCCGGCCCATCCGCCCGCCGTCGAGCGCCCCGTACACTCCCGGGGCGCTCGCATCATTTCAGGGGGGATCATGCGTATCCGCACCATCGCCGCCGCAGTCGCGGCACTCGCCCTGCCGCTCACCGCATGCGCCAGCGACGGCGGGACCGTCAGCCAGTCCAAGGGCTCCTGCAAGGACGCCATCCGGGACCTCGTCAAGGATCCGGACGCCGCAGGCGACGAGAAGCCGCCAGCCTGTGAAGGCTTCACCGACGCCGAGCTGGAGGACATGGCGAAGGAGGTCCTCGGCGACGAACTCGCCGGCAGCCTCGACGTCGATGCGGAGGAGCCCGCCGAGGAGAAGCCGGCGGCGG
>NZ_JBHSOF010000160.1:0-564 GCF_042656005.1 Kitasatospora misakiensis | reverse complement strand
GCTGGTGGATGGCGACGAGGCCGGCCTCGGCCAGGTCGGCCACGAGGATGCGGGCGACACCGAGCGGGACACCGGCCAGTGCGGAGATCTCCGCGATGGACTTGACCTCCCGGCAGAGGTTGACGATCCGGGAGTGCTCGGGCAGCAGGCCACCGGTCCGCTCGGCGGAGCCGGTGGTCGAGATCAGCGCCTCGATCGCGAGCTGGTACCGCGGCCGGGTGCGGCCACCGGTCATCGCGTACGGGCGGACCAGCGGCTGCTGCTCGTAGCCGTCGGACTGCTGCCCGCCGTAGCCGCTGCCGTACCCGTTGCCGTACGAGCCGGCGGGTGTCGAAGGCGGGGTCATGGGTCCTCCTTGTGCTGCAGCCTGGGGCAGCCGGTTCCAGCTGGGGCGAATGCCAGCTGAGGCGGGATCAGCTGCCTGAGGGTAGCTGAGGGCGGAACGCCGGGTCCGGTCGGGTCGGACCCGGCGGGGAGGTGGGACGGTGGAAGTACCGCTCAGGGTGCGCTCAGTGCAGGAGACTGCCCTGGAGTTCTGCGCGGAGTGCGGGGGTGAGGACGGCG
>NZ_JBHSOF010000159.1:0-575 GCF_042656005.1 Kitasatospora misakiensis | reverse complement strand
GCTTTCTGAATCAGGCGATCCCCGAGGAGTGGCAGGCCCTGAGCATCGATGATTTACTCGCCCAGGCCGTCGCCAACTGGCAGCCGGCGAAAATCGAGCATTCTCAAATGGCTCCCGCTGAGCTATGATTAGCCGCTATTTTTACACTGTACAGTTGATCTGAAGTCCGTCTGACACTACGAGGTGCACCATTTTTACCCGAGTCGCTAATTTTTGCCGTAAGGTGCTAAGCCGTGAGGAGCGCGAGGCAGAAGCCGCCGTCGAACCAACGCCTATGACGGTGATCCCGCGTGAGCAGCATGCTATTTCCCGCAAAGATATCAGTGAAAACGCCCTCAAGGTCATGTACCGCCTCAACAAGGCGGGCTACGAATCCTGGCTGGTCGGCGGCGGCGTCCGCGACCTGCTGCTTGGCAAAAAGCCAAAAGATTTTGACGTTACCACCAACGCCACGCCGGATCAGGTACGCAAGCTGTTCCGCAACTGCCGTCTGGTTGGGCGACGTTTCCGCCTGGCGCATGTGATGTTCGGGCCGGAAATCATTGAGGTCGCCACCTTCCGTGGCCATCACGAAG
>NZ_JBHSOF010000158.1:0-577 GCF_042656005.1 Kitasatospora misakiensis | reverse complement strand
TCGTCAACGGCCCCGAGCAGGTCGTCGTCTCCGGCGCCCCCGAAGAGCTGGACGCGCTCGCCGCACGCTGCGAGGCCGACGGGATCCAGGCCCGCCGGATCGCCGTGGACTACGCCTCCCACTCCCCCCAGGTCGAGGACCTGCGCGAGGAACTCCTCGACCTCCTCGCCCCCGTCACCCCGCGCACCGGCCACACCCCGCTCATCTCCACCGTCACCGGCGAGACCATCGACACCGCCACCATGGACGCCGCCTACTGGTTCACCAACCTCCGCGAGACCGTCCGCTTCGACGCCGCCCTCACCACCCTCCTGGCCACCGGCCACCGCGTCTTCATCGAAACCAGCCCCCACCCCGTCCTCACCGGCCCCGTCACCCAGGCCGCCGAGAACAACGGCACCGAAGCCGTCCGCGCCATCGGCACCCTCCGCCGTGGCGAAGGCGGCCAACACCGCCTCCTCCACAGCCTCGCCGAAGCCCACACCGCCGGCCTCCCCATCGACTGGACACCCTGGACCGGCACCGGCCACCTCACCGACCTCCCCACCTACGCCTTCCAACACCGCCGCCACTGGCT
>NZ_JBHSOF010000157.1:0-596 GCF_042656005.1 Kitasatospora misakiensis | reverse complement strand
TAACGCCCAGCAGAAGCTGCAGCAGGTCCAGATGCTGCCGGTGTTTATCGGCATCGGACTCGGGGTACTGCTGGGATCTATCCCGTTGTTTATTCCCGGCTTCCCTGCAGCATTGAAGCTGGGACTGGCCGGTGGGCCGCTGATTATGGCGCTGATCCTTGGGCGTATCCGCAGTATCGGCAAGCTGTACTGGTTTATGCCGCCGAGCGCCAACCTGGCGCTGCGCGAGCTGGGGATCGTGCTGTTTCTGGCGGTGGTCGGGCTAAAATCGGGGGGTGACTTTGTCGCCACCCTGACCCAGGGCGATGGTCTGAGCTGGATCGCTTACGGTATTTTCATCACCGCCATCCCGCTGCTGACGGTGGGCGTCCTCGCGCGCATGCTGGGGAAAATGAACTATCTGACGCTGTGCGGCATGCTGGCCGGCTCCATGACCGACCCGCCGGCGCTGGCCTTCGCCAACAACCTGCACGCCACCAGCGGCGCAGCGGCGCTCTCGTATGCCACCGTCTATCCGCTGGTGATGTTCCTGCGCATTATCACCCCGCAGCTACTCGCCGTGCTGTTCTGGGGGCTAAGCTAGCGGGCTTTGCGCC
>NZ_JBHSOF010000156.1:0-597 GCF_042656005.1 Kitasatospora misakiensis | reverse complement strand
ACGGCTTCGCACAGGTCGGCGTGCAGCGACGGCGGGAAGTGGAAGTCCAGGAGCACCCTCGCCAGACGGCCCAGGAGCGCCGGATCCTTCCGCAGAGCCGTTCGCAGCTCGGGGGCGAGCCGTCCGGTCGCGCCGCTGGAGCGCAGGACCCGCACGCCACTTCCCGGGCTCCCGAGTCCCTGGTCGGTCCTGACCTCCCAGACGCCGTCACTGACCAGATGGTGGAACGGGTACGCGGGGGTGGTCGCATGGGACGGCCCGTACTCCTCGAGCAGCCGCTTCAGCTCCTCCTCGACAGCGCTGTACCGCAGTTCGCCGTCGGCATCGCGCTGGTAGCTGCCCAGCGCGTACAGCAGCAGCAACGGTTTGTGCGGCGCCCGAACGTCGTTGTTCGTCCACCGTCTCAGCTTCGCCACCCGCTCCAGCCAGTCCATGGCCGCCCAGCGTATTCCGCAGCACCGACGCTGCCTCAGCTGAGGGGCTTCATGGCAACGGGTCCCTACCTATGCAACCGGCCGTCCGGTCAGGCATGCGGTGAGCTACCGCCGCCCTGGCACTTCGCGGTAATCAGCCGCGGTGGGCTACGGGCCCGCGAGT
>NZ_JBHSOF010000155.1:0-601 GCF_042656005.1 Kitasatospora misakiensis | reverse complement strand
CATAGTCCTGAGCCGGGCTGGGAAAGCCGCACTGCACCAGGTCGGCAAAAAAGGGAAAGGAGACAATCTGACGTAGCTCAACCGGCGTGTAAACGTTCATTTTTCAACCCACCACACAATGTCGCGGTAGGGATACCCGTTACCGGATACCCCCCGCACAGATCCCGGCGTGCGCGATTTACGCACCGGGCTCCTGCCTCGGGTGTCTGGCGGTGAACCGCTCCACAGGCCATGGATGAAGAACCCGAACCCTTGGTAGCCATGCGGCTGCCAGTTTGTTTGCTTTCGTCCAGGTCGTATCATCCTTCTGGCTCCTGCGCCTGAGCGCCCGGCGCCAGAGGTTTGTTACGTGTGTCCTGAACTTCTGCATGGTGGGGAAGTTGCCCGGTACCGAGTGATAGTTCAGGTATCCCTGAACCACTCTCCTGAGCCATTTTCCCTGTTCGGGGATTGAGTAATGCCAGCGCCTTCGCAGACCGTCTTTGATGGCTTTCAGAGTTGCCGTCATCCGATCCCGGCGGGTCTTTCGTATCAGCATGAACCTGCCGTTGCGATCTTTCCCGCTGATGTGCGTGAACCCGAGGAAGTTGAACGTTTCTGG
>NZ_JBHSOF010000154.1:0-641 GCF_042656005.1 Kitasatospora misakiensis | reverse complement strand
GAGTGGAGAGTCGGCCAGATCGGCTTTCCGTTCCCTGATTGGCGATCACCCTCCCTGTCGCTGCCCCCTTGCTGTTCGGCAGGGGGCAGCGGAAGAAGACCCCTCCGCGTCAGCCCCATCGACTCCCTACGCCCGCCCCACCCAGCCGCCCGTGGAGAAGCAACCGGGAGGCGGTCGATCACAGCTTGGGAGTGTGAAGTCGGCGACTTCGACTTCCCACTCCCAGCTCCGAACCTGATCTCCTCAGCTGGTGGTGCTCGCTCGACCGGAGCGAGCACCACCGGACTTCGAACGAGACAACCTCCGCACAGGAAGTCGGCGCGATCGACTTCCCACTCCAGCCCAGGTTGTGGGGGGCTGCCGCTTGCTCGGGCCGGGCGAGCGGCAGCCAGCGTGGCGGTCGACTCGCGAAGTGGGAAGTCAGCCAGATCGGCTTTCCGTTCCCTGATTGGCGATCACCCTCCCAGTCGCTGCCCCCCTTGCTGTCCGCAAGGGGGGCAGCGGAAGACCCCTGCGTCGAAGGTCAGCCCCATCGACTTCCTACGTCGGACCCGCTCGGCGACCCGTGGGGGAGCGGTCGGGAGGGGAGCGGGCCCAGGCCGAGCGTGGGCGGCCGCGGTTCGGGCGTGGGAAGTCGGTCC
>NZ_JBHSOF010000153.1:0-666 GCF_042656005.1 Kitasatospora misakiensis | reverse complement strand
CTGAGGACAAGCCCTCGGCCTATTAGTACCGGTCAACTCCACCCCTCACAGGGCTTCCATATCCGGCCTATCAACCCAGTCGTCTACTGGGAGCCTTACCCTCTCAAGGAGGTGGGAGTGCTCATCTCGAAGCAGGCTTCCCGCTTAGATGCTTTCAGCGGTTATCCCTCCCGAACGTAGCCAACCAGCCATGCCCTTGGCAGGACAACTGGCACACCAGAGGTTCGTCCGTCCCGGTCCTCTCGTACTAGGGACAGCCCTTCTCAACACTCCTACGCGCACAGCGGATAGGGACCGAACTGTCTCACGACGTTCTAAACCCAGCTCGCGTACCGCTTTAATGGGCGAACAGCCCAACCCTTGGGACCTACTCCAGCCCCAGGATGCGACGAGCCGACATCGAGGTGCCAAACCATCCCGTCGATATGGACTCTTGGGGAAGATCAGCCTGTTATCCCCGGGGTACCTTTTATCCGTTGAGCGACGGCGCTTCCACAAGCCACCGCCGGATCACTAGTCCCTACTTTCGTACCTGCTCGACCCGTCAGTCTCACAGTCAAGCTCCCTTGTGCACTTACACTCAACACCTGATTGCCAACCAGGCTGAGGGAACCTTTGGGCGCCTCCGTTACCCTTTAGGAGGCAACCGCCCCAGTTAAACTACCC
>NZ_JBHSOF010000152.1:0-670 GCF_042656005.1 Kitasatospora misakiensis | reverse complement strand
AGCTGGGCGAGGCCCTCGGTGGCGATCTTCTCGAAGACGGCGAGGTCGTTCGCGAAGACCGAGTCCGGGACGGGCCAGTGGATCACCAGCTCGGTGATGCCCAGCTCCTGGTAGCGGCCCGCCCAGTCCACGAAGGCGTCCAGCGACTGGAGCGGCTGCTCCGCGGTCGAGCCCTGGAGCAGCACCTTCTCCAGCGTGGCGACGTCCCGGCCGGCCGCCTCGCAGGCCGCCGTCAGCTTCTCGATCTGCCCCGCGATCACCTCGGGCGCCTGCTCCACCGGCACGTCCGCCGGCCCGCGCGGGTCGCCGTACGTGACCCAGCCCTGCCCGTACTCGGCGGCGAGCTTCAGCCCGCGCGGCCCGGTCGCGGCGACGTAGAACGGCACCCGCGGCGTCTGCACGCAGCCGGGGACGTTCCGCGCCTCGACCGCCGAGTAGTACGCGCCCTCGCGGGTGGTCGCGTCGTTGCGCAGCAGCTCGTCCAGCAGCGGCAGGAACTCCCCGAACCGGTCCGCCCGCTCCTTCGGCGACCACGCCTCCTGCCCCATCGCCGTCGCGTCGAACCCCGTCCCACCGGCCCCGATGCCCAGCGTGAGGCGCCCGTTCGACACGTCGTCGACGGTGATCAGCTCCTTGGCGAGCGTCACCGGGTGCCGGAAGTTCGGCGAGG
>NZ_JBHSOF010000151.1:0-689 GCF_042656005.1 Kitasatospora misakiensis | reverse complement strand
GGCCGAGCGTGGGCGGCCGCGGTTCGGGCGTGGGAAGTCGGTCCCTTCGACTTCCCTCTCCCGGCCCCGAACTCGATCTCGTCGGCGGGTGGTGCTCGCTAGACCCGAGCGAGCACCACCCGACTCCGGACGCGAGAGCCCCAGAGCGGGAAGTCGGTGCGATCGACTTCCCACTCCGGCCCAGCTTGTGGGGGGCTGCCTCTCGCTCGGTCCGGGCGAGAGGCAGCCAGGTGGTCGAATCGCGGAGTGGGAAGTCGGCCAGATCGCCTTTCCGTTCCCTGATTGGCGATCACCCTCCCAGCCGCTGCCCCCTTGCTGTCCGCAAGGGGGCAGCGGAAGACCCCTGTGCAGAAGGTCAGTCCCGTCGACTTCCTACGCCCGATCCACCTGGCCGCCCGTGGGGGAGCGGTCGGGAGGCGAGAGGGCCCAGCGCGAGCACCGTCGATCACAGTTTGGGATTGGGAAGTGGACTCCGCCGACTTCCTACTCCCAGCCCTGAACCTGATCTTCTCGGCTGGTGGTGCTCGCTTGTCCAGAGCGAGCACCACCGGACTTCGGGCGAGCGGACCCTGGGAAGTCGGTGCGATCGACTTTCCACTCCAGCCCAGGTTGTGAGGAGCTGCTGCTCGCTCGGTCCGAGCGAGAGGCAGCCAGGGTGGTGGTCGACTCGCGGAGTGGAGAGTCGGCCA
>NZ_JBHSOF010000150.1:0-693 GCF_042656005.1 Kitasatospora misakiensis | reverse complement strand
AGCCGGGCGAGGAGGGCGTGTTCGACGAGGGTGATGAGGGCGCTTTTGGCGCTGTCGCGGCGTCGGGCGTCGAGGGTGATGACGGGGGTTTCGGTGCTGAGTTGGAGTGCTTCGCGGACTTCGTCGGGGGTGTGGGGTTGGTGTCCGTCGAAGCCGTTGAGGGCGACGACGAAGGGGAGTCCGCTGTTTTCGAAGTAGTCGAGGGCGGGGAAGCAGTCGGCGAGGCGGCGGGTGTCGACGAGGACGACGGCTCCGATGGCGCCGCGGACGAGGTCGTCCCACATGAACCAGAAGCGGTCCTGTCCGGGGGTGCCGAAGAGGTAGAGGATGAGGTCTTCGTCGAGGGTGATGCGGCCGAAGTCCATGGCGACGGTGGTGGTCGTCTTGCCGGAGACGTGGCTGAGGTCGTCGATGCCGGCGGAGGCCGAGGTCATGACGGCTTCGGTGCGCAGGGGGTTGATCTCGGAGACGGCGCCGACGAGTGTGGTTTTGCCGACGCCGAAGCCGCCGGCGACGACGATCTTCGCGGAGGTGGTGGCGCGGGTGGGGGCGGCCGCGTTAGAGCTTGCGAAGTCCACTGAGGACCCTTTCGAGCAGCGTGACGTCGGGCTGGTTTCCGGATTCGCCCCCGGAAGCGGGCTGGTGGATGGCGACGAGGCCGGCCTCGGCCAGGTCGGCCACGAGGATGCGGGC
>NZ_JBHSOF010000149.1:0-701 GCF_042656005.1 Kitasatospora misakiensis | reverse complement strand
TGATGTGGTTAGCGGGGCTGGCCCCAGTCGATGGGGGTGATGAGGGTGCCGTCGTCGGCGCGGAGGTGGAATTGGCCGGTGGAGGGGCGCCAGATGCCGATGTTGGTGGCGGGGGCGCCGTTGCCGCCGTCCCAGTTGGCGGAGACGGGGAGGTCGCCCTTTCCGCCCCAGTCGAGGAGGACGAGGCTTCCGTCGTCCATGCGGAGGTGGAACTGTCCGGTGGAGGGCCGGTAGATGCCGATGTTGTCGGGTCCGGTGCCGTCCCAGTTGCCGCTGACGGGGAGGTCGCCGGTGCCGCCCCAGTCGACGGTGGTGAGGCTTCCGTCGTCGTTGCGGAGGTGGAACTGTCCGGTGGAGGGGCGGTAGATGCCGATGTTGCCGGAGGCGCCGCCGTCCCAGTTCCCGGCGATGGGGAGGTCGCCCTTTCCGCCCCAGTCGAGGAGGACGAGGCTTCCGTCGTCCATGCGGAGGTGGAACTGTCCGGTGGAGGGGCGGTAGATGCCGATGTTGTCGGGTCCGGTGCCGTCCCAGTTGCCGCTGACGGGGAGGTCGCCGGTGCCGCCCCAGTCGACGGTGGTGAGGCTTCCGTCGTCGTTGCGGAGGTGGAACTGGCCGGTGGAGGGGCGGAAGATGCCGACGTTGCCGGCGGGTCCGCCGTCCCAGTTCCCGGCGACCGGCTGGTCGCCACCCGAGCTGCCGGA
>NZ_JBHSOF010000148.1:0-703 GCF_042656005.1 Kitasatospora misakiensis | reverse complement strand
GCCGGTCCCATGCTTGGTGAGGTGGGTGTCTGGTCGTTGTTTGAGAACTGCACAGTGGACGCGAGCATCTGTGGCCAAGTTTTTAAGGGCGCACGGTGGATGCCTTGGCACCAGGAACCGATGAAGGACGTGGGAGGCCACGATAGTCCCCGGGGAGCCGTCAACCAGGCTTTGATCCGGGGGTTTCCGAATGGGGAAACCCGGCAGTCGTCATGGGCTGTCACCCATACCTGAACACATAGGGTATGTGGAGGGAACGCGGGGAAGTGAAACATCTCAGTACCCGCAGGAAGAGAAAACAACCGTGATTCCGGGAGTAGTGGCGAGCGAAACCGGATGAGGCTAAACCGTATTGGTGTGAGACCCGGCAGGGGTTGCCGATACGGGGTCGTGGGATTTTTCTTGATCGGTCTGCCGGCCGGTCGGCGAGTCAGAAACCGTATGGATAGTCGAAGGACATGCGAAAGGTCCGGCGTAGAGGGTAAGACCCCCGTAGACGAAATCTGTGCGGCTCGTTTGAAGAACTCCCAAGTAGCACGGGGCCCGAGAAATCCCGTGTGAATCTGGCGGGACCACCCGCTAAGCCTAAATATTCCCTGGTGACCGATAGCGGATAGTACCGTGAGGGAATGGTGAAAAGTACCGCGGGAGCGGAGTGAAATAGTACCTGAAACCGTGTGCCTACAAGCCGTGGGAGCGTCGG
>NZ_JBHSOF010000147.1:0-708 GCF_042656005.1 Kitasatospora misakiensis | reverse complement strand
GGCGGTGGTGGCGAGTTGGTCGGGGGACATCCGCTGGAGGCGGAGGTCGTCGACGGTGATGACGGGGTTGCCGGTGGTGTCGTAGGCGGTGAGCTGGGCGGCGCTGTCGCTGCGGCGGTTGAGGTGGACGCGCAGGGTGCTGGCGGCCGTGGCGTGGAGCTGGACGCCGTTCCAGGAGAACGGGACCCACAGGTCGCCGGCGGGGAGCGGGTGCAGGGCCGCGTCGAGCAGGGCGGGGTGCAGGGCGAAGCCGTCGGCGTCGGTCGGCAGGACGACCTCGGCGTAGAGGTCCTGGCCCTGCTGCCAGAGCGCGGTGAGCCCCTGGAAGGCGGGCCCGTAGCCGTAGCCGACGGTGCTGAGCCGCTGGTAGGTGTCGGCGGTGTCCACGCGCTGGGTGCCGGTGGGGGGCCAGGTGCCGGTGAAGGGTGCGGGGGTGGTGGGGGTGTCGGTGAGGGTGCCGACGGCGTGGCGGGTCCAGTCGTCGGTGAGGCCGGTGTCGGTGGTGTGGGGGCGGGAGTGGATGGTGACGGTGCGGCGGCCGTCGGTGTCGGGGGTGGTGACGGTGACCTGGATGACGCTGTGGGTGGTGTCGGTGAGGACGAGGGGGCGTTCGAGGGTGAGTTCGTCGAGGACGCGGTAGCCGACCTGGTCGGCGGCGTGGAGGGCGAGTTCGACGAAGGCGGTGCCGGGCAGGATGGCCGTCCCGAA
>NZ_JBHSOF010000146.1:0-712 GCF_042656005.1 Kitasatospora misakiensis | reverse complement strand
TGAGATGGCGATCTGCGACCTGCTCGAAATCCCCGCAAAAGACCACGAACTGATGTACCGCCACGGAAGCACCTCGCTCGCCGCCTACTCCCCGGACGCGGCGGCAGAGGACTCGCGGTTGGCCCGCAACGAGATCCTCCTGTACTTTGCCCAGCTGATCCGGGCCCGCGCGGACCTGCCCGGGGAGAGCATCCTCGGCAGGTTGGTCGAGATGATGGACGACGATGTCCAACTTGAGCTGGACGAGCTGCTGTTCAACTGCTACAGCCTCCTGCTCGGTGGAGACGAGACCACCCGGCTCGCCATGATCGGCGCGGTCAAGGCCTTCTCGGAGATGCCCGGCGAGTGGGAGCGGCTGCGCCGGGGCGAGGTGTCCGTCGCCGGCGCGGTGGAGGAGATCTTGCGGTGGACGTCCCCGGTCCTGCACGGCGGACGTACCGCCACCGTCGACACCGTCTTGGAGGACGTGGACATCGCGGCCGGCGATGTCGTCGTCGTCTGGAACAGCTCCGCCAACTTCGACGGCGAGCAGTTCCCCGACCCCGGCCGGTTCGACCTCTCCCGGACGCCCAACCGGCATCTCTCCTTCGCCTACGGCCCGCACTACTGCCTGGGCGCAGCGCTGGCCAGGATCGAACTCACCGCCCTGCTCGAAGCGCTGCTCGAATTCGTGCAGGACATGTCGGTGACCGGCACACCGCAACGTGTCTAC
>NZ_JBHSOF010000145.1:0-714 GCF_042656005.1 Kitasatospora misakiensis | reverse complement strand
GCCTCCTCGTCGCTGACGGCGGTGAACAGGTTGCCGATCCCCGCCGCACCGAAGGCGAGCTCGCTGACCCGCACCGGCCCCGGCCCGAGGATGTTCTGGCGCATCGTCACGACTTCCCTTCGGGCCGCAGGCGCAGGCCCGCCATACCGCCGTCGACCGCGAGCGCGGTGCCGGTGACCGAGGCCGCGGCGGGCGAGGCCAGGTAGGTGATCGCGGCCGCCACCTCCTCGGCGGTGACCAGCCGGCCGGTGGGCTGACGCGCGCGCAGGGCGGCGAGCTCGGCTTCCGGGTCCGGGGCGCCGGCCAGCAGCCGGGCCACCCACGGGGTGTCGACCGTGCCGGGGTTGACGCAGTTGAACCGGATGCCCTCACGCACGTGGTCGGCGGCCATCGACAGCGTCAACGCCATGACCGCGCCCTTGCCGGCCGCGTACAGCGCCCGCTGCGGCAGACCCGTCGTGACGCAGATCGAACCGATGTTGACCACCGACGCATGCGGGGAGCGCCGCAGGTACGGCAGGGCGGCCCGCGTGGTGCGCACGACACCCAGGACGTTGACGCCCAGCACGCGCTGCCACTGCTCGTCCGGATTGTCCTCGACCGTACCGACCGCGCTGATCCCCGCGCAGTTCACCACGACGTCGATCCCGCCCAGGACCCCCGCCGCCGCCTCGACGGCGGAGCGCACCGAGTCGTCGTCGGACACGTCGGCGG
>NZ_JBHSOF010000144.1:0-737 GCF_042656005.1 Kitasatospora misakiensis | reverse complement strand
CTCGGTCGGCCTGAAAGGGATCGGCGCGCTGGCCGGGGTGGCGGTTGGAGCCAACCTGTCCAGCGCCGCGGGCGCCGCCGCCGCCCTGGCCCCGGCGCTGGCGACCGCGGGCACCGCCGCGGGCGCCCTGAAGATTGGCCTCAGCGGGGTGGGCGAGGCGTTCAAGGCCGCGTTCGCCGACTCCTCGGCGGACGCGCAGGCCGCCGCGATCGCGACCCGCGCGGTGGAGTCGGCGCAGCGGTCCCTCGCCGACGCTCAGCGCGGTGTCGCGGACGCGCGAGTGCAGGCCGCAGAGCGCATCAAGGACGCGCTGCGCGCCGTCGCCGAGGCCGAGCGGAGCCTCACCCGCACCATCGAGGACGCCGCCCGGCGGCAGAAGGACGCGCAGCAGCAGGTACGGGACGCCGTCCGCGACCTCCGTGACGCCCAGACCGACGCCCGCGACGCACAGAAGGACCTGACAGAGGCGCGACGCGACGCCACCCGCGCGCTGCAGGACATGAACCAGCGGCTCGGCGAGTCGCGGCTCGACGAGCGCGAGGCCGTCCTCCGGCTGAAAGAGGCCGAGGAGGAACTGAAGAAGGCCCAGGCCAAGCCGGGCACCGACCCGGACGCCCTGGAGCGCCTTCAGATCGCCCACGAGCGGGCGAAGCTCAACCTCGCAGAGCAGCGCCGGGAGACGAACAGGCTGGAGAAGGACACGGCCCGCGCCAACAAGGCGGGGGTGTCCGGCTCGG
>NZ_JBHSOF010000143.1:0-785 GCF_042656005.1 Kitasatospora misakiensis | reverse complement strand
TTCGTGGACCACTACGGTCCGGACGACATCGCGGACGAGCCGGGCATGCAGGTGCCGCCGCACCCCCACATGGGCCTGCAGACCGTCAGCTGGCTGCACGCCGGCGAGGTGCTGCACCGCGACAGCCTCGGCAGCCTGCAGACCGTCCGCCCGCGCGAACTCGGCCTGATGACCTCGGGCCGGGCGATCTCCCACTCCGAGGAATCGCCCCGCCCGCACGCCCGCCTCCTGCACGGCGCCCAGCTCTGGGTCGCCCTCCCCGAGGCCCACCGCCACCGCGAACCCGCCTTCGAACACCACGCCGACCTGCCCACCGTCACCGCCCCGGGCCTGTCCGCCACCGTCATCCTCGGCACCCTCGACGGCGCCACCTCCCCCGGCACCACCCACACCCCCCTCGTCGGCGCCGACCTCACCCTCACCGCCGGCACCGACCTGCGCCTGCCCCTCGACCCCGACTTCGAGTACGCCGTCCTCACCATGTCCGGCCACACCACCGTGGACGGCGTCCCCCTCGCCCCCGGCGCCATGCTCTACCTCGGCACCGGCCGCCCCCACCTCCCCCTCCACGCCGACACCGACGCCACCTTCCTCCTCCTCGGCGGCGAACCCTTCGCCGAAAAGCTCGTCATGTGGTGGAACTTCATCGCCCGCACCGGCGACGAGATCCTCCAGGCCCGCAACGACTGGGAAACCGGCACCCGCTTCGGCCAAGTCCACGGCTACGACGGCGCCCGCCTCCACGCCCCCACCCTCCCCGACATCCCCCTCAAGGCCCGCGGCCG
>NZ_JBHSOF010000142.1:0-803 GCF_042656005.1 Kitasatospora misakiensis | reverse complement strand
CGGGTCCGCCGTCCCAGTTCCCGGCGACCGGCTGGTCGCCACCCGAGCTGCCGGAGCTGAGCAGGGCGTTGACGATGCGTTCGGCATCGGCGGCCTGGGGCTGGTAGCGGCCGGGGAACGCGGAGATCTGGACCGCCTGGCACACCTCCCCGATCGGTCGGGTCTGCCAGTTGCTCACCCGGACCATCGCCTTGAGGAAGGCGTTGGTGGACCAGGTCGGGTCCATTCGCTGGGCGAAGGAGCCCCAGCTGGCCCGCTGCTGGAACAGGCCCACGCTGTCGTGGTCCTCCGTGTTGGGGTTGTTCCGCAGTGTGGTCTCGACGATGGAGGTGGTCACCGCGATGACGGCGGCCCGCTGAGGGAGATTTTGCGCCTGGACGGCGTTGACGATCGCGCGGGCACAGGAGACCCGATAGGGGGTCAGGTGTTGGTAGAGGGTGCCGGTCAACTGGAGGTTGAGCCGAGTGGCGATGTCGCGGTCGGAGTCGCCGACCGAGCCGCAGGACCAGTCGGGTTCGACGGTCACGGCGGCCGGATCCGAGAGGTCGATCCCGACGGCGTGAGCGGCGGGTGCGGCAGCGAGCAGACCGGCGGTGAGCGAGGCCGCGGCGAGGGCGGCGGCGAGGTGGTGGCGCACGGTTCGGGTCACGAGAGGGTTGCCCTGCTTCCGGTGGGATGTGCGGGTGATGGCGTCGGACGGGTCGCTCCCGGGGGCCGCGGCGATCGGCCGCGGCCCCCGGAGGTCGGGTGATGTGGTTAGCGGGGCTGGCCCCAGTCGATGGGGGTGATGAGGGTGCCGTCGT
>NZ_JBHSOF010000140.1:0-917 GCF_042656005.1 Kitasatospora misakiensis | reverse complement strand
TCGAAGACCATCGTGGCCGTCAACAAGGACCCCGAGGCCCCGATCTTCGAGCTCGCCGACTACGGCGTGGTCGGCGACCTCTTCGCGGTCGTGCCGCAGCTCACCGCCGAGGTCAAGGCCCGCAAGGCCTGACACCGGTCCGGACCGGACGCCGAAAGGGGCGTGGCACCGAGTACCCCGGGGTACTCGGTGCCACGCCCCTTTCGCAATTCCCGACGAGACGCCCGCCCCACTGAGCCCGCCGCCCGGTCACTCCGCGAAGGCCGCCAGGTGCTGGGTGAACCCGCCCTGGTTCGGCGGCAGCGGCCGGGGCTCGACGGTCGGCACGCGCTCCGGCTCCTCGGGCGCCAGCACCGTCAGCTCCGGCTGCTCCGAACCGGCCGGCGCGCTGAGCCGGACCCGGGTGCCCACCGGCACCGTGGAGCGCAGACCGGTGACGATGCACCAGACGTCGAACCCCTCGGCCATCCGGATCAGCGACTTCTGCCGGGCCAGCGGCGTACGGGCCTGCTCGACGGCGCACCGCCGCACCACCCCGGTGCCCTCGCTGCGCTCCAGCCGCAGCTCGGTGGAGCCGCAGGTCGGGCAGAGCAGCCGCTGGAAGGTCGGGTTGTGGCACCAGGCGCAGCGCTGGAAGTACAGCGGGGCGCTCTCGATGTCGGCGTCGATGGCTGAGTGGACCACGGTGTCATCTCCCTGCGTCGTACGGGCCCGGTGCTACGGCTACCGCCGGGAAGAGGATAGGGAACTCAGTACCACTCTGGGAAGGCACTGAGTTCCCTTTTTATCGCGTTCGTGCATAATGAAGGGTACTGAGTGCCGTCTAGAACCTCGTGAAACAGGAGTGGCCGATCATGAGCCAGGACTTCGATCTCTTCCGGATCTCCGAGGAGCACGAGATGCTCCGTGAGGCGGTG
>NZ_JBHSOF010000139.1:0-948 GCF_042656005.1 Kitasatospora misakiensis | reverse complement strand
TCGGCGGCAGCGGCGGCGGCGATCCGGGCGGCCTCGGCAGCGGCGGCCGCCCGCGCGGCCTCCGCCCGGGCCTCGGCCGTCACGCGGCCACCCCCGACGCCGACGTTCCGTCGTTGACGGTGAGGCCGATGGCAGCGGCAGCCTGCGCGCCGGTGAGCGTGCCGCACCGGTTCAGGGCGGCGGCGAGGACCATCACCTGGTCCCACAGGTCGCGCAACCACACGTCGACGTAGTCGTGCAGGGCCGCAAGGTCCACGGCCGGGTCGTCGCCGACGCCGTAGGTGGGGCCGTCCGGGTGGGCCAGGCGCACGGTCCGCTCGATGACGGCCCGGTCCTGGGCGGCGAGGATCTCGACCACCCACGCGCGGTCCTCGGTCCACAGGTCCGCCTGTCGCAGCCAGCGGTCCTGGGCCCGTTCCCCGGCGGCGCTGGCCAGCAGGATGCCGCGGACCGGCTCGGCGGGGTTCGGCTCGTAGTCGACACGGCCGACGGGGCCAGGGGCACCCGGCCCGCGACCGAGGTCGTCCGCGACGGAGACGCAAGTGAGCCGGGCGCCGAGGTGGAGCGCCAGCACCGCGTGGCCGGCCTCGTGCGTGGCAACGGCCTCCCGCAGCAGCGCGTCCGGCAGATCGAGAACGCGGCAGGCGGTCGTCGGCCGGTCCAGCCTCGGCGCGGGCTGGCGCGTGTACAGCCCGAAGTCCCGGTTCCAGTACCAGGCCGAGCGGACGGTCTCGTTCACGCCGCCACCCCCGACCGCAGCCGGCGGGCGGCGGTACGCGGGCGGACCAGCGGGACCGGGGCGGTCCGCAGCAGCTCGGCGGCAACCTCCGCCGACTCCGGGTCCGACTCCCACAGCTCCGCCAGCACCTCACGGGCCACGTCCGTACGCGCCCGGTACTCGTTCACGCTCTCACCGGCCACGCCGCCGAACAGCGACCCGAACGGGTC
>NZ_JBHSOF010000138.1:0-978 GCF_042656005.1 Kitasatospora misakiensis | reverse complement strand
CTAGACGAGTAGATCCGAAGTTCCGGCCCGCCAAAGGGCAGAGGGCGTCCAAGATCAGTTTGTGACGACCGACCTGAACACCCTCTTGACCGCACTTTACGTGAAGATCGACGACGAGATCGGAGGAACCCGATGGATGGGCCGGCCGCCCCTGCTCAGCGACTCCGAACTCGTCTGCCTCGCAGTCGCCCAAGCCTTGCTCGGCTACCACTCCGAAGCCCGCTGGCTGCGCTACGCCCGCAAGAACCTGTCCGACATGTTCCCCTACCTGCCCCAACGGGCGGGCTACAGCAAGCGGTTGAAGTCGGCGCTGCCCCTGCTCAAGCGCATGATCCGCGAACTCGCCATGGACAGCGACTTCTGGACCGACACCGTCTGGATCGCCGACTCCACCCCGGTGCCCTGCGGAATGTCCCGCCCGACCGTCCAACGATCGAACATGGCCGGCTGGGCCGGCTACGGCTACTGCGCCTCCCACTCCCGCTTCTTCTGGGGCCTGCGCCTGTACCTGGTGTGCACCCCGACCGGCATGCCGATCATGTGGGCAATGGCCAACCCGAAGATCGGCGAACGCGAGATCCTGGCGGCGATGCTCGAAGTAGACGCCGACCTGGTCGCCGCGCGCGACGGCATCCTGCTCATCACGGACAAGGGCTTCGCGTCCGAGCCGTTCGAGAAGGACCTCGCCGAGCAGGGCATCGAGCTCCTGCGACCCTCACTCAAGCGCGAGAAGAAGCGATACGGCGAGCCGATGCTCAAGAAGGTCCGCCAACTGATCGAATCGGTCAACGACACCCTCAAAGGGCAGCTTGACCTGGAACAACACGGCGGACGGACCTTCGAGGGCGTGGCCGTCCGCGTCACCCAACGGGTCCTCGCGATGGCCGCGGGCATCTGGCACAACAACCTGATCGGCGCACCGGTCACCCGCTCGCTGATCGCTTACGACCACTAATCACATTGGACCTACTCGTCTAG
>NZ_JBHSOF010000137.1:0-986 GCF_042656005.1 Kitasatospora misakiensis | reverse complement strand
AGACCGACCGGCAAATGGATCACTTGAGACGCCGGGTGGTGGGGCGGCTGGGCCAGCGGTAGCGGTTCGCCGCGCGGCGGATGAGCATGCGGAGCGTGACGAGGGCGGCGGCGAGGTGGAGGTAGAAGTCCACAACCTCGCCGTTCCTCTCGGTGCAGCGCCGGAGCTTGCCGTAGTCGTTCATCCACGAGTGGGTGCGCTCCACCACCCAGCGCTTGCCGGCCTGGATCGGAGCGGGCATGCCCTTGCGTGCGATCTCGGCTGTGAAGCCCAACTCGGCTATCAGTGAACGTGACTTGGCGCTGTCGTAGCCGCGGTCGAGGTTGACGTTCACTCTGTCCGGCATCGCGCCGACCTGCTCTTTCGCCGCGTCCAGGGTGGGCCCGAGCAGGGGTGAGTCGTGCCGGTTCGCGCCGGCGGAGACGATCCCGAGCGGGACACCGCAGGCGTCGGAGGCGACCGAGCGTTTCAGTCCCTGCTTGCCCCGGTCGACCGGCGACCGCCCGGCTCTGTCGCCGCCGGAGGGGGCTTTGGTGATGCAGCCGTCCACCGAGATCTCGCTCAGCTCGAGGCCGATCACGCGGTCGTACGCCTCAAGCGCGAGGGCGTGGACTTGCTGGGATATTCCCAGTTCAGCCCACTGTTTGACGCGGCGTCTGATGGTGCGGTCGGAGCAGCCGGGGGTGGATATGCGCTCGTAGCCTGAGCCGTGGACCAGTGCGAGCACGACGTGCTCGAAGACCGTCCGGTCGGCGATCCGGCGACGGTGGCAGCCCAGCGGGTGGTCCGCGGCGAACTCACGCCGGACGGGCAGGAGAGCTGCGAACTGGTCCCAGAGGGGTTCGAGCAGGCAAGATGGCAGCGCGGGCACGGCCGTCCTTCGTGATCACTGAGCGTAGAGAACTCCATGATCACGCGGACCCGTGCCCGCACTGCATCCACCCTGCCCGGTCGCCCGACAGCGGCTGCCTATTGCCGGTCGGCCT
>NZ_JBHSOF010000136.1:0-1099 GCF_042656005.1 Kitasatospora misakiensis | reverse complement strand
GGCCGGCGGGGTCCTTGGAGTCACGGACGGGGACGACACCGGGGAAGTCGGGGGCGACCTCGACGCACTCACCGCCCTGGCCACTGAACGAGCTCTTGCGCCACCGAGCATCGGCAAGGTCAATGTGCTGCATGACTCTCAAATTCCTTCCGTACTGCTCTGATCAGCTCCACTGAGCCGGCTCGGGACAAGGCTTCGACTTGCAGTTGATTGTAGTCCCTGGACCAGGATGCCAGTATCTGGGCGTTACGCTCCAAGAGCCCTGTCTTGTGGCTCTCCGTGTAGCCGAGCAGCTTGCCGTTCGCCATCGTCAAGAGATTGATCGGATGAACGAAAGGTTGATCCTCTCCAAGATGCATCGGGGCCACCTGGAGGGTCACATGGGGCTGCTGAGCAAGCTCCTCCAGATGCTGAAGTTGCTTGACCATCACGGCTCGACCGCCGATGGGTCGTCGCAGGTTCCACTCGTCAAGCACTGCCTGAATGAAGGGCGGGGGAGTGCGCTCCAGCGCTGCTTGGCGGTTCAGTAGATACTTCACGCGCGCCTCTGCCTGCTGCCGAGTCGCAGCACCTCGCCGAACCGAGGCCAACTCGTAAGCCATGGCGTACTCCTGCGTTTGCAGCAGGCCTGAGATCAGTCCCAGGTGGAAGAGACGGATGGTCGCCGCCTTGGCTTCCTGCGCGACGTACTCCGGGAGACCTTCCTTGAGAACGACATGCTCAAGCTGGTCGAGCATCAACTCAATGGTTCCCCCGGTGTCGAGGGCGCGATCGACCTCCTGTGCGAGGCGTCGGCTCGGAGGTTCCACTCCTCGTTCAATTCGCGAGATGTAGGACGCCGAGAACCTGACCATCTCCCCGAGCTGCGGCTGTGTGAGCTTTCGTGCCTTCCGTGACCTGCGAAGTTGAACGCCGATGGGAGCGAAGGGGGATGACGCTGGATCGAGTTTGCGCTCGTTCACGATGGCTCCAACTGAACCCGGGGCAGATTCGCCATTTCCTCGGCTTCCGATCGTAGCCCCTCCAGCTCCACCATGGATACGGGTCGTAGCGATCCCAATGCGCACCGCAATCAAGGAGCCCCCATGCCCTCCCGCCC
>NZ_JBHSOF010000135.1:0-1143 GCF_042656005.1 Kitasatospora misakiensis | reverse complement strand
TGAGCTTGAGGATCGTTGTCTGTGTGAAGTACGTGCCGGATGCGACGGGTGACCGTCGTTTCGCGGACGATCACACCACCGACCGGGAGGGCGTGGACGGCCTTCTGTCGGAGCTGGACGAGTACGGTGTGGAGCAGGCGCTGCGGATCGCGGAGGCGAACGAGGGTGCCGAGGTGACCGTGCTGACGGTGGGTCCGGACGATGCGAAGGACGCGCTGCGCAAGGCGTTGTCGATGGGTGCGGACAAGGCCGTGCACGTGAACGACGAGGACATCCACGGTTCGGATGTGATCGGGACGTCGGCGGTGCTGGCGAAGGCGCTGGAGAAGACCGGGTTCGACCTGGTGATCGGTGGGATGGCGTCGACGGACGGCACGATGGGTGTGCTGCCGGCGCTGCTGGCGGAGCGGCTGGGTGTGCCGCAGGTGACGCTGCTGTCCGAGGTGTCGGTCGAGGGTGGTGTGGTGAAGGGCCGTCGGGACGGTGACGCGGCGACCGAGCTGGTGGAGGCTGCGCTGCCGGCGGTCGTGTCGGTGACGGACCAGTCGGGTGAGGCGCGGTACCCGTCGTTCAAGGGGATCATGGCGGCGAAGAAGAAGCCGGTGCAGTCCCTGGACCTGGACGACCTGGGCATCGAGGCCGGCGAGGTCGGTCTGGCGGGTTCGTGGACGGCGGTGGAGTCGGTGGCCGCGCGTCCGGCGCGGACCGCGGGCACGGTCGTCAAGGACGAGGGCGAGGGCGGCAAGGCCCTCGCCGGCTACCTCGCCGACCAGAAGTTCATCTAGTCCGCCCTGCCGCCCCACCCACAACACGGAGACATCGAGCAATGGCTGAGATCCTCGTCCTGGTCGACCACGCCGACGGCGCGGTCCGCAAGCCCGCCCTGGAGCTGCTGACCCTGGCCCGCCGTATCGGCGAGCCCTCCGCCGTCGTCCTCGGCGCCGGTGACAAGGCCGCCGAGCTGGCCGCCAAGGCCGCCGAGTACGGCGCCGCCAAGGTGTACGTCGCCGACGGCGCCGAGTTCGCCGACCAGCTGGTCGTCCCGAAGGTGGACGCCCTGGCCCAGATCGCCAAGACGGCCGCCCCGGCCGCGGTGCTGGTCACCTCCTCCGGCGAGGGCAAGGAGGTCGCCGCCCGCGTCGC
>NZ_JBHSOF010000134.1:0-1226 GCF_042656005.1 Kitasatospora misakiensis | reverse complement strand
GCGAGAGGCAGCCAGGGTGGTGGTCGACTCGCGGAGTGGAGAGTCGGCCAGATCGACTTTTCGTTCCCTGATTGGCGACCACCTTCCCAGTCGCTGCCCCCTTTGCGGACAGCAAGGGGGCAGCGGAGACCCCTGCGTAGAAGGTCAGCCCCGTCGACTTCCTGCGTTCGACCCGCCCGGCCGCCCGTGGGGGAGCGGCCGGGCGGTGAGCGGGCCCTGCTCGGGAGATGGGAAGTCGGCCCCTCCGACTTCCTCTCCCAGTCTCGAACCCGATGCCGTCGGCCGGTGGTGCTTGCCAGGGCCTGTGGTGAAAGCTGATCGCCCGTCATACCTGTCTGGGAGGCTCTGGGCATGGAAATGACAATGCAGCTGACGGTCGACTGCTCCGACCCGCAGAGGATGGTGGCTTTCTGGGCCCTGGCTCTGGGCTATGTGCCCGAGCCCGCGCCGGACGGGCACGCCACGTGGCGCGCTTACTGGGAGGCGATGGGGGTGCCCGCGGAGGAGTTGCCGACCGGGGCCGGCGACATTCCGGAGTCGATCGTCGATCCGGCGGGTCGTGGACCGCGCGTGTGGTTCCAGCAGGTCCCGGAGCCGAAGACCGCCAAGAACCGGTGGCACTTCGACCTGAAGGTCGGTGGCGGCCGTGACGTCCCGCTGGACGTCCGCGCGCGGCGGGTCAGGGCCACGGTGGACCAGCTGGTCGAGGCCGGCGCCACCGTGCTGAAGATCAAGGATGAGCCGAACGCGGGGCTCTACGCCGCGGCCATGCAGGACCCCGAGGGCAACGAGTTCGACGTCGTCTGAGGACCGTCGCGACGGTGCTTGTCACGACAAGCACGGTCGCCTCGTAGCGCGTGGTGACAGCACGGTTTCTCGTGAGGCGGTTGATGGCGCTCGCGGTAGTCGGCTGGGTCGAAGCGCGGCGGCCGACCGTCTCGGGATCCGAGCTTCTCGCGGTTGCGTGCCTGGTCGGCCTTCTCCGGGATGGTGCAGCGGATCCTGCGGCGGCGCAGATAGGCGCCGACTTCCTACGTCCGACCCGCCCGGCGACCCGTGGGGGAACGGCCGGGAGGCGAGCGGGCCGCAGTTCGGGCGTGGGAAGTCGGCCGGTCCGACTTCCCACGCCCGGTGCGGCGGCCGGCACGTGGGGGCGGTTGGCCGTACGCCAGGAACTCCCGCATCAGTTCGGGCGAGTTGGCGGCCACGGCGGCGTCCTCCCGGCC
>NZ_JBHSOF010000133.1:0-1231 GCF_042656005.1 Kitasatospora misakiensis | reverse complement strand
GTTGCGGTAGAGGGTGGGGAGGGTGTTGTTGGTGGCGTGGTTGCGGAGGGTGGGGAGGTCGAGTCGCGCGGGGACGAGGGTGGGGTGGGTGGTGCTGAGGGCCTGGTCGAGGAGGTTGAGGCCCTGGGCGGTGGTGATGGGGGCGAGGCCGGTGCGGGTGAGGCGGCCGAGGTCGGCGGCGTCGAGGTGGCCGGTCATCGAGCTGGCGTCCGCCCAGAGGCCCCAGGCCAGCGAGGTCGCCGGGAGTCCGGCCGCGTGGCGGTCCTGCGCCAGGGCGTCCAAGTAGGCGTTGGCGGCGGCGTAGTTGGCCTGTCCGGCCGTGCCGAGGACGCCGGCGGCGGAGGAGAAGAGGACGAAGGCGGCCAGGTCGGCGTCCGCCGTGAGCTCGTGCAGGAGGTCGGCGGCATCCGTCTTGGGGCGCAGGACCGTGGCGAGCTGCTCGACGGTGAGGTTGGTGACGGCGGCGTCGTCGAGGACGCCGGCGGCGTGGACGACGGCGGTCAGCGGGTGCTCGGCCGGGATGCCGGCCAGGGCCGCGGTCAGCTGGTCGCGGTCGGCCGCGTCGCAGGCGACGAAGGCGGGCGTGGCACCGAGTTCGACGAGCTCGGCGGCGAACTCCTCGGAGCCCCGGGCGCCGCTGCGGCTGAGCAGCAGCAGGTGGCGGACGCCGTGCTCGGTGACCAGGTGGCGGGCGACCAGCCGGCCCAGGGTGCCGCTCGCGCCGGTGATCAGCACCGTGCCGTCCGGGTCCCACACCGGTGCCGGGTCGGCGGCGCTCGCGAGCGCGAGCCGTGGCACGAACAACTGCCCTGCCCGGAAGGCCACTTGGGGCTCACCGGTGGCGACGGCGGTGGCGAAGGCCTCGTCCGACCAGATGTCGACGTCGATCAGCAGGATGCGGCCCGGCTGTTCGGTCTGGGCCGAGCGGAGCAGGCCCCAGATGGCGGCGGTGACGGGGTCGGGGTGGTCGGTGAGGGAGCCCTGGGTGAGGACGACCAGACGGGTGTGCTCGTTGGCGGGGTCGGTGAGGAACTGCTGGGTGAGTTCCAGGACTTCGGTGAGGCGGGTGAACAGATCGCCGCCGGCCTCGACCCGGGCGAGCGCGATGTCCTCCGGCACGACGGGACTCTGCGGCAGCGGGACCTCGTGCCAACGCAGCTCGTACAGCGGTTCGTTGGCGGTGGTGGCGAGTTGGTCGGGGGACATCCGCTGGAGGCGGAGGTCGTCGACG
>NZ_JBHSOF010000132.1:0-1292 GCF_042656005.1 Kitasatospora misakiensis | reverse complement strand
GGGCCTTCCCCCTGATGTGAGGACACCGGACACTGGATCTTGATGGTCCAGGAGAACGGAGTCCCTGTGGGGATGAAGCACTACCCGCCGGAGTTCAAGGCGGACGCGGTGGCGTTGTACCGCTCGCGTCCCGGCACCACGGTTGCTGCGGTCGCCGCTGATCTGGGCGTCCACCCCGAGACGCTGCGGAGCTGGATCCGCGCGGCCGGCAAGGGAAGCAACGCGAACAGCACCCAACCAGCGGGCCCGGACTCCTCGTTGGAGGCGGAGAACGAGGCCCTGCGCAAGGAGGTCGCCGAGCTGAAGCAGGAACGCGAGATCCTGCGCCGGGCGGCGAAGTATTTCGCGGGCGAGACGAACTGGTGAGCCGCTTCCAGTTCGTCGCCGACCACCGGAGCGCCTTCGGCGCCAAGCGGCTGTGCACCGTCCTGGGCCTGTCCCGCTCCGGCTTCTACCGCTGGCTCGCTGCCGCGCCGGCCCGCGCGGCAAGGGCGGAGTCCGACGCGCGTCTCGCGACGCAAATACGCGCCGTCCACGCCGAGTCCGACGGCACCTACGGCGCCCCGCGCGTCACCGCCGAACTCCGCAGCACGGGAGTGGTGGTGAACCATAAGCGCATCGAGCGGGTCATGCGCACTGTCGGTATCGTCGGGCTGCACCTGCGCAGGAGGCACCGCACCACGATCCCTGATCCGACAGCGCCGAGAGTGGCCGACCGGATCGGGCGCGACTTCACTGCCAAGGTCCCCAACTCCCGCTACGTGGGCGACATTACGTATCTTCCTGTCGCGGGCTCCAAGCCGCTCTACCTGGCCACCGTCATCGATCTGTGCTCGCGCCGCCTGGCGGGGTGGGCGATCGCCGACCACATGCGCGCCGAACTCGTCATCGACGCCCTGGCCGCCGCCGAGCGAACGCGCGGAAGCCTGCGCGGGTCGACTTTTCACAGCGATCACGGGACGCAATACACCTCGAAGGCGTTCGCCGACGCCTGCACCGCGGCCGGCGTGACCAGGTCCATGAGCGCGGTCGGCAGTTCCGCGGACAACGCCGCCGCCGAGGCCTTCAACGCCTCCTTCAAACGCGAGACCCTGCAAGGCCAGAAACACTGGCCCACCGCCCGCCAGGCCCGCCTCGACACCTTCCGCTGGGCCAACCGCTACAACACCCGCCGCCGACACTCCCACCTCGGCCAACTCAGCCCCACCTCCTACGAAACCGCCCTCACCACCAGACCAACTACACTCACGCAAGCCGCATAAGACGTGTCCTCACATCGGGGGGAAGACCCG
>NZ_JBHSOF010000131.1:0-1352 GCF_042656005.1 Kitasatospora misakiensis | reverse complement strand
TAGGTTTGGCCCTGTCATCAGCGCGGCCCGCCGGGCTTCCCACCAGGGACATGCCCCCACCCGCACGAGTCACTTCGTGCTGCCTGGGAGCATTCCTTGCTGTTCCGCGACTCCGCGTCCGCGGTCGCCGCCGAGAGCCTGGCCGGATCACTGTTCGTGCGTCTCATCGACCAGTTCGTTCACAAGCACGGCCATAAGCCCAGCCCGTCCGAGGTGCGCTCCTGGGAGCGCAGCATCCCGGCTCTGACCAACGCCCTCCTGGACGCCGGGCTCGGCATGGTGGAGGTGCTACTCGAGTACTCGCTCCCGCTCAACAGCAAGCGAGCTGACGTCGTACTCGCCGGCGTTCACCCGAGCACAGGCGAACCGTCGTTCGTGGTGGTCGAGCTCAAGCAGTGGAGCAGCGCGCTGCCGGAGGACGGCGAGCCGCTGCTCTGCCGGGTCGACGCATACACCCGACCGGTGCTGAACCCGATCGAGCAGGTCCGCGGCTACTGCAACTACCTCATCGCCTTCAACGGGGCGCTCGCCGCCCATCCCGAGCGGTTGTCCGGTGTGGCCTTCCTCCACAACGCGACGGAGTTCGGCGTCCAGGGCCTCTACGAGGTGCCACAGGACGAGCGCGGCCGGCTCTTCACCACCGAGCGCCGCGGGGAGTTCGTCCAGTACCTCCGCTCGAAGCTGAAGCCGGTCTCCGGCGCGGAGGCGGCGGACCAGTTGCTCGCTGGCAAGGTGGCCCCGTCCAAGCAGCTGATGACAGTCGCCGCCGAGGAGGTCCGCGAGCGCGAGCAGTTCGTCCTGCTGGACGAGCAACGGGTCGCCTACGAGCTGGTGCTGCGCGCGGTCCGCCAGGCGCAGCGGTCCGACCACAAGGAGGTCGTCGTCATCACGGGCGGCCCGGGCACCGGGAAGAGCGTCATCGCGCTGTCCCTCCTGGGTGATCTGTACCGGCGTGGCGTCACGGCTCTGCACGCGACCGGGTCTAGTTCGTTCACCACCACCATGCGGCGGGTCGCCGGGGCACGGAGGCGTGAGGTGCAGGAGCTGTTCAAGTACTTCAACAGCTTCATGTCCGCCGAGCGCAACGGGCTGGACGTATTGATCTGCGATGAGGCGCACCGGATTCGGGAGACGTCGGCGAACCGCTACACCCGGGCCGCGCAGCGGACGGGGAAGCCGCAGATCGAGGAGCTGATCGACGCGGCCCGGGTGCCGGTGTTTCTGCTGGACGAGCATCAGGTCGTCCGGCCCGGCGAGATGGGCACGGTGGCCCAGATCCGGGCGGCCGCCGCCGTGAAGGGCCTGGGCTGCCAGGTGGTCGAGCTGGACAGCCAGTTCCGCTGCGGCGGCAG
>NZ_JBHSOF010000130.1:0-1376 GCF_042656005.1 Kitasatospora misakiensis | reverse complement strand
TGCTGCTGGACTTCCACTTCCCGCCGTCGCTGCACGCCGACCTGTGCGAAGCCGTTGGCCTCGACCTGGACCCGGCCGAGGCCGCAGGTGTGACCGGCGGCCCGGTCGGGTGGGAGCGGGCGGCGCGACGGCAGCGGGACCGGCGGATGCGTGAACTCGTCCTGACCGCCTACGAGTTCCAGTGCGCCTTCTGCGGTTACGACGGAATGCTGGGTGCGAGCACGGTCGGCCTGGAGGCGGCGCACGTGCGCTGGTGGTCGCACGACGGGCCGGACGAGGTCGACAACGGCCTGTGCCTGTGCTCGCTGCACCACAAGCTGTTCGACAAGGGCGTCCTGGGCCTGGGGGAGGGCCGCCGCATACTCGTCTCACAGCGCTTCGTCGGCCGCAGCGAGGCCAGCAGGCAGCACGTCCTCGCCCTGTCCGGGCGGCCGGTCATCGGCCCGCAAGCGGGGGTTCCTCCGGTCGCGGTCCGGCACCGGCAGTGGCACGCCGAACAGGTCTTCCGAGGCGAGGCCCGAGAGCCCCAGCTCCAGGCGTACACGGGCTGGCAGAGGCCGCACGGTCGCTGACTCGTCAGCGACCGTGCGCCGCCCGACGCCGCTTCGAGTGGCCCGTTCCCGATCGTGCAGACTGGACGGCCCCATGTCCTGCCCGGAATCAGTGAGCGGTCATGGGCCGTGGGTGGCTCTGCTCCATCGCGATCTGTCCTGCCTGCTGCCCGGTGACCAGCTCCCGCAGCTTGGCGCGCGTCTCCGGGTCCGTCGAGTACACGACCGTTCCGATCATTCCCCGCGTCAGCAGCACCTTGTAGGTGTTGCGGATTAGACGGTCGATGTCGGCGTCGGTGGTGGACTTGCGGAACACGGGGTCCTTGGAGGCCGTGCGGTCGGTGACCCAGCGGTCGGTGCGCCAGACGAGGTCCGGCCCGAGGATGACGCCGCTCCAGTCGTACTCGAAGCCCTGGGCGGTGTACACGCAGCCGACCTGGCCGAAGCCGGCGGGGTCGGTGGCCCACAGGGCGGCCGGCGGAGCGCCGGCGATCGAGCGGTCGCCGTACACGTTCCACGGGCGGGCCCAGTCACCGATGCGCACGTCGAGGGGGAGCGGGTCTCCCGGAGCGACCTTCGTCGTCCACTTCCAGCAGTACCCGGCCGACATGCGGGATCCGTAGCCCTCGGCGCGCCGGGCCTCGAGGAACGCCTCCAGCTCCTGGGGGCTGTCGACCACCTCCAGGGCGACCTTCCCGTCGGGCTCCCAGTCGACGGGGCCGCCGGGCTCGAGGTTCAGCAGACGCACCACCCAGTTCAGGTAGGCGTCACTGCCGCCGCAGCGGAACTGGCTGTCCAGCTCGACCACCTGGCAGCCCAGGCCCT
>NZ_JBHSOF010000129.1:0-1482 GCF_042656005.1 Kitasatospora misakiensis | reverse complement strand
ACTACACTCACGCAAGCCGCATAAGACGTGTCCTCACATCGGGGGGAAGACCCGAACGCGCTAATTCTTCCCCTCATGGGTGGGAGCGTCACCAGCATTCACCCTCTCATGGCCTGGTGGGCCGTCCTCCACACTCTCTCGACGATCTCCCGCTACCAGCCGGCCGAATGGGGCTGCCACATCGACGTCGACCGCAGTCAACACGCCGTCCCGGTCGAACGGCTGCTTACGGAGTCCATCCGGATCCTGCCCCAGCTTGTGGCGGAGAGCACCGGAGATCCGATTCTCAGTCCCAGTTACCACAACGCTCGGAACGGCTCGAAGCGTCCGGTGCTGCGCATGACAGCGAGCTTGTATAGCGATTGATAGCGGCGCTGAACAGGTCCAGTCGGCCAGGGCCCGGTAGCCTGCGGCCAGAGGTGGTGTTTCGGGGACGATTGAATACGGAGGAAACCGGCGGGAGTCTGCCGGTGTCACGCTCGCGTTCGCCAGCGCGGCAGCCGGTGTCCAGGACGGTGCCTATGGTCGCGTGGATCCGGCTGCGGGCATCGCTCCGGCGGCGGCGAGCAGCGTGTTCCCAGTGGGCGAGGAGGATGCCGCGGGGGTGGGTGATGACCACCTCCCAAAGTGCGACGGCGGGGCGGTCGCGGTCCGGGAGGGTGAGAGGCCCGCCCGGCGGCGAGGAAGCGCAGGCAGTCCTCCGGCATGCTCATGGACGCGTGCCAGACACGGGGTTTCAGGCCGCACTCCCGGCTGCCCAAGGCCCGCCTCCAAAACTCATCGCCTTGGCCAGGGCGGCATGGTACAAATCCCTAAATCGGGAAAGATGCAAGGGATTCGATGAGTTCAGGAACCGAGATCAAGCAGGACGTGGCGCGTCTCCTCATCGAGGGCGACCTCGCGTTCTCCCGCCGCTTCCTGGAACGCGTCGTCAAGGGCACCGGCGAGACCGTTATCCCGATCTTCTGCATGAACAGTTACCTGTCGCTCATCATCCACGAGTCGTTCAGGACCCTGAAGGTCAACGATCCCGGACTCGCGGCCTCCCTGGCCTACGAGCACGAGGAGACCATCGAGAGGGCGCGGCTCAGCGTCAAGCTCTTCGACGACTCCAAGAACGGCCTGGACAAGGTGGGCGACGCGTTCGCGCGCATCATCGACGAGGGACGGCAGGCGTTCCTGGGCAATACCTGGTTCCCGCCCGCGCGCCGGTGGGAGACAGACCTGGGTGAGTACCGCTACCGAGGCCGACTCGTGAGTACCACCCACACGGTCGGGTTTGTCATGGCCCTCCGCGCCGACGCGTTGCAGGACTTTGCCACTTTGGGGCAGGAACTGTCGGCCGTGGCCCAGGCTCAGAGTGCGTACGTCAGCCAAGCGGCTGGGCACTTGCCGTGGCCTAGCCCCTCGTTCATGAACAGCATCAACGGGTCTTCCCCCCGATGTGAGGACACGTCTTATGCGGCTTGCGTGAGTGTAGTT
>NZ_JBHSOF010000128.1:0-1502 GCF_042656005.1 Kitasatospora misakiensis | reverse complement strand
AAGTCGTTACGCCATTCGTGCAGGTCGGAACTTACCCGACAAGGAATTTCGCTACCTTAGGATGGTTATAGTTACCACCGCCGTTTACTGGCGCTTAAGTTCTCAGCTTCGCCCCGACGAATCAGAGCTAACCGGTCCCCTTAACGTTCCAGCACCGGGCAGGCGTCAGTCCGTATACATCGCCTTACGGCTTCGCACGGACCTGTGTTTTTAGTAAACAGTCGCTTCTCGCTGGTCTCTGCGGCCACCCCCAGCTCGGAGTGCAAGACTCGTCACCAGGAATGGCCCCCCTTCTCCCGAAGTTACGGGGGCATTTTGCCGAGTTCCTTAACCATAGTTCACCCGAACGCCTCGGTATTCTCTACCTGACCACCTGAGTCGGTTTGGGGTACGGGCCGCCATGAAACTCGCTAGAGGCTTTTCTCGACAGCATAGGATCATCCACTTCACCACAATCGGCTCGGCATCAGGTCTCAGCCTTAATGAGTGACGGATTTGCCTATCACTCGGCCTACACCCTTACCCCGGGACAACCACCGCCCGGGCTGGACTACCTTCCTGCGTCACCCCATCGCTCACCTAATACGAGGTCGGATCACCGGCTCCACCACTTCCCCTTGTCCGAAGACTCCGGGACGGCTTCACGGGCTTAGCATCACTCGGTTCAGCGTTGGCGCTTCAAAGCGGGTACGGGAATATCAACCCGTTGTCCATCGACTACGCCTGTCGGCCTCGCCTTAGGTCCCGACTTACCCTGGGCAGATCAGCTTGACCCAGGAACCCTTGGTCAATCGGCGCAAGAGTTTCTCACTCTTGTATCGCTACTCATGCCTGCATTCTCACTCGTGTACCGTCCACGACTGGTTTCCACCGCCGCTTCACCCGGCACACGACGCTCCCCTACCCATCACAGCAGGCGTTAGCCCTTCATGCTGCAATGACACGACTTCGGTGATGTGCTTGAGCCCCGCTACATTGTCGGCGCGGAATCACTTGACCAGTGAGCTATTACGCACTCTTTCAAGGGTGGCTGCTTCTAAGCCAACCTCCTGGTTGTCTCTGCGACTCCACATCCTTTCCCACTTAGCACACGCTTAGGGACCTTAGTCGGTGTTCTGGGCTGTTTCCCTCTCGACCATGGAGCTTATCCCCCACAGTCTCACTGCCACGCTCTCACTTACCGGCATTCGGAGTTTGGCTAAGGTCAGTAACCCGGTAAGGCCCATCGCCTATCCAGTGCTCTACCTCCGGCAAGAAACACGTGACGCTGCACCTAAATGCATTTCGGGGAGAACCAGCTATCACGGAGTTTGATTGGCCTTTCACCCCTAACCACAGGTCATCCCCCAGGTTTTCAACCCTGGTGGGTTCGGTCCTCCACGAAGTCTTACCTCCGCTTCAACCTGCCCATGGCTAGATCACTCCGCTTCGGGTCTTGGGCGTGCAACTCAAACGCCCTATTCGGACTCGCTTTCGCTACGGCTACCCCACACGGGTTAACC
>NZ_JBHSOF010000127.1:0-1536 GCF_042656005.1 Kitasatospora misakiensis | reverse complement strand
ACGGCACCCACACCAACCTCCCCACCTACCCCTTCCAACACCAGACCTACTGGCTCCTGCCCACCGAGACCTCCCCCGGCTCCGCCACCGTCGAGCACGCCCTGCTCGGCGCGAAGGTCGAGCTGGCCGGTGACCAGGGTGTCGTCTTCTCCGGCCGCCTCTCGCTGCGCACCCACCCCTGGCTGGCCGACCACACCGTGCTCGGCACGGCGCTGCTGCCCGGGTCGGCGCTCGTCGATGTCGTCCTGCACGCCGCCGAGTTGGCGGGCGCGGGGCAGATCGAGGAGCTGACGCTGGCCGCGCCGGTCGTGCTGCCGGAGAGCGGCGCCGTCGAACTCCAGGTCCATGTCGGGGCACCCGACGGCGACGGTCTGCGACCGGTCGGGGTGCACTCGCGGCCGGCCGGTGCGCGCGGCGCGGAGGTGTCGTGGACCCGGCACGCCGACGGTGTGCTCGCCGAGGCGCCCGTGGTCCCGGTGGACCTGTCGGCCTGGCCGCCGGCCGGTGCCGAGCCGGTCGACGTGGACGGCTTCTACGAGCGGCTGGCCGATCTGGGGCTCGGCTACGGGCCGGTGTTCCAGGGGCTGACGGCCGCCTGGCGGACCGGCGACGCCGTCTACGCGGAGGTCGAGCTGGAGAAGGGCACCGAGGTCTCCGGCTTCGGCATCCACCCCGCGCTGCTCGACTCGGCGCTGCACGCGCTCGGCTTCACCATGGCGGACGACGGGGGCGACAGCAACGACAGCGCCCGTCCGCTGCTGCCCTTCGCCTGGGCGGGCGTGTCGGTGTTCGCGGTGGGGGCGTCGGCGGCCCGGGTGCGGCTGGCGCCCAGCGGTCCCGACGCGTTCGAGGTGGCGATCGCCGACGCCTCCGGCGCTCCGCTCGCGCAGGTCGGGCGGCTGAGCGTGCGGCCGGTGTCACCCGAGCAGTTGGCGCCGGCGGCCGGTCCGCGGGTCCCGCTGTACGAGATCGACTGGACGCCCGTCGTCCTCCCCGAGGCGGCCGCCGCCGAGCCCGGGTACGCCACGGATCCGACGCGGCTGACGGCCCTGCCGGCCGGTGACGCGGTCGTGGACTTCCCGGCCGAGGGCGCCGAGCCGTTCGCGGCGGCCGAACGGGCGCTGGCCTTCGTCCAGGCCTGGCTGGCCGACCCGGAGCGGGCCGACGCCACCCTGACCCTGGTGACGCACGGCGCGGCCGGTCCGGACGTGTCGGATCCCGCCGCCGCCACGGTGTGGGGTCTGGTCCGTTCCGCCCAGATCGAGGCCCCGGACCGCTTCGCGCTGCTCGACGTGGACGACGACCCGGCGTCGGCGGCCGTGCTGCCGGCCGCTCTCGCCTCGGAGGAGCCCCAGCTCGCCGTGCGGGCGGGGAGGGTCCTCGCGCCCCGGCTCGCCCCGCGCAAGCCGGCCGTCCGCGACAGCGAGTCCGAGGTCGAGCGGCCCGGCTTCGGTCCGGACGACTACGTGCTGATCACCGGCGCCACCGGCGAACTCGGCAAACTCATCGCCCACCACCTCGTCACCACCCACGGCG
>NZ_JBHSOF010000126.1:0-1687 GCF_042656005.1 Kitasatospora misakiensis | reverse complement strand
AGAAGGCATCCGCAATCCGCTTGCAGCGTATGACTTTTCGCTGCTCAGGCATGGTGCGCGGGTTTGGACGGCAGGGTTTCGGTGTCGGGTTGTCGAGGCCGGAACGGAGTGTGTGATGCCGCCGTCGCCGCTGGGGTTGTTGGAGGAGCGTCGGGAGGCCGCCCGGGCGCGGGTGGGGGATCTGGAGGCCGAGTTGGAGCGCCTCGAGGGTGAGCTGGAGTCGGCGAGGGCGGTGTTGGAGCGTCGGGTGGTGGCGGTGGAGGAGCTGGCCGAGGCGCTCGCCCCGGCCGGGGATGCCGCGGGGCCGGCGGAGGTGGGGGCGCGGGTGCCGCCGAAGGGGTCCGTGGTGCCGGTGTGGCGGGAGGGTCTGGATCCGGTGGACGCGCTGGCGCCGGACTACCGGCGACTGGTGGAGGCCGTGGAGTCCGGCGGGCAGGGCGGTGTCGGCCTGACCATGCGGGAGGTGGCGGTCGCGGTCGGCCGCGAGCCGGTCGCCGCGGTGACGGAGAACCTGCGGCAGAAGGCGAGGCGGCTGGTGGAGCGGGGCTGGTTGGAGGTCGACGGGTCCGGGGGTCGGTTCATGCCGCGGCGGCGGCCCCGGGCCGCGGAGTGACACTCCGGGCCTGGCGGCGGTGGCGGGCGAGGCGCCGACTCATGACCATGGTCATGGACCACAGGATCACGGCCTGGGCGCTGTCGGCGCGGGTCTCGTAGTCGCGGGCGAGGCGGCGTGAGCGCATGAGCCAGCCGAACGTCCTCTCCGCCACCCAGCGGCGCGGGACGACGCGGAACCCGGACAGGTCGTCGGTGCGCTTGACGATCTCCACGACCAGGGCGAGCTTGGTCTTCGCCCAGGTGACGAGGTCACCGGTGTAGCCGCTGTCGGCCCAGATCCTTTGCAGGAGACGGAACTTGGCCTTCAGAGCGGGGAGCATGTCGGCGGCGGCGGCCCGGTCACCGGCGTCGGCGGGCGTGACCAGGATCATCAGGAGCAGGCCGAGGGTGTCGACGACCAGGTGTCGCTTGCGGCCGTTGATCTTCTTCGCGCCGTCGTAGCCCCGCGTCAAACTGTGCACGCTGGCGGCGGCCTTGACCGACTGGGAGTCGATGACCGCCGCGGTCGGCTCGGGGTCACGGCCCTGCGCGGTGCGGACGGCGGCGCGCATCCGGTCGTGGAACTCGGTCAGCAGGCCGGTGTCGCGCCAGCGGGTGAAGAAGGCATGGACGCGCTTGTACGGCGGGAAGTCGGCGGGCAGCGCGGCCCATTTGACACCGTTGTCGACCAGGTAGCGGATCGCGTCGAGCATCTGGCGGTGACAGTAGCCCTCCGGCCGCCCACCCTGTCCGCCCATCCACGCCGGCACCGGCAGCAGGTCCCGCACCGCCGCCCACTCGGCGTCCGTCATGTCGCTGTTGTAGAGCCGAACGCGCTCGTCATGGTCGCCCGCGTTCCCGTACCGGTGTGCGAAGCAGTCACACCTTGGGGGCGCGGAGTTGCCGCCGACCGCGGCGACGGCGTACAAAAGCGGCAACAGGGCCTCCTCGCAGCTTTTCGGTCTCGACAACCTCCAAGCTGCACAGGGGCCCTGTCTTCATGCGGCGACAACGCCGAGATCACCCGAATCGGGAACCAACCCGAACACCCGTACTGATCCCAAGTCCCGTGGCGGGTTTGGGGATCGCTTCT
>NZ_JBHSOF010000125.1:0-1744 GCF_042656005.1 Kitasatospora misakiensis | reverse complement strand
GACGCTGTTGGTGAATTCGGGATCCTGATCATTTCGCCCCGTCGAGCTGTTGCTCGGCGGGGCGAAGTGCTGCGAAGTGGCTGGTGCGGGTGCGGGCTCGGGGTGTGTCGGTGAGGTGGGCGTCGATGCGGGCGAGGTTGATGGCGGCGCCGGTGAGTTGGTGCTGGAGGCTGGTCTTGGCCAGGCCCTGGTAGCGGGATCTGCGCAGGCCGCAGCGTCCGACGCCTTGGGATATGGTGCCCTCGATCCCGGCGCGGATCTTGTAGCGCTCTTTCCAGGTGTCGGTCCGCTGCTCGGCCCGGGCGTTGTGGACGGCCTCGTGTTCGTCGCGGTGCCGCAGGTTGAGCTCGCGGCGTTCGGCCGTGGGCGAGTTGGCGCATTCCCGCAGCTGGGGGCAGGGGCGGCAGTCGGCGGGGCTGAAGCGGACCCGGATCACCGGCAGGCCTTGCTGCGAGTACCGGTGGTGCCACTGGGTGCTGGTGGTCCCGTTCGGGCAGGTCACCTGCTCGCGGTCCCAGTCGATGATGAACGCGTCCTGTCCGAAGGGGCCGCCGGCCGAAGCGGCGGTGTTCGCGGCCATCGGCCCCTGCAGGTCGATGCCGTGCTCGGTGCGGGCGATCACGATCCGGGCGGCGGTGGGATATCCGGCATCGACCCAGTGCTCGCCGGGCAGGCAGTCACGGGCGGCGAGACTGGTGTGGATCTCCTCGCTCATCACGTTGTCGGGGACGGTGGCCGCGGTGGTGGCCATGTTCGTGACCAGGTTCGGCGTGTCCGGCTCGCAGGTCTCGGTGACGTGGACCTTGTAGCCGTCCCAGACGATGTCGCGCTTCACGCTTCCTCGCGCCTCGGGATCATGCGGGGTGACCAGGCGCACCGCACCCGGCGGCCGATCTTTTGGGCCCCGGCGCATCACCTCGCCCCCGACCAGGTGGAACTGCTGGACCCAGATCTGCCGCAGCACCCGGACCTGCGGCAGGTCCCGCAGCTCCTGTGGTGCGTCGGGAGAGGTCACGGCCTCAAGCAGCCGCATCCCGTCCGTGCCGATCCGCCGCCCCACGTCCTCCCGCTTGGCACGGGCCTTCGGGAACCGGGACTCCTCGGCCCGGGTGGCGTAGTGATGGAACCAGTCGGGCTCGGCGACCCGGTCCAGCCATGCGGGGGCTGCCCGCGCGAGCGCGTTCAGCGCGGACCGCAGCGTCTCGGCCACCATCTCCAGCCAGCTCAACTCACGTGCCGAGGACAGCACATGGGTGGAATCGGTCCGGGCCCGGCCCGCCGTCTTCAGCAACCCCCGGGCCCGGGCCGCTTCCAGGACGCCGTCCAGCACCCGCCGCCCCGCGTCCGCCTCGACCAGCCGGTCCCGGAACTCCGAAAGCACCGAGAAGTCGAACCCTGGATCGCCGAGTTCCAGCCCGAGGGCGTACTTGAAGTCGATCCGGGCCCGCACCGCCTCAGCGGCCTGCCGGTCGGTCAGCCCCTCCACGAACTGCAGCACCAGCACCAGTGTCAGCCGGCTCGGCGACCAGGCGGGCTTGCCCCGCACCGGGAACAGGTCCGCGAACTGCTCGTCGGTGAACAACACCCCCAGCTCGTCCCGGATCCGGATCGCCAGGCTTCCCGTCGGGAACGCCGCCCGTGCCACCCGAACCGTCTCCGCCGGGACCTCGCCCGGCTGACCCGCACGCATCGACACCCGCACCCCCACAACAACAGCAAACGCCGGTCTCCGAGAACAGTCTCG
>NZ_JBHSOF010000124.1:0-1781 GCF_042656005.1 Kitasatospora misakiensis | reverse complement strand
CTAGACCCGTACTTCGCGGGTCGCTGATTCGTATGGTGTGACCGGTCCGGGAGTGTCCCGGGCCGGTCGTCCGGCGTTGGTCGGGATGTGTCGATGACTTCCCGGTCCCCGCGGCCTCGGTCTCAGCGTCAGCGCCTTGAGTGCGTGGTGACGTCCGTGGTGGAAAAGCGTCTGGGCGCTCTGCCTGTCGCTGCCGAGTTTCTGCGCCGGTTGGATGTCGCCGGGATCGTCGACGAGGTGTGTCCGGGCGGAGCGAGCGCCCATCTGACCCACGGGCAGGTCATCGAGGCGCTGGTGGCCAACCGGCTGACCTCGCCCGCACCGCTGGTGCGGATCGGGGACTGGGCCCGCACGTGGGCGGTGGAGGAGGTCTTCGGCATCACACCGGACCTGCTCAACGATGACCGTCTGGCCCGCGCGCTGGACGCGATCGCTCCGAAACTGGAGGTCATCGCGGGCACCGTCGGGGCCCGGGCGATCACCGAGTTCGGGATCGACGTCTCCCGGCTGCACTGGGACATGACCAGTATGTCCGTCCACGGCGCCTTCCCCGCCGCCGACCAGGACGAGCGGTACCCGCTGATCGCCTGCAACGGGCATCCCAAGGACCGGCGCCTGGATCTGAAACAGGTCCAGGCCGGGCTCGCGGTGTCCGCCGACGGCGGTATCCCAGTGCACGCCCGGGTTTTCAGCGGCGCCGCGGCCGAGGTGAGCCAGGTCGTCGGGGCGATGAACGACCTCAGAGCAATGGCCGGCACCCACGAATTCCTGATGGTCGCCGACTCCAAACTGGTGTCCTACTCCAACATCACCGCCCTGCTTCAGGCCGGGGTGGAGTTCATCGCGCCCGTCCCGGCCGCTCAGATCAAGGACGAGTTCTACGCGGCCCTGGACCCCGAGCGGGCCGAGCCCGTCGTCTGGGTGCCCGAGCGTGAGGAGAGGAAACCGGAGGCGGAACGGGAGACGTACCGGGTCCTGGAGGACCTTCACACACTGACCGGCCGCCGCAAGAGCGACCCACCACTGACCGTGCGCCGGATCCTGATCCACTCCACCGCCGTCGCGGCCGGCCAGCAAGCAGCCCGCACCAAACGGCTGGCCAAGGCCGCCGAAGACCTCGACAGGCTCACGGCCGCGGCGGGCGGACAGCACTACAAGACGCAGGAGAAGATCGTCGCCCGGATCGGCGTCGTCGCGACCAAGCGCCGTGTCACCTCCTGCCTGCGCTGGCACATCACCGACGACGAGCACGGCACCCCCAGCCTGGCCTGGCACTTCGACCAGGACGTACTCGAGGCCGAAGCAGCTGTCGACGGCTGGTACGCGCTCATCACCAGCGTCCCGGCCCACAAGGCGGGCCCGGCCCAGGTGCTGGTCCATTACAAGGGCCAGGGCGCGGTCGAGCGGCGTTACCACGACTTCAAGGGCCCACTCGCCGTCGCCCCGATCTTCGTGCAGCACAACCGGCGCGTCGCCGCGCTGATCCAGGTGATCTGCCTGGCCCTGCTGGTCTTCTGCCTTATCGAGCGGCAGGTCAGACGCGCCCTGGGCCCCGAAGAGACGATGGTCGGCCTCTACCCGGACAACCGCCGCGTCCGCCCCACCGGCCGAATGATCCTCTACCACCTCGGCGAACTCACCCTGCGGATCGGCAACGTCACCGACCCGCCAACCGTCCAGATCAACCGTGGCGTCCAACTCCACCTCCTCGACCTACTCGACACCGACATCACACAAACCCGCTGGCCACAGACCTGAAACGGTCACCCGCGAAGTACGGG
>NZ_JBHSOF010000123.1:0-1901 GCF_042656005.1 Kitasatospora misakiensis | reverse complement strand
CCTCCTCCCACACCACCGGACATGCGGGCCACGCATCCGGCGGTTCACCAAGCTGATCTCAACCGTTGCCAAGTCGGCTTGAGCATTCGCAGGCCCAGGTCGTCCCAGTAGGAGTTGGGCAGCGCCCTGTCGAGAACGGCTGTCCCCGCGATCCGCCAGTAGCCCTTGCTACTGGCCGCCCATTCCCGAGCATCGCGCTCACCGATCCCGAGCGCCCGCAGGCTGCGGCGTTTGGTCGCGTAGCGTTTCCATTCCTTCCAGCGGATCTGCCGCATCCTGCGACGCAACCACTTGTCCAGCCTCTCGAACACCTGGGGGGTGTCGGCGAGCTGGAAGTAGCCCATCCAGCCAGTGGTGAAGCGGTTGATCTGCGCGATGCGATCAGCCATCGCGATGCTCCACCTGCGCGAGGTCAGCTCCTTCACCCGAACCTTCAGGCGTTCGATCGCCTTCGGGTCGACCCGGATCCTGACCTTCCCGCCCCGGACGAAATAGAAGCCGAACCCCAGCATCGTCATGACGGAAGCTGGGACCACCTTCGACTTGACCCGGTTGACCTTCAGTTTCAACCGCTGCTCGATGACGACCGTGATCGAGTCGAGCACCCTCTGGGCAGCTCGCCTGCTCCGCACGAAGACGCAAACGTCGTCGGCATAACGGGCGAACCGGTGACCGCGCTTGAACAGCTCCCGGTCCAGGTCATCGAGCATGATGTTCGACAAGACCGGCGAGAGCGGCGACCCCTGCGGGGTCCCTTCCCCGCTCAGCCTCTTCACGCCGTCCACCATGATCCCGGCGTCCAAGTACCTGCGGATCAGTTTCAAGACCCTGCGGTCGGTAACCTTGCGCGCCACCCGCGCCATCAGGACATCGTGCTGAACCCGGTCGAAGAACCGGTCCAGATCAAGGTCCACGACCCAGCGGTTGCCGTCCTCGATCGCCCGCCGCGCGACCCTAACCGCCTGATGCGCGGACCGGCCGGGACGGAACCCGAAGGACGACCCCGAGAACTCCGGGTCGAAGATGGGCACGAGCACTTGCGCGATTGCCTGCTGGATCAAGCGATCCAGCACCCGCGGCACCCCCAGAATCCTCTCGCCGCCGCCAGGCTTCGGGATGATCACCTGGCGAACCGGCGCCGGCCGGTAGGTGCCCGCATCGAGCTCGGCCCGAACAGCAGGCCAGTGAACCAGCAACCACGGCCGAAGCTCGGCCGTCGTCACGCCATCCACCCCGGGAGCACCCCGGTTGGACTCGACACGGTTGAGCGCCGCGAGCAGGTTCTCCTTCGAGAGCATCAGCTCCCAAAGCGAGGACCCCTGTTCGCGGTGAACGTCCTGCGTGGAGTGCGCCGACCGGCCACTACGCTCCGCTGTGGGCTCTGCCGGATGCACCGGCTCCTCCCCCTGCGGCCCCGCCGAAGCGGATTTGCTGCGATCACCGTGACCAGCACGAGCAACCACCACATCACCCGTTCCACTCGATGTTCGGCCCTTCCCAGCCCGCCACGCACCGGCGGCCATCCCGGCTGGTACTACGACCTCTGCTGACTTCTGCCCGGTCAGCCCGCACCTCTCGGCACAGACCGTCGGCGCGGCGACACTTCAGCACAACCGACACCCGAACAGATCTCCCCAGGTAAGAACGATCACTGTCCCTGGATCCCCGCCGCGTTTACGCACCGGCCTTCTTGGTGGAGACGGGCATCACCCTCCGTTGCGGGCTCACCCGACCAGCACGCCTCATACGCGGTTCGTGTTCCTCGGTACCCAGGTCTCGCCTCGGGCTTCCTCCAGACCCCACCTCACGATGACGCCCTTGCCTCCGGCTCGGGGTTAGCACCACCTCTTCCCCCAAGGGACTTTCACCCTCAAGCAATCGCCCATGCTGGGCGCACAACG
>NZ_JBHSOF010000122.1:0-2240 GCF_042656005.1 Kitasatospora misakiensis | reverse complement strand
AACTACACTCACGCAAGCCGCATAAGACGTGTCCTCACATCGGGGGGAAGACCCGAGTGCGGACGACGAGTTCTATCGCTCTCAGCAGTTTCTGGAGAAGCACCGCAGCGTCATCGACGAGCTGGTGGACGACGACGGCAAGGTCGACTACCGGCGCCTGGAGGAGACCCTTGGCGGGAAGGAGAAGGAGGTCGACCAGTTCATCCGGGAGCTTCACTTGGCGCGAGCCGCGATAGCGATGCGACGCAAGGCACTGGTTACCTACGCGGCGTCGCTAGCGCTCGCGGATCCCACCAATCCTTACGCCGCACTGCGGAGGTTCGTGGAGTCGCAGGTTCATCAGTTGGAGGACGCCGAGGCGGTGGCGACCGAACTGACCGAACGCCTCACCCAGGTTGAACTCAAGGGCCGCCGTTGGCGCGACTCCGATAAGTCAGTGGCGACGCGACAAGAGCGGTTCCGCGCCCAAGTCTCCCCACCCAAAATCGATGGCGACACCGAGATTCGCTACCTCATGACGTCTTCCGGCGAGATCCTCCACGTCCTTCCGCCAGCCGAAGACGAGCCCTTGCAGCTCGCGCAGGACGAGTAGAGAGATCACCGTCTTCCGGCCGATGCTCGCCCCACTCGACCAGACCAACATCAGAGGTCCCCTGAACGACGCCGCCCTGCCTGGTCACCAACCAAAGATCGCACCGGAATGCTCGCCACCCCGGAGGCTCACTGGGGAATAGCGCACGCATGGAACACTGTCTCTTCCCCAGTCCGGCACGACCGGGCTGCCGCATCCCTCCACCAGCGGGATCGCCGGGTCGACCTCGTGCGGTACCGGCTCTTCAGCCCCGACTTGCTGACACTTCAGTTGGTCGAGGCGGTTCCGGGTTCGCCGGATCGGCACCGCCGGTGCCAACCGAGCTGGTCGTCGAGGTTGACCACACTCCGGAGGCGGCGGGGGCGCCGACGAACGAGCAGGTAGCGGTGCCAGAGTGCCTGCGGGAGCTGTACCGCGAGCTGGAGGTGGTACCGCTCACTACATCGCCTACAAGCGGCTGCTAGTGCCGCATCAAGCAACGTTCGCCTTGGTGACGACTTCGCGTAGGCGCTCGTCGGCGACGTGCTTGTTTCGCCAGATGATGTAGCGGCGGATCATGCTGCCCTGCTCTTTGTGGCTGGCGTGGTCGGTGCCGTCGAGGGCGAAGTAGCGCAGGGCGGTGAACTGGGCCTCGATCCGGTTGAGCCAGGAGCTGTTGGTCGGGGTGTAGGCGATCTCGACGTTGTTCGCCGCCGCCCATGTCCCGACCCGCCGGCACCGCTTCGTCGTCAGGTGCGGCGAGTAGTTGTCGCAGACGATCGCGGTGCGCACGTGCGCTGGGCGCAGCAAGCACAGGTAGCGACAGAACTCCAGGAACTTGGAGCGGTTCTTGGTCTTCTTGACGTGCCCGTAGAGCTGGTCCTTGGCGAGGTCGTAGGCGGCGAACAGGTGCCGGACTCCGTGCGGGCGGGTGTAGGTCGCCCGCCGCCTCGGCCTCGGCTCGCGGTCGGGGTCCTTGTGGCGGCCACCACGCTCGGCCCCCTCGACGGACGCGTGCGCATCCTCAGCCGCTCCCAGAAGTCGTCCCAGAGGATCATCGCCACCGACGAGGTCGTCACTCGGTTCGGCGTCACCCCCGATCAGTGGCCAGCTTTCCGCACGCCGACCAGCGACAAGTCCAACAACAACCCCGGCGTGCGGGGCGTCGGCCCGAAGGGGGCCGCCGCCCCGCTGCGCGACGACATGCGGCTGCGCGACCTGCCCGGTTCGGGGCGGCTGGCCGGCGGAGTCCCGCATCGCGCTGACGTCCGCGAGGGCGAGCCCGCAAGGGCGCGCACCGAACGCCTGCCGAACGTCCCCGACAAGCAGCCGTCATCGATGACGAACCGTGACCAGCGCCGGGCCGGTAGATGTCCGGCCCGCCATCAACTGACGATCAGTCAGAAAGTCAGCAAGAGGTCAGCATCAATACGAGCAGACCTTGCGATATACGCCCAAGCTTGAGAATTGAGAGGCTACCCGCATCGCATCCCGAGGGGATTCCGAGCCGAGGAGTGGCCGCTCTCCGTCGGGGCCAGCGAATGTCCGCCCGGACCCGTCGAGAACGATGGCCGGACTCACCACTTTGACATCATCCTCGCAGGTCAGCGCACTCGGCCGCGGGCCTTGAGGGGGATGTCGGGGAGGGTGGGGGCGTGGAGGCGGGCGC
>NZ_JBHSOF010000121.1:0-2275 GCF_042656005.1 Kitasatospora misakiensis | reverse complement strand
CATGTCCGGTGGTGTGGGAGGAGGGCCGGGTGACCCGGCCCTCCTACCCGATTCGTCCGCCGACGTTTCCTCCGCCGGTGTGCTGCCCGCGCGGGCAGCGTCTAGCCGCGGGCGCTCCGGCGGGCCTCGTCCAGGGCCTTGGCGAGCTTCATCGGCGAGCGGGTGGAGAGATAGAGGTACGGCGTCGGGTCGCCCGGATCGCTCACCTCGACCCGCAGCGCGGTCGGCACGTAGCTGCGCAGCAGCATGAAGGCCCGCGGGTCGGCCTTCGGGCCGCGCCAGGCGGCGGCCTCCGTCGGGCCGAGCGCCTGGGCGGCGCCGAGGGCGTCCACCGGGATCCGGGCGGGCCCGGCCACCAGTGAGCCCTGGACCACCCGGATCCGGGCCGAGCCGTAACTGCTGATCGCGGCGGCGCCGGCGGCGATGCCGACCACCAGCCCGACCAGCGCGCCCACCGCGCTGATCCGCAACAGGATCAGGGTGAGCGTGAGGCCGAGCAGGACCGGGAACAGCCACCAGGAGCGCGGCACGGTGAGGCGTTCGTCGTACATGCCCCCCATTGTGGGCGCCGCCGCGCCGGCTCCGGGACGCAACCCCCGCTCCCGGCGGGGCTACCGGTCGGTAGGGGTGGGGCGCCGGCCGGCTGGAGACCGACTTCCTCGCCCCGGTACCGGTGGACTCGGCGCTGCACCTGCGCGGGCACTCTTCATTCAGGTGAAGCTGGAACACTTCACCAAGCACGGTCGTCCCGAGGACATCGACATGGTCCTCGACGACCCCGACCCGATGCAGCGCGCCCGAGCCTTTGAGGTGAACCCTTGAGCAGCACCCCCCGCGAGCCCCTCGACGTCCTGATCCGGCGGATCGACCCCGAGCTGCCGCTGCCCGCGTACGAGCAGCCCGGCGACGCCGGCGCAGACCTGCGGACCACCGTGGACGCGGAGCTGGCCCCCGGTGAGCGGGCCGTGCTGCCCACCGGCATCGCCGTCGCGTTGCCGGACGGCTACGCGGCGTTCGTCCACCCCCGGTCCGGACTGGCAGCTCGTTGCGGCGTTGCTCTGGTGAACGCCCCGGGGACGGTCGATGCCGGGTACCGTGGAGAGATCAAGGTGATCGTCGTCAATCTGGATCCGCGCGAGGCGGTCAGCTTCCGCCGAGGGGACCGGATCGCCCAGCTGGTCATCCAGCAGGTCGAGAAGGCCCGCTTCCACGAAGTGACCGAGCTGCCGGGGTCGGCACGCGCCGAGGGTGGGTTCGGGTCGACCGGCGGCCATGCCGCGGTCTAGGCTGCCCGCGGCCTCGAAGGAAGCCGAGCAGGTATTCGCATCGGTCTTGGACCGGGAAGGACAGTGACCGTGTTCCGTCGTCGCCAGAAGAGCGAGGACGCTGTCGAGCAGCTCGCCGACGACGCCATCAGCGCCGACGAGACGGCCGATGACGTCGAAGGTTCCGCCGAGAGCGAGAACGTGACCGAGCTGGACCCGACGGACCGGGTCGGCCTGCCGCCGGCCCCGCGTCCGGACGGTCCGTGGGACCACTCCGAGCTGGAGAACCCGGAGGAGGGCCGCGTCGACCTCGGGGGTCTGCTGGTCCCCGGTGTCGAGGGCATGGAGCTCCGGGTCGAGGTGGCCGGCGACGCGATCGTGGCCGCCACTCTGGTCCTCGGCAACAGCGCCATCCAGCTGCAGGCCTTCGCGGCCCCCAAGTCGGAGGGCATCTGGGGCGAGGTCCGCGAGGAGATCGCCACCGGCATCACCTCGCAGGGCGGCCTCGTCGAGGAGGAGGAGGGCCCACTGGGCTGGCACCTCCGCGCCCAGGTCCCGGTCCAGCTTCCGGACGGCACCCAGGGTGTGCAGCTGGTGCGCTTCGTCGGTTGCGACGGCCCGCGCTGGTTCCTCCGCGGTGTGATCTCCGGCCAGGCCGCCGTCCAGCCCGAGATGGGCGGGATCCTGGAGCAGGTCTTCCGGCAGACGGTCGTCGTCCGCGGTGAGACCCCGATGGCGCCCCGCGACCCGATCGTGCTGAAGCTGCCCGAGGACGCGCAGATGGTCGCCGACGGCGGCGGCGCCGTCGCGGCCACCGGCGAGGGCGAGAACCGCTTCGGCAGCACCGCGCTGGACCCCTTCGCCCGCGGCCCGGAGATCACCGAGGTCCGCTGAGCGCCCGCCCCAGCACGTCGATCGCCCCTGTCCGGACCACCGGACGGGGGCGATTTGCATATGGCGGTCCCGTCCCCGTACAGTTCCGGAGTCGCCGCGAGAGAGCGGTGGCAAGT
>NZ_JBHSOF010000120.1:0-2299 GCF_042656005.1 Kitasatospora misakiensis | reverse complement strand
CGCGCAGCGCGTCCTCGGTCTTCGCCGACAGCGCCCACATGACCGGCAGTTCGGACCCCATCTCGACCTCGACGGGCTCGGCCGCCGACGCCTCCTCCAGGATGATGTGCGCGTTGGTGCCGCTGATGCCGAACGACGAGACGGCGGCCCGGCGCGGACGCCCGTCGGCCTGCCACGGGCGGCTCTCGGTGAGCAGCTGGACCGCGCCCGCCGCCCAGTCCACCTGGTGCGTGGGCCGGTCGACGTGCAGCGTCTGCGGCAGCGTGCCGTTCCGCATCGCCATGACCATCTTGATGATGCCGCCGACCCCGGCGGCCGCCTGGGTGTGGCCGATGTTGGACTTCAACGAGCCCAGCCAGAGCGGCCGTTCACCGTCCCGGCCCTGGCCGTAGGTGGCGAGGAGGGCCTGCGCCTCGATCGGGTCGCCGAGCGGCGTCCCGGTGCCGTGCGCCTCCACCGCGTCGACGTCGGCGGCGTCGAGGCGGGCGTTGGCGAGGGCGGCGCGGATGACGCGCTGCTGCGCGGGGCCGTTGGGGGCGGTGAGCTGGCTGCTCGCACCGTCCTGGTTGACCGCGGTGCCCCGGACCAGACCCAGCACGCGGTGGCCGTTGCGCTGCGCGTCGGAGAGCCGCTCCAGGAGCAGCAGGCCGACGCCCTCGCCCCAGCCGGTGCCGTCGGCGGCGTCGGCGAAGGCCTTGCAGCGGCCGTCCGGCGACAGTCCGCGCTGCCGGCTGAACTCGGTGAAGAGCCCGGGTGTCGCGATGACGGTGGCCCCGCCGGCGAGGGCCAGCGCGCACTCGCCCTGCCGCAGGGCCTGCGCGGCGAGGTGGAGGGCGACCAGCGAGGAGGAGCAGGCGGTGTCGATGGTGACCGCCGGGCCCTCGAAGCCGAAGGTGTAGGACACCCGGCCCGAGGCGACACTGCCCGCGCTGCCGGTGCCGACGTACCCCTCGAACTCCTCGGGAGCCTGCGGGAACAGCAGACGGGCGCCGTAGTCGCCGTACATGATGCCGGTGAACACGCCGGTCCGGCTGCCGCGCAGCGCCGCCGGGTCGAGGCCGGCGCTCTCGACGGCCTCCCAGGCCGTCTCCAGCAGCAGCCGCTGCTGCGGGTCGATCGCCAGCGCCTCGCGCGGTGAGATCCCGAAGAACTCCGGGTCGAACTCGGCCGCGTCGTAGAGGAATCCGCCCTCCCGGGCGTAGGTGGTGCCGGGGCGGGCCGGGTCCGGGTCGTAGAGCCCGTCGACGTCCCAGCCGCGGTCGGTCGGGAAGCCGCCGATCGCGTCCCGGCCCTCGGCGACCAACCGCCAGAGTTCTTCGGGGGAGTTCACGCCGCCGGGGTAGCGGCAGGCCATGCCGACGATCGCGATCGGCTCTCGGGAGGCGGCGGTGATCTGCCGGTTCTCCTGGCGGAGCCGCTCGGTCTCCTTGAGGGAGGCCCGGAGCGCCTCGACGACTTGTTCGGTGGAGGTGGTGGTCATCGCAGCTTGGTCCTCACGCGTTGTCATGGAGCGCCATGGCCACGAGGGCCGCCGCATCGAGAGTTTCGATCATGTCGATTTGGTCGCTCTTCTGCGGTTCTGAAGCCGGGCTTTCCTCGTGCTCGGCGGTGCTTCCGGTGAGCTGGAGCAGGGCCTCCAGCAGGCCCGCCTCGCGCAGTCGCGCCAGCGGGATCCCGGCGAGGGCGCGGCGGACGGCCGCGTCCGGGTCCTCCTCGGGCGTGAACAGCTCGTGGAGCCGGTCCGCGAGCGCCGCCGGGGTCGGGTAGTCGAAGATCGTCGTCGCCGGCAGGCGCAGCCCGGTCTCGGCGATCAGCCGGTTGCGCAGCTCGACCGCCGTCAGCGAGTCGAAGCCGAGGTCGAGGAAGCCCTTGCCGGTCTCGACCGCCGCACCGTCCGCGTGCCCGAGCACGTCGGCCACCAGGCCGCGCACCAGGTCCAGCAGCGCGGCCCGCCGCTCCGGCTCGGGGAGCGCGCCGTAGTGCTCGGCCGGCGAGCCCGCGCCGCCCCCGGCCGAGGTCGCCGCCCGGCGCGCCGGGGTACGGACCAGGCCGCGCAGCACCGCCGGCAGGACGGCCAGCCCGCGGAGCGCGGTCGGGTCCAGCCGGACCGCCACCGGGGCCGTCATGTCGAGCCCGGCGTCGAACAGGTCCAGGCCGTCCTCGGCGTCGATCGGCAGGATGCCGCTACGGCCGAGGCGCTGGTGGTCCGCCCGGTCGCTCATGCCGCCTTGGGTGTTCCAGAGGCCCCAGGCGTAGGAGGTGGTGGGGTGGCCGTGGTGGGTGCGGTGGGTGGCGAGGG
>NZ_JBHSOF010000119.1:0-2435 GCF_042656005.1 Kitasatospora misakiensis | reverse complement strand
GTCGGCGTGCCTGGTCGCGCAGCGCGTCCTCGGTCTTCGCCGACAGCGCCCACATCACCGGCAGTTCGGACCCGTGCCCGACCTCGGCGGCGGCTGGCTCGACGGCTTCGGCCGCCGGCGGCTCCTCCAGGATCACGTGCGCGTTGGTCCCGCTGATGCCGAACGAGGACACACCCGCCCGCCGCCGCCGCTCCCCGTCCGCCTCCCACGGCCGGGACTCCGTCAACAGCTCCACGGCACCCGCCGACCAGTCCACCTGGGGCGTCGGCTCGTCGACGTGCAGCGTGCGCGGCAGCTCGCCGTGGCGCATCGCCATGACCATCTTGATCACGCCGCCCACGCCCGCCGCCGCCTGGGCGTGGCCGATGTTGGACTTCAACGAGCCCAGCCAGAGCGGCCGTTCGCCGTCCCGGCCGCGGCCGTAGGTGGCCAGCAGGGCCTGCGCCTCGATCGGGTCGCCGAGCCGAGTGCCGGTGCCGTGGGCCTCCACCGCGTCCACGTCCGCCGCGCTGAGCCCGGCGTCGGAGAGCGCCTGCTGGATGACGCGCTGCTGGGACGGGCCGTTGGGGGCGGTGAGCTGGCTGCTGGTGCCGTCCTGGTTGATCGCGGAGCCGCGGACCACGGCGAGGATCCGGTGGCCGTTGCGCTGCGCGTCGGAGAGCCGCTCCAGAAGCAGCAGGCCGACGCCCTCGCCCCAGCCTGTGCCGTCGGCGGCCGCCGCGAAGGCCTTGCAGCGGCCGTCCGCCGACAGCCCGCGCTGCCGGCTGAACTCCACGAAGAGGCTCGGGGTGGAGAGCACCGTGACGCCGCCGGCCAGCGCCAGCGAGCACTCGCCGTTGCGCAGCGCGCGGGCGGCCAGGTGCAGGGCGACCAGGGAGGACGAGCAGGCGGTGTCCACCGTCACCGCCGGGCCCTCGAAACCGAAGGTGTACGAGATTCGGCCGGTGGCGATGCTGCCGGCGCTGCCGGTGCCGACGTACCCCTCGAAGCCGTCCGGGATCGGGTTGAGCCGGGATCCGTAGTCGTTGTACATCACGCCCGCGAACACGCCGGTCCGGCTGCCGCGCAGGGTCGCCGGGTCGATGCCGGCCCGCTCCACGGCCTCCCACGCGGTCTCCAGCAGCAGGCGCTGCTGCGGGTCGATGGACAGCGCCTCCTTCGGCGAGATACCGAAGAACTCCGGGTCGAACCCGGCGGCGTCGCGCAGGAATCCGCCCTCCCTGGCGTAGGAGGTGCCGACCTTCTCCGGGTCCGGGTCGTAGATGTCCGGGCCCCAGCCTCGGTCGGTCGGGAAGCCGGCGATCGCGTCCCGGCCCTCGGCCACCAGCTCCCACAGCTCCTCGGGGGTGCTCACGCCGCCCGGGTAGCGGCAGGCCATGCCGACGATCGCGATCGGCTCGCGGTCCTTGGCCTCGACGTCCTGCAGGCGCTGCCGGGTCCTCTGGAGGTCGGCGGTCACGCGCTTGAGATAGTCGCGGAGCTTGTCTTCATTCACCACGGTGACGTCTGCTTCCTTTGGATTCCTGGGAGTTCTGGATCCCGGCCGGCGACGGGGCGCCGAGGGCCGAGGGGCGGGGCGGTGGAACCGGTGCGGCCCGGTCAGCTGCCGAGTTCGTTGTCGATGAAGTCGAAGAGTTCGTCGTCGGACGCGGTCTCCAACAGGCGGCCGGTGGCGTCGGCCGGCTCGATGCCCGCCTTCGTCAGGACCTCCTGCAGGCGCCGGGTCAGCTGCTCGCGCTGCTCCCCGTCGGTCGGGAGGGTGAGCAACAGCTCCTCCAGGCGGTCGAGTTCGGCGAGGCCGAGGCCGGGGGCCGGCAGGACCTCCGTGTCCAGGTAGCCGGCCAGGGCGAGGACGGTCGGGTGGTCGAAGATCAGCGTGCTCGGCAGCCGGTGTCCGACCGCCGTGCCGAGGCGGTTGCGCAGTTCGACGGCGGTCAGCGAGTCGAGACCCTGGTCGAGCAGGCCGCGTTCGGGGTCCAGCGTGTCGGTGCCGGTGTGTCCGAGGACGTCGGCCACGTGGTCGAGGACCAGCCGGCGCAGCACCGTCCGGCGCTCCTCGTGGTCGAGCCCGGCGAGCCGGTCGGCCAGGCCGGTCGCGTCCGTGCCGCCGGTGCCGGCGGCCGGGGCGGTGCCGCCCCCGGCCGAGGCCGCCGCGCGGCGCACCGGCGTGCGCACCAGGCTGCGGAACAGCGGCGCCGGGTCGTGCAGGGCGGCCAGGTCGAACCGCGACGGCACGAGCGCGGCCCGCTCCGACCGCAGACCCGCGTCGAACAGCTCAAGGCCGAGCTCCGGGTCGATCGGGAGGATGCCCATCCGGGCCATCCGGGCCCGGTCGGCCTGCGCCAGCGTGCCCGTCATGCCGCCTTGGGTGTTCCAGAGTCCCCAGGCGTAGGAGGTGGTGGGGTGGCCGTGGTGGGTGCGGTGGGTGGCGAGGG
>NZ_JBHSOF010000118.1:1315-2724 GCF_042656005.1 Kitasatospora misakiensis | reverse complement strand
CACAAACCCGCTGGCCACAGACCTGAAACGGTCACCCGCGAAGTACGGGTCTAGAAGCTGCTCTGCCGAGGTCGGCCGAACGGGAACGGGCCGTTCCGGTGGCCCGCTCTCACCTTCTCACCGTAATTTCATGGAAAAGGCCCGGAATTCGGTGCCCAGCTGATTTCGCGCTTATCCGGCTGCCTTTAGATTCTCTGTCGTGAGCGAGCAGATCCCCGCCGGGTGGTACCCGGACCCGAAGGACATCACCAGCGACCCACGACCCCAGCGCTGGTGGGACGGCAAGGGCTGGACGGCCAGCACCCGGCCCGCACCCTCGGACGCGCCGCCGCCGGAGCCACCGGCGGCCGACGCTCCGGGGCCGGAGGACGCCGACACCCGGGTGCTGGAGGGGGAGGTGCTGGAGAGCGGGCCGTCGGTCCGCTCTCCCGAGCCGCCCCCCTTCGGCACCGCCTACGGCTCGCCGGTGCCGCCGCCCCCGAAGCGGCGGCGCAAGCCGTCCAAGGTGGTGATCGCGGCGACCGTGGCGGCCGTCCTGGGCCTCGGCGTCGGCTCGGGCATCACCTACCTGGCGATGGACGACCACGGCGACCGGCACCACAGCGCGCGCCCGCACGTCCGGCCCGGCCCGAACGGCGACGGCCCGGGGCGCGGTCTGCCGGACTTCGGCGGCCCGGGCGACGGCGGCGGCAACGGCGGGAGCGGCGACAGCGGCCGGGGCAACGGCAACGGCAACGGCAACGGCGGCCGCGGCAACGGCAAGGGCGGCCAGGGCAACGGTGCCAACACCTCCCAGGCCGTCGACGTGGTGAACCGGCTCGTCCTGTCCGTCCCCTCGGGCTGGGAGGGCGGCACCACCAGCGACGGCTTCGCCGGCCTCAGCATCGGCCAGTACGACTGCGAGGGCGGCGGCGACTGCTCGCTCGGCGGCGCCAACACCGGCCGGATCGACGGCGGAGGGACCGACGTCCAGGCGGCGGCCAAGGCCGACATCGAGACGGCCGCCAAGGACGGCTACAAGGAGATCCTCTCGCACCAGGAGCTCAAGTCCGAGGCGGTCAAGGTGGACGGCCGGGACGGCTACCTGGTCCGCTGGAAGGTGGACGCCGCCAAGGGCAACGACGGCTATGTGCAGACGGTGGTCTTCCCGTCCGCCGACGGAAAGTCCCTGGTCTCGGTGCACTTCGGCTTCGACATCGCCGACAAGGCCCCGGACGTCGCGGTGATGGACACCATCGTCCAGGGGATCAGCGACTACAGCGGCAAGCTGCCGGCCATCCCCGGCTTCCCCGGCGGCCCGGACAGCGGCGCCAACGGCACCTCGAACACCTGACACGGCCCCCCGGGGCCCGTCCCGTACGGTTCGGCTCACGCGCGCGGCGGCGGCCCGCCCGGAACACTCCGGGCGG
>NZ_JBHSOF010000118.1:0-1305 GCF_042656005.1 Kitasatospora misakiensis | reverse complement strand
CACCCCGCGCCCCCCCCCCCCCCGTTCCGCTCCGCGCCGGATCGGCCGGGGCCGGCGCGCCGCACAGGGACGGCGCGCGGGCCCCGGCCTCCGGCGGTCAGCCGTCGTGTCGCACAGCCTCGACCCGACGGCGCCGGAGCACCAGGCCGGCCCAGCCGACGCCGATCGCGGCGGCGCCGGTGAGCAGCAGCGGACCGGTGGCCGAACCGCCGCCGACCGCCGCGCTGTCGGCCGCGACGACCTTGCCGGCCGGCTCGTCGGCGTTGCCGCCGTGCCCGTGGTGGGCCACCGTGGACTTGGACCGGCCGGCGGCGATCTGCTCCTCGCTCGGCGCGGCCGGGGCCTGCGCGGTGAGCGCCGACACCGCCCCGGCGACCGTCGCCCCCTTGCCGAAGTCGACGTCCGAGCAGCTGTAGAACGCCTCGGGGCTGTCGGTGCGCTGCCACACCATGTAGAGCAGTTGGCGGCCGGTGCGCTGCGGCAGGGTGCCGCTGTAGTTGTAGTAGCCGTTGTCGGAGGTGCGGCTGGTCGGCACCTGGGCGACCGGCACCGGGTCGAGGTCGGACCACTTCAGCGGCTGGGTGGGGTTCCAGCTCTGCTTGGTGAGGTAGACGGTCTGGTTGCCCTGGTGCGCGGCGGTGACCCGGAACTTGAAGTCGACCCGGCCCGCGGTGACCGGGGAGGCCGGCCAGTCGGCGCGCGGCAGGTCCAGCGCCTTGTACTTGTCGCGGTTGGCGGAGCAGAGCTTGCCGTCCGGGATCAGCTGCTGGTGGCGGCCGTCGACGTTGGCGATGTTGACCTCGTTCCAGTCGTACAGCGGCTGGGTGCCGCTCATCGCGACGAGGTCCTTGCAGATCTGCGACTTGGGGCTCTCCGGGCCCTCGGCGTAGCAGGCCGCGACCCGGCTGACCGGGTTGGTCACGGTGCCGTGGGCGCCGGCCGTGCCGATGCCGGCGGCCGAGACGGAGAGGAACGCGGCGCCGAGGACGCCGACGGACAGGGCGGTGCGCTTGAAGGACATGGGGTGGGGACTCCTTGACCGTGTACCGGGCCGAGGTGGTGGGGGAGTGCCGGGCACGTCTGCCCGAGGGACCGGCCGACCCGGCGCGCCTGCCCCTGGGCTGAGCGTATGATTGGACTAGACCAGCTGGCAATACCGCGCCGTGGGCCACTTCTTGACGGAATGTAGCCTGCCGAGCAGCACAAAGGCCCGATGGGAAGCCGGGGTTAGGCATCCCATCGGGCCCTCTTAAGACCGACCGGCAAATGGATCACTTGAGACGCCGGGTGGTGGGGCGGCTGGGC
>NZ_JBHSOF010000117.1:0-2726 GCF_042656005.1 Kitasatospora misakiensis | reverse complement strand
GGCCCGCAGGTGGGCGAGCACCTCCGGGATGTTGATCTTGACGGGGCAGGCGTCGTAGCAGGCTCCGCAGAGGGTGGAGGCGAAGGGCAGTGAGGCGGCGTTCTCGACGCCGACGAGCTGCGGGGTGAGGACGGCGCCGATCGGGCCGGGGTAGACGGAGCCGTAGGCGTGGCCGCCGGTGCGTTCGTACACCGGGCAGACGTTGAGGCAGGCGGAGCAGCGGATACAGGCGAGGGCTTGGCGGCCGACTTCGTCGGCGAGGGTGTCGGTGCGGCCGTTGTCGAGCAGGATCAGGTGGAAGGCGGTGGGTCCGTCGCCGGAGGTGGTGCCGGTCCAGAGGGAGGTGTAGGGGTTCATGCGCTCGCCGGTGGAGGAGCGTGGGAGGAGTTGGAGGAAGACCTCCAGGTCGGTGTAGGTGGGGAGGACCTTCTCGATGCCCATGACGGTGATGAGGGTCTCGGGGAGGGTGAGGCACATCCGCCCGTTGCCTTCGGATTCGACGACGGCGACGGTTCCGGTGTCGGCGCAGGCGAAGTTGGCGCCGGAGACGGCGACCTTGGCGCGCAGGAACTTCTCGCGCAGGTGGAGGCGGGCGGCTTCGGCGAGGGCGGCGGGTTCGTCGGTGAGGCCGTCGGGGGCGGGGCGGCCCCAGTCGGCCATTTCGGTGGTGAAGAGGTCGCGGATCTCGCCGCGGTTCTTGTGGATGGCGGGGACCAGGATGTGCGAGGGCCGGTCGTTGCCGAGTTGGACGATCAGTTCGGCGAGGTCGGTCTCGTAGGCGGTGATGCCGGCTTCGGCGAGGTGCTCGTTGAGGCCGATCTCCTGGGTGGCCATCGACTTGATCTTGACCACCTCACGCGTTTCATCGTCACTGCCGCCGGTGGCGCGGATCAGCTCGGTGACCAGCCGGTTGGCCTCGGCCGCGTCGGCGGCCCAGTGCACGGTGCCGCCCGCCGCGGTGACCGACTCCTCCAACTGCACCAGGTACTGGTCCAGGTGGCGCGCGGTGCGCCGCTTGATCGCTTCCGCGGAATCGCGCAGCGCCTCCCAGTCGTCCAGTTCGGAGGCGACCGAGAGGCGCTTGTCACGGATGGTGGTGGTCGCGCGTTTGAGGTTGGCGCGCAGCCGATCGTCCTTCAGGGCCTCGCGGGCGGCGTCCGGGAAGGCCGGGGAGCCGAGGAAGACCACGCCGCGCTCGCCCATGGCTCCGGTCATCGCGGTCCTCCTTCGGTGGCGGCCAGGATCTCGGCCAGGTGCATGGTGCGGACGCCGCCGCCCTGTCGGGAGAGTCCGCCGCCGATGTGCAGCAGGCAGGAGTTGTCGGCGGCGCAGAGCACGTCGGCGCCGCTGTCCCGGACGCCGCGCGTCTTGTCGGCGAGCATCGCGGCGGAGGTGTCGGCGTTCTTGACGGCGAAGGTCCCGCCGAAGCCGCAGCAGGAGTCGGCCGCCGGGATGTCGACCAGTTCGAGGTCCTTCACCGCGCTGAGCAGCCGCTGAGGGCGGTCGCCGAGCCGCAGGCCGCGCAGGGAGTGGCAGGTCGGGTGGTAGGCGACCTTGTGGGGGAACGAGGCGCCGACGTCGGTCACTCCGAGGACGTCCGTCAGGAACTCGGTGAACTCGTGGACCCGGGGCACCAGTTCGGTGACCTCCCGGTGCAGTCCCGCACTGCCGTGGCGCTCGGCCAGAACCGGATGGTTCTCGCGGACCATGCCCGCGCAGGACGCGGACGGGGTGACGACGGCGTCGTACTCGCCGAAGACCCGGGCGAAGCGCTCGACCAGCGGTACCGCGTCAGGCCGGTAGCCGGTGTTGAAGTGCATCTGCCCGCAGCAGGTCTGCGCCTCGGGGAACTCCACGGTGTGGCCCAGCCGCTCCAGCACGGTCACCACGGCCCGGCCGGTACCGGGGAACATGGTGTCGTTGAAGCAGGTGATGAACAGGGCGACGCGCATCAGCCCGCCTCTCCGGGGGTCGGCACGTCGACGGGCAGCAGCCCGCGTTCCTTCAGCTCGGCCCAGAGGACGGCGGGGACCTTGTGCTGGATCATCGCCGCGGCGTCCCGCACCTCCGCCGCGTTGCGGGTGCCGACCAGCACGCTCGCGACGGCCGGGTGGCCGAACGGGAACTGCAGCGCGGCGGCCCGCAGCGGCACCCCGTACTCCTCGCAGACCGCCTTGAACTCCAGCGCCCGGGCGATCAGCTCCGGCGGAGCGGCCGCGTAGTCGAACGTGGCGCCGGGCTTCGGGTCGGCCAGCAGGCCGGAGTTGAAGACGCCGCCGACCACCACGCCGACGCCGTGATCGGCGGCCAGCGGCAGCAGTTCGGTCAGGCCGCGCTGGTCGAGGAGGCTGTAGCGGCCGGCCAGCAGGACGGCGTCGATGTCGGTCTCGCGGACGAATCGCGCCGGCGCCGCCGCCTGGTTCATGCCGACGCCGATGGCGCCGACGAGGCCCTCGGCGCGCAGTCGCGCCAGCTCCGGGCAGGCTTCGGCGATGGCCTGGTCGAGGTGGTCGTCGGGGTCGTGGAGGTAGGCGATGTCGATCCGGTCCAGGCCGAGCCGCTCCAGGCTGTCCTCGATGGAGCGCCGCACGCCGGCGGCGCTGAAGTCCCAGCGCCGCCGGTGGGTGGCGGGGACGGCGAAGCCGTCGGCGAGGTCGTCGCCGCCGAGGTCGGCCGGCTCCAGCAGCCGGCCGACCTTGGTGGAGATGACGTACTCGTCCCGGGGC
>NZ_JBHSOF010000116.1:0-3055 GCF_042656005.1 Kitasatospora misakiensis | reverse complement strand
ACTCCCGGACCGGTCACACCATACGAATCAGCGACCCGCGAAGTACGGGTCTAGGCGGGCTCGCCGACCGGGGGCAGCGGGGCCGCGCCGCGGAAGCGGGCGGCCCGGTCGAACAGCTCGGCCAGGTGACGGTCGACCAGCTCGGGGCGCTCCAGCATCACCAGGTGACCGGCGTCCTCGACCAGGACCAGTTCGGCGCCCGGCAACTGCTCGGCCATCACCTCGCCGTGGCCCGGCGGGGTCAGGAGGTCCTTGGTGCCGGTCAGCACCAGGGTGGGGATGCCGCGCAGGACGGCCAGCGCCTCGGTCTTCTCGTGCACGGAGAAGACCGGGTAGAACTCGGCCACCACGTCGATCGGGGTGGCGTCCAGCATCTGCTCGGCGAACCGGGCCACGCCCGGGTCGACGTCCTTCCCGCCGAAGGAGTACCGCCGGTAGAAGACGGCGCTGATGTCCGTGCCGAGCCGGCGGGTCGCCTCCACCAGGTCCACCTGACGGCCGAGCAGCTTCATCATGCCCGGCGCGACCTTGCGGAACAGCTTGGCGCCCGCCGCGGGCAGACCGAAGGTGACGGCGTCCCAGTTCCCGGCCAGGGTGCCGATCAGCGCGACGCCGGCGACCCGCTCGCGGAACAGCTCCGGGTGCTGGTCGGCCAGCGCCATCATCGTCATGCCGCCCATCGAGTGGCCGACCAGGACCAGCGGCCCGGTGGGCGCGACGGCGTCGATCACCGCCTTGAGGTCGCCGCCCAGCTGGTCGATGCCGGCCGGCTCGCCGGCCAGGAAGGAGCGGGAGCGCTCGGAGCGGCCGTGGCTGCGCTGGTCCCAGAAGACCAGGCGGGCACCGGCCCGGAAGGCGGCGCGCTGGAAGTGCCAGTTGTCCTGGTTGAGGCAGTAGCCGTGGGAGAAGATCACGGTCAGCGGCTCGGCCGCGCCGTCCCGCCCGGTCCGCCCGTCCTGCCCCGTCCGGCCGGGCTCCGCGCCCGGACCGCCGAGGCCGTCCAGCTCGACGTACAGCTCGGTGCCGTCGGCGGCGGCCACCGTACGGGGGCGGCCGCGCAGCGAGCCGTACGGGGCCTCGGCGTCGAGTTCGGCGCGGGCCCGGCGGCGGGTGCTCCGGCCGACCGTCATCCGGTCGATCGCCACACCGGCGGCGGCGCCGGCCGCGAGCACGCCGACCGAGATGCCGATCAGACCCGCCCGGCTCACCCCGGTGGCCGTCTCGGCCGCCTTGACGGCCTGGGCCACCCTGCTCACCGTCCCGACCGGATCGGTGCCGCTCTGCTCGCTCATCCGAACAGGCCCTCGTCCAGGCCGCCGACGTAGCGGCGCGGCACCCGGGAGCCGATCCGGGTCACGATCTCGTAGGAGATGGTGCCGCAGGCGCGGCCCCAGTCCTCGGCGGTCGGCTCGCCGCGGTCGCCGCTGCCGAAGACGAGCACCTCGTCACCGATCGGCGGGGTCTCGCCGCCGAGGTCGACGACGAACTGGTCCATCGCCACCCGGCCGGCCACCGTGTGCCACTTGCCGCCGATCTGCACCGGGCCGATGCCGCTGGCGTGGCGGGGGATGCCGTCGCCGTAGCCGACCGGGACGAGGCCCAGCGTGGTCGGCCCGGGGGTGGTGTAGTGGTGGCCGTAGCTGACGCCGTGGCCGCCGGGCACGTGCTTGACCAGGGCCAGCCGGGCGGTCAGCGACATCACCGGGCGCAGCCCGAAGTCGGCCGGCGAGCCGACCTCCGGGACGGGCGAGAGCCCGTACATCGCGAGGCCCGTGCGGACCATGTCGAAGTGCGCCTGCGGCAGCAGCAGGGTGGCCGGCGAGTTGGCCAGGTGGCGCACCTCGGGGCGCAGCCCGGCCGCCTCGGCGGTGGCCAGGGCGATCCGGAAGGCGTCCAGCTGTGCCTGGATGGAGGGGTGGCCGGGCTCGTCGGCGGCGGCGAAGTGCGACCAGACGCCGACCACGGTCAGCAGGCCGTCCAGCTCGGCGCGGCGGGCGGCGGTGACCAGCTCGGGCCAGTCGTGCGGCTGGCAGCCGTTGCGGCCGAGGCCGGTGTCGGCCTTCAGGTGGACCCGGGCCGGGATGCCGGTGGCGCGGACGGCGGCGAGCAGTTCGGTGAGCGCCCACTGGCCGCTGACCGAGATGTCGACGTCGGCGAAGAGCGCCTCCCGCCAGGGGCCGCCGGGGGTCCACAGCCAGCAGAGGATACGTGCCTGGTCGGGGCCTATACCGCCGGCGCGCAGGGCGAGCGCCTCCTCGGGCGTCGCGGTGCCCAGCCAGCCGACTCCCGCGGCGACCGCCTCCCGGGCGCACCGGAGCGCGCCGTGGCCGTAGGCGTCCGCCTTGACCGCGGCCATCACGGTGGCCCCGCCGATACGCTCGCGCAGCGCGTCGAGGTTGCCGCGCAGGGCGGCGAGATCGATGGTCGCCTCGGCCCGTACGCCTTCGGTGAGGCCGGCCATCACGGTCGTCTTCGCAGTTGTCATCAGGGTCAGTCTCCCAGACGTCCCAGGGTCCTCGCCGAACGGCCCGTCGGCACGCCGCCCCGGGGCGGCCGCTCCCCGGACCCCACGCGACCCGCCACCCCCTTCCGGACGCCCACGAATCAGGCGCCGGTTCCGCCCGCCCGCGCCGCGCCGCCCGGGGCCGCCGCGGCCCGTACGTCGTTCCAGAATCAGGCGCCGGTTCCGCCCGCCCGCGCCGCGCCGTCCGGGGCCGCCGCGGCCCGCACGTCGTTCCAGGCGGCCGGGAGGGCGGCCGCCACCTCCAGGGCGGTGACCGGGGCGCCGGGGGCGGCCGCGGTGTGCCGGGCGGCGAGGCCGTGCAGATAGGCGGCCACCGCGGCGGCGTCCAGCGGGGCGAGGCCCGCCGCGAGCAGCGAGCCGGCCAGGCCGGCCAGCACGTCCCCGCTGCCGGCCGTGGCCAGCCACGAGGTGCCGGTCGGGTTCACCCGCACGGCGCCGCCCGGATCGGCGACCACCGTGGTCGAGCCCTTCAGCAGCACCGTCGCCCGGTACGCCGCCGCGAGCCGCCGCGCGGTGGCCAGCCGGGCGGCC
>NZ_JBHSOF010000115.1:0-3235 GCF_042656005.1 Kitasatospora misakiensis | reverse complement strand
GGTACTCGTTCACGCTCTCGCCGGCCACGCCACCGAACAGCGACCCGAACGGGTCGTTGTCGATGCCGAGCGCCAGCTCCGTGTACTCCAGGGCCGAAACGGCCCGTTGGCCTGCAACAATCGACTTCACGGGTTCACCTCTTGGTAGTTGGGTGTGTGGGCCCGAGGGCCGCCGCGCGTTCCTTGGCCGGGAGCGCGGCGGCCCGTTGCATTCGGGCTCAGCCACTCGTCACATCACGAGCAGCCATGACCCCCGACCCGGCCGGCGAGCGGGCGGATCGGGGACCAAAGACACTCGAAACGTTGCGGACGTCACCCGGTCCGCGCGGGGACGGGGACGGGCCCCGTCGTGAAGCACTCTGTTGAGTTCTCAAGGAACGAGCGCTGCCTTCGGGGGGCTGTCACCCCACCCCTCCGGGCGCGTTTGTGCAGGTCGGAGCAGCCCAAAGAAGGGCCATCAGTTCGCCAGCCTCGCGATGCGAGACATGTTGAACATGTCTCTTACGATCCCGAGAAGCCGACGATTCGTCAAGTCCTTCGCTTGGTTCGGCCGGTGAGTCCCGGCCGCGCATCAATAGATTCGACTCTCCGGCCCTGTCGGAACACGGCGCATCTGGACGGCTACGGTCCGACTTCGCTACGGTCGAAGTCGTCCCGGATCGTCCAAGCGCCGCACCATCGTCCAGGGGAGGGCGAGATGGCCAATGAGAGGCTGCGAGGTGCAATCCTCGCCAGCAAGTTGACGATTGAGCAGATCGCGGAACGGCTCGGCGTGAGTTCGCGAACCGTCGAGCGATGGGTGGAGGCCAAGGACGAGCGCCGGCCGTACCGGCGTTTCCAGTACGCGCTCGCCAACCTGTTGCAGCGAGACCTGTCGGAACTCTGGTCGGACGAGCAGACCAGCAGCGCGGCGGCGGAAGCCGGCCGGGCCGAGCTGGTGAAGCTGTACCCGCACCGCGCGGTCGTGCCGAAAGAGCTGTGGACGTCCCTCTACGCGAAGTCCACGCGGCACTTCGACCTGGTGGTGTACGCCGGGTTCTGGCTCTCGGAGGACCCGCTGTTCTTCCGCCTCGTTCGGGAGAAGGCACAGGCTGGCGTGCCCGTACGGCTCATGCTGGGCGACCCCGACTGCGTGGGCGTGGCCCAGCGGGGCGAGGATGAGGGGATCGGCCCGGCGATGGCAGGCAAGATTCGCAACGCGCTCGCCAACTATGCGCCGCTGTTCGGCGTCCCCGGAGTCGAGTTCCGGCTCCACTCGACAACGCTCTACAACTCGCTCTACCGAGCCGACGACGACCTGCTCGTCAACGGACACGTCTACGGTGTCGGCGCCTACCTGGCGCCGGTGATGCACCTCTCCCAGGTGCCCGGAGGCGAGCTATTCAGCACGTACGCGGCGAGCATCGAACGGATCTGGGAAAGCTCCCGGATCATCACCTCGCCGAATCTTGAAAGTGAGGCCGCATGAGCCGCGTTGACTACTTCCACGACCCGGCCGCCCCGCCGGCGAACTCCGTTGTGCCCTCCGTTACCGCCGTTGTGACGGACGTTGATGGGCGGCTGCTGCTGATCCACAAGACGGACAACAACCTGTGGGCCCTCCCTGGTGGTGGGCACGACATCGGGGAGTCCGTGGCGGACACCGTGGTCAGGGAGGTTCGGGAGGAGACGGGGATCGACGTCGAGGTGGCCTCGGTCGTCGGGCTCTACACAGACCCTGGTCACGTCATGGCCTACGACGACGGGGAGGTCCGGCAACAGTTCTCCATCTGCTTCCGGGCACGCCCTGTCGGTGGCGATCTGCGGACGAGTTCGGAGTCGAAGGAGGTCCGCTGGGTGAACCCAGCGGACCTCGACGACCTGGACATTCACCCGTCCATGCGGCTGCGGATCAAGCACGGTTTGGCGTCGGATCGCGCCGAGCCGTACATCGGCTAGGCCGACGTTCCGATCTGGAGTAGGCGGCCTTCGACGCGTCGCGCGGCTGCATCGATCTCCGGCTCGGCGCGGCGGATGAACCGGCCGACGACGCTGTCCGGTCCGTAGCGGCCCACGATCTCGCCGATCCGGTCGGGCGTCGTTGTCGGCGTGCCATCCGGAGTGGTGGTCATGTCGCAGTAGATCAGCGCGTCCACCAAGTGGGGTTCCTCCAGCGGGAACTCCGCCTCCAACTCCCGGCGAAGGCCCCGTTCCTCGGCTTCGAGCAGGGCACAGGAGTGGTGGGCGACCAGTCGCACGACGCGCTCGTCCACGTTCTCCGCGCGGAGGAAGCGCGCGCCGTCGAGCGGGTGGAAGCCGGTGTCGACGATCCGCGGCGAGTAGCCGACGTCGTGCAGGACTGCTGCGGCTTCCAACAACTCAGCATCCGGGCCGAGGATGCTGGCCAGGGTGCGTGCCTTGCCGGCCACCCCCTTGGAGTGGTTCCAGCGGCGCGGCAGGTCGGTGGACAGAAGGGATTCGGCAAGCTCGTAGGCCCACACGATGGCATCCGTTCCTAGGGGGCGGCGGTCAGGAGTGATTGGCGGGGAGGGCGCGGACACGCCGCCCCTTCCCATGGCGGACTTCGAGAACGCCGGCGCCTTCAAGCTGAGCGAGGGCACGCCGGACGGTGCCCCGCGCGGCGCCGGTCGTCTCGGTGAGTTCCTTCTCGGACGGGAAGTCGGCGTCGACGCCGAGGTCGTGGACCAGGGCAGCGAGCTGGTCGAGCACCGGGACCTTGGGTGCGGCTCCGACAACGAGCCACCCGACGCCGGGCTGCGATCGGATCAAGCCCTCGGCCGCGAGGACGTCGAGGGCGCGCTTCACCGTGGTGCGGGCGACGTCATGCTCCTTCATCAGGTCGGCTTCCGATGGAAGCGACGCCATGGTGGAGTCTCCGCTGATCTTGGCGCGCCATGCGTCGGCAATCCGCAAGTACGTACCGCGCGGGCTCCGCTCGGGCACTGGGCCGCTCCTTCCGTAGGTGGATACCTAGACAGGATGGACGATCCCGGGGGCAGGTTGCCAGCCTCGGCGGTTGCCTGTCCCAAACCTGCGGTGAGCTGGGGCGATCTCCCCTGAGTCCGACATCACCGTCTGACATCAACGACAGCGGACACCGGCAACTCCACCCGCATTCAGGTGGATCATTGCCGGGCCGCGATCACGGGCGTGCGCAGCTACGGACACTGCCCGATCGAACTTAGACCGACCGGCAAATGGATCACTTGAGACGCCGGGTGGTGGGGCGGCTGGG
>NZ_JBHSOF010000114.1:0-4026 GCF_042656005.1 Kitasatospora misakiensis | reverse complement strand
ACAATCATTGTGAAGAACCCCCATCCGGGATCCGGATGGGGGTTCTTTGCGTTCAGCGACATTTCCCGCCACGGGGCATTCCGCGGAGGTTCAGCTCTGCGGCTGGGCGGTGCCCCAGTTGGGGCGGCCTTCCGAGGGGCCGGTGGGGTCGGTGAGCCGGGTGGCGGTCGAGCCGTCGGCGCGCATGGTCCAGAGCTCGGAGGCCCCGCCGGCCGGGGCCTGGTCGAAGGCGATCGCGGTGCCGTCCGGGGAGTAGGAGGCGACCCCGTAGGTGACCTCGGACGGGCCGGGGGTGAGGGCCTCCACGGCGGTGCCGTCGGGGTGGACGGTGTAGATGCCGCCGCCGGGTGCGCCGGGCGCGTTGTCGGGGCCCGCGGGGTACGTGGTGAAGACGATCCGGCTGCCGTCGGGCGACCAGTTGGCGCGTTCGCCGGCCCGCAGCTCCCACGGGGTGAGCCGGCGCAGACCGGTGCCGTCGACGTTGACGACGTAGAGGGAGCGGCCGTTGGCGGGCTGACCGGTGGCGCTGGTCCGGTAGGAGAAGACGAGCTGCTTGCCGTCGGGGGACCAGGCCGGGTCGGTGACGGCGCCGGAGTACGGGGTGTCGTTGGTCAGGAAGGTGAGGCGCTGGGCGCTGGTGCCGTCCGGAGCGATGACGTAGAGGTCGCTGTACTGGGTCTGCTCCGAGGTCGGATCGGACTGGCCCCAGGTGCGGGTGAAGGCGATCAGCTTGCCGTCGGGGGACCAGGCGGGGCCGGTCTCCGTCTCGTTGAGGCAGTCGGGGGCGCCGGCTTCGCAGAGCGGGCCGACCGGGTGGGCGTTCCGGCCGTCGGCGCCCGTCGTCCAGATGCGGCCGGGGGAGTCGCCGCCGGTGCGGTCGAAGGCGAGGGCGGTGCCGTCGGGGGACCAGGAGGGGCGGTCGTCGCGGGTCCGGTCGTCCGGCTGGGTGAGCTGCTGACGGGTCTTGCCGTCGGCCGTGACGGCGAAGATCGCGCTGGTGCGGCGGTCCTGGTCGAGGAAGCCCCGGGCGGCGATGAGGCCGTTCCGGGCCGGTGGCGCGGTCGGGGTGGCCGCAGCGGCGACGACGCCGGCGGGGCCGTCGGCGACGACCGGTTCGACGGTGGGGGTCGGTGTGGGGGTGGGGGATTCGGCGCGGATCTCGCTGAGCGGGATCTCGCCGGGCTGGGCGCCGCAGCCGGTGAGCAGGACCCCGGCGAGCAGGAGGCCCGCACCTGCGCGAGGGCGGGTGCGGGCCGTGGCGGGGGTGGCCCCTGAGAGCCGTGTGCGGGTCATCCGCGTCTCATCTCCGTCTTCGATCCGCCCGGTGAATCCGGGCGTGAGCCCCCCGAAGGAGCTGTCACTTTGTCAGATCGGAGCGGGTGGAGCGGGGCGACACGCGACGGTCCGCGTCCGCTCGGGCACGGGGAGTCATCCGTTCGTGCGGCGGTTCGGACAAGGAGCGGTGGTGCGGACCCCGGTGACGAGGGGTCAGCCGCGGGCGGCCCGGCGTTCGGCCTTGGCGACGTTCTCCGCCTCGTCCTCGGCCTCGGCGACCTCCAGGGTGGGCGCGGTGCCGCCGAGCTGGGCGGGCAGCCACCAGCTGTCCTCGGGGCCGGACGGCTTGCCGGGGTACTCGCGCTGGGCCCGGTCGAGCATCTCGGACATCGCGGCCCGCAGGCGCCGGGTGACCATGACGGGCTTGTCCCCGGGCTCCAGCACGATCGGCTCGCCGATCATGATGGTGACCGGGACGTGCCGCTTGGTGAGGGTCTTCGGGCGGCCCTTGGTCCACAGCTGCTGGGTCCCCCAGAGGACCATCGGGAGCAGCGGGGCGCCGGAGTCGGCGGCCATCCGGGCGGCGCCGGTCTTGAACTTCTTCAGCATGAAGGAGCGGCTGATGGTGGCCTCGGGGAAGACGCCGACGACCTCGCCGGCCCGGAGGGCGCGGACGGCGGCGTCGTAGGCGGGCTGGCCGTCGGCCCGGTCGACCGGGATGTGCTTCATGCCGCGCATCAGGGGGCCGGAGACGCCGTGCTTGAACACGTCGTCCTTGGCCATGAAGCGGGTCTTGCGCTTGCCGCCCCGGTAGGCGCCCAGGCCGGCGAAGAGGAAGTCGAGGTAGCTGATGTGGTTGCTCACCAGCACCGCCCCGCCCTCGGCGGGGATGTGTTCGGCGCCGACGATCTTGATGCGCACGTCGAGGGCGCGGAAGACGGTCAGTGCGGCGCCGATCACCGGCGGGTAGACGAACTCTGCCACGGTCAGTCCTGACTTCGACGGGCCTGGCGGCCCGGTACGGCGGGGGCCCGGGGAGCCGTCCGTGGGGGCCGACCGGGGGCACGGCACACCGCGGCGGCCACGGGCGATACACGGAGATGATCCCCCGAAGGAGTGCCTGCTGTCACCTGAGGGCTGCGGCCTGGCGGAATGTGAAGGTGTGACGTACGTGATGGGCCGGCCGGGAACTTTTCCGCTCCCGGCCGGCCCCGCGTTTTCGCTCCCGACCGGCCCCGCGTCGGGCCGGTGGCGCGGCCCGGTCAGGCGGTGGCGTCCACCCGGCCCTGTGCGCGGCGGAGCAGCAGATACATCTCGCAGCCCAGGCAGTAGCCGAAGGCGGCGTTGAGGAAGGCGGCGGCCAGGGCGAACCCGGTGGCGAGCAGGCCGAGCCAGGCGGCCCCAATGAGGAAGCCGAGCGCGCCGACGAGGGCGAAGGCCAGGCCGACACCCTGGGCGAACCTGGGCGGGCGTTCGTCCTCGGTCTCGGCCGGCGGTGCCAGGCGGGGCCGGACCAGCGTGCGGTAGAGCCACCCGTACGGGGAGCGGCGCAGCCCGCCGAGGGCTCCGAGGGCGAAGACGAGGGCCTGGGCGGCGAGCAGGGCGCCGCTGCCGGTGAGCAGGACGGAGATCAGGACGACGGTGGTGAGCGCGGCGGCGAAGCGCGGGCCGCGGGGATCGATCTGCACGGGGACTCCGGGAGGGGACGACGGCGGGCTGACGGCTGGGGAGCGTCAGCGACAGCGCGAGGTCGTGGCCCGGCACAGGTCGACCACCCGGCGGGTGGTCAGCAGCGGCTGTGCGGGGCGGTCGGAGTTCACGCGGTGATCGTACGCGGCTCGCGCGCCGGTGGTCGACCGTTTTGTCGGGGGCCGCTCCCGGGGCCGGGGGAGGCCTGGCGCAGACTGGGGGCATGAACGGGTTGGTGGTGTGCGTTGTCGTGCTCGCGCTGGCGAGTGCGTTCGGGATGCTGCGGGCCAAGCGCGACGGGAGGCTGAGGGTGCGGGCGAAGGACGGGGTGGTGGGGCTGTCCGCGGCAGAGCTGGGGGTGCCGCTCGGCGAGCGGGCGACCCTGGTGCAGTTCTCCACGGCCTTCTGTCAGCCCTGCCGGGCCACCCGGCGGGTGCTCGCGGAGGTGGCCGGGATGGTCGACGGGGTGGCGCACGTGGAGTTGGACGCCGAGGAGCGGCTGGAGCTGGTCCGGCGGCTGGACATCCTGCGGACGCCGACGGTGCTGGTGCTGGACGCGGGTGGCCGGGTGGTCCGCCGGGCGGCCGGGCAGCCGAGGCGGGCGGATGTGATCGCGGCGCTGGGCGAGGCGGTCTGAGCGGTCCCGCGCCCCGGCGCGGAACGGCGCTTTCCGTCGTCACGGTGGGGCTCGCGGGGGACGGAGCGCCCCCGTGGGGTGGAGCAGGGGGCGGGCTGGGGCAGGATGGCCCTGACGGCAGTGCGGCCGTCCCGCGGTCCGTACCGGACCGACGGCCCGCTCGGGGCTGCCGAGGGGGTCCGAGGGGCGCCCGGACGGGACCGCGCGGCGTAAGCTACTGGCGAGTAGTGACGTCGGGCTACTGGCGAGTATGCTGCCAGGGAGTTCCGGACCGGCACGGGAACACGCTGCCGGGAACGGGCGCGTGCCGTGTTCGCGCCCGTGTGCACAGCCGCAGCCGCCGGACGAGACCAGTACAGGAGACAGGCCGTGAGCTTGAGGATCGTTGTCTGTGTGAAGTACGTGCCGGATGCGACGGGTGACCG
>NZ_JBHSOF010000113.1:0-4147 GCF_042656005.1 Kitasatospora misakiensis | reverse complement strand
CTCCCGGACCGGTCACACCATACGAATCAGCGACCCGCGAAGTACGGGTCTAGAGTGGGAGCCGGTCCGGCGATGGGGGCCGGTGGGTCTAGTGAGGAGCAGGTCGTGAGCGACGTGGCGGCTGTGCAGCGGGAGATCGCGCGGGAACTCCAGGTGGAGTCGGAGTTCGACGCGGAGGTGGAGATCGAGCGGCGGGTGGCGTTCCTGGCGGAGCGGCTGACCTCGACCGGGCTGCGGTCGCTGGTGCTGGGGATCAGCGGTGGCGTGGACTCGACGACGGCCGGCCGGCTGTGCCAGCTGGCCGTGGAGCGGGTGCGGGCGGCCGGGCACGAGGCGACGTTCTACGCGATGCGCCTGCCGTACGGCACCCAGGCGGACGAGGCGGACGCCCAGCTCGCGCTGGGGTTCATCCGCGCGGACCAGGTGCTCACGGTCGACGTGAAGGCGGCGAGCGACGCGGCGATGGCCGCGGTGCAGGCGGGCGGGACGCTGTTCCGGGACGCGCACCACCAGGACTTCGTACAGGGCAACATCAAGGCCCGGCAGCGGATGGTCGCGCAGTACGCGGTGGCCGGCGCGCACGACGGCCTCGTGGTGGGCACCGACCACGCGGCGGAGGCGGTGTCGGGATTCTTCACCAAGTTCGGCGACGGCGCGGCGGACGTGGTGCCGCTCACCGGCCTGACCAAGCGCCGGGTGCGCGCCGTCTCGGAGGCACTGGGCGCGCCGGCCGCCCTGATCTGGAAGACCCCGACCGCCGACCTGGAGACGCTGAACCCGGGGCTGCCGGACGAGGACGCGCTCGGTGTGACCTACGACGACATCGACGACTTCCTGGAGGGCAAGCCGGTGACGGAGGCCGCGTTCGCCGCGATCGTCCGCCGCTACCGCCTCACCGAGCACAAGCGCCAGCTGCCGATCGCACCCTGACGGCTCAGCGGGCCGGACGGAGGGCGGCCCGGAAGGCGGCCAGAGCACGGCGAGCATCTTCTGGTGCAATGGCGTCGCGGGAGGCCCGGCGTTCCCCAGGATGGCGCCTTCCGAAATCTCTCGATGTTCCAACGTCACCACAGATCAAGAATGGTGACGATCAGTGGACTGTCATTTAATCTGTCCGCGAACTGTCGAGAGAGTAACGGCATAGTGACGGCCAGTCATGGGTAGATCCGCGTCGACACCGAGCCGGCCGGCGGGAGAGGACAGCCGACCGGCCGACTGGAAGAGCTCGCCGTGATACGGCGGCGCCTTCATCAGCACAGCCGTCGACAAGGAGCACAGTCATGAACCGGGCTGACACACAGCAACCCCCTGTCGTTCCGGGCTCACTTCCTGTGTTGGGCCACGCGATGAAGATCTTCCGAGACCCTCTTGACTTCCTGGCCTCTCTCTCCGATCACGGCGACCTGGTTCAGATCAAGCTCGGACCGCAGCGCGCATACGTGGCCTGTCATCCCGAGCTGGTCAGACAGATCCTGCTCGATGACCGCACCTTCGACAAAGGTTGACCTATCACCGACCGGGCTCGGGATTTTGTGGGGAACGGCTTGACGGTCTGCCCCTACAGCGTGCACCGGCGCCAGCGTCGCCTCGTCCAACCTGCGTTTCACCGTGACCGTCTGCCCGCATACGCGGCGGTGATGACCAGGTACGCGGATGCGTTGACCGCCGCGTGGCAGGACGGTCAGGACATTGTCCCTGGCGAGGAAATGTATGACGTAACAGTCAGAGTCGCCGCCACCACCCTGTTCGGTACCAGGGTGACCGACGCAGAGGTCGCAGAGATTCGCCAGGCCATCGGCGCGGTCCTGGCCGGGGGGTTCCGTCGGATGGTCACGCCGGTCGCTCTCGCCGGACTCCCGACCCCGGCGAACAGGCGGTATGTGCAGGCCAAGCACACCCTCTTTGCCGCAGTCCGCCGAACTGTCGACCAGCGTCGGCACTCGGACGACGACGGCAGCATCCTGGCGACGTTCCTCGCGACCCAGAACGAGGCCGGCGCTCTGAGTGAGACCGAAGTCTATGACCAGGTCCTCTCCCTGCTCGTAGCCGGAGTTGACACAACCGCGTGCGCCCTCGGCTGGGCCTGCCTGCTGCTTTCCCGCCACCCCGAAATCCAAGAGCGCCTGCACAGGGAGGCTCGCGCAGTTCTTGGCGGGCGGGCAGCCACCTGGGAGGATCTGCCCCGGCTGGAGATGGCGGAGCGAGTCCTGACCGAGAGCCTGCGCCTGCGCCCGCCGGTCTGGCTGCTCAGTCGGACGGTCACCCGCGATGCTCTGCTTGCGGGGCATCGTGTCCCCGCCGGAGCCACGGTCCTCATCGGGCAGCACATTCTCCATCAGCGCGCCGACCTGTTCGCTCGTCCGGAAGACTTTGATCCCGATCGGTGGCTGGCCTCCACCACTCCACGGAATCCTCGCGATGGATTCATCCCCTTCAGCAGTGGCGCACGCCAATGCATCGGAAACGACTTCGCTATCGCTGAGGCCACGCTTGTCCTGGCAACCGTTGCCGACCGCTGGCGCCTGGAAGACCGCGATCCGAACGGGTCTTTCCGCCCCGTTCCGCGGATCGTTCTGGCTCCGCCGAAGAAGCCGCTACGCATCCATCGGCGCCCCGACAGCACCGACTCGGCCGGTTGAGTGAGCCGCCACCGGCGTCATCCCAGACCGTTTGGAGACGGCCCATGACCTCGACCTCGGCATCACACGGCAAGGCGCTTGTCGATCAACTGTGCAACACCACCGCGACTGATGCGGTGCCGCTCGTGGAGCAGGCAGACGAGGCGATCCGCCTCCCCCAGCTCTCCACCCGCTGCGCAAGATGGGCCACCGGAGGGGCCTAGCAGGGTGCTGAGACGAACTCCTGTCTGATCGTAGCGATCCGCCGTCATGGTGGTCAGGGCCGCCGCAGGGCTCGGCCGTGCACGGGGCGGGCGGTGGGGTTGCCCGAAAGGGCGTCCATCGGGCGGCTCGCTTGGCTCGATACGCCGTCAGGTGGTCGAATCGCTTCGCGCGTCCGGGCCGGTCGGTTCGGGCGCGCGAAGTGATTCCACCCCTCATCCCTCCGGGAGCGGTATGCCTTCCCTGTCCCACCCTCGTAGGACCGCCGTCGGTGTCGTGGCCCTCAGCACGCTCGCGATCACGTGCGGCACGGCCACCACCGGCAGCTCGGCCGCCGTGGCGGGCAAGGTCCTGTGGACGCCGAGCACCAGCAAGGGCCCCTCCTCCTTCACCGCCGTCCAGTGCGCGGACGGCCACTTCGGCGTCGTCAAGGACCCGGCCAAGGGTCGTGTGTGGCGGGCGTTCCAGGCCGCGGGTGAGGAGCGTTGCGAGACGCTGAGCCCCAACCTGAAGGAGGGCGACACCTTCTACCTGGGGTGGTCGTCCAAGGTGAACATCAAGGACTCCAACAGCCGCTACGTCTTCCAGCTCAAGTGCTCGCCGAGCACCGACACGGCGAACCACCCGATCGAGATCGACGCGACGAACGGGCGCCTCCGACTCCAGGAGTGGGACACCAAGCACGTCGCGCACACGCTGTGGACCGCGCCGACGGCCAACAACCAGTGGCACTCCTACGCGCTGAAGATCCGCCTGGGTCGCACCGACGGCACCATCGACTTCTGGTTCGACGGTGTGAAGCAGACCTTCACCACCGGCTCGGGCACCTTCAAGGGGACCACCTGGGACGGCGACCGCAACTACCTGAAGTGGGGTTCCTACCACCCCTCCTCGGGGAACGCGACGAACACCTTCACCAGCCCGGTCATGGCGACCACGCTGGAGGCGGCCACCGCCGGCTCGTAAGGGGGGTGATGGCCGCAGCGCGACGGCCTCCGTACCGAGGGTGAGGGCTGTGGTGGGGGCCACCCGCGTGGGGGTGAGTTCGTCACGGGTGGGACGGGGCGCGGTCACGGGGCGTCGACCTGTGCGCGGGCTCACAGGCCCCCGCGTGTGGCCCGGGCCACCATCAGGCCTTGTTCGATCTTGAAAAACGGGGCATTTGCCTTCAAATCGGCCCATTCTGGTGATCGTTACGACCGGTAACCCACCCCTGACCTCGCTAAACCTGCGAATCCTTGAAACCCACCCCAGCCGCCCGTAACTTCGAATGCGTCGCACCGAGCAACCACCGGGCCCAGCCCGCA
>NZ_JBHSOF010000112.1:0-4150 GCF_042656005.1 Kitasatospora misakiensis | reverse complement strand
TCTTCTGCCCCTCGCTCCACCGGTGGATGGGGAGGATCACCGTGCTCAGTCGCATGTCATCGACCTTACGGGACTGGTCGGAGACGATCCCATTGACAGCGAGCACTACAGCGTCAGGGGCGGGCTGCACCCCTTCATCGTGGCACGGGGGAAGCCGCCGAATACGTCTGAACGGCAACAACTGGGGCCACAGAGCCAGAGAGCTTACGTGGTGCGGGTCCTGCCATGTGCTCCCGTGCTCTGACCCTTGGAAAACGTGGCGCCTATCCGCTCGTCCTGCTTCGCGGAAACGAATGCCGTGCTTGCCCATCGAATCGCCAGATCGCCCTTGGCGAGCGGATCAGAGATTCCAGGGCCTGGCGGGCCTGCTGCGTTTCATAGTGCTTATCACCTAGGGTGCGACGCCGGGCCATCAAGACTTTACCCATTTCAACCCGAGCGATAGCCTGCCTGTCCAATGCGGCCCAACAGATTGCCCAGTTGAAGTGAGTCCGCAGTGTGGACGGATGTTCCATTCCAAGCTCCCTGCGCTCCTCTTCGAGGATTTCCCGCCACTCCTGCGATGCCTCGATATGATTACCGCGCTGTGCCTTGATGTGGACCAACTCGTGGCGAGTTGCCAGCACATCCATGTGGCGCGTTTCAAGTTTGCCGGAGCGGCGTTCGAGCTCGATCTCGTCCAGAATCATTTCGGCCGCCTCCAACTCTCCCAGCTGTACCATGACCTGGGCTACCTGATGCTTGGCCTGAAGAGTTGCATAGTGCCTTTCGCCAAGGAAATCCTTCTCGGTCAGGTAGATGGCCATAAAGTCCATCAGGGCTCTCATGAGATTCCCTTGAATGGCATTAATTGATGCAATGTCGTAGCGCGTGACCAGGATGGATGGATGCCAAGGCGCCAGGAATTCGCGCTGGCTTTGATGGACTTTCGCCAGCATTCCGAGTGCATCATCTAGACGCCCTCGGTGCCAGAGAATTACTCCAAGCTCATGGCGGATTACCGCTTTGGTGTACGATGGAAATCCGGGGATCGTCTCGCATAGGCGTACTGCAAGGCGAGAATTCTCCTCGGCTTCTTCCAGTTTCCCAGTTTCCCTGAGGATAGTAGCCAGATGATGATACGCCTGGGCGGAGAGCTGGTGAAGCTGTCCTCCTTCCAGTGCAAAGGCGAATCTCCGCGCCAACTTCTCGGCCTCTTTGAAGAAGCCTCGCTCCACCTGAATAGCGACGAGAAGCCCGTTGGCGACGAGCGCCTGGTAGCTCTCGGGGCCAGCAGTCTTCCCAGCTAAATGACAAGCCTCGTGGACCAGCTCGTCGGCCTCCTCCAGGCGGGACGTCTGCCACGACCAGTCTGCGCAGATATATCCGGATAGAAAGCGGAGTTCGTCGGGTAGTCGAAGCCCACTAATCCTCGAGTGTGAGACGCTGGCGAGCTTGTAGCCGATCTCATATTGGCCGGACACCCGCAGGTACTGGCCGAACCATTCCTGGACATCCACGATGACTTTAAATAGGTCAGCACACTCGTCGGGCAGGCGGTGGGTCACGGAGAGCAAGTGAGGGATGATCAGCTGCCAAAAGCCGAGCTGCCCTGGATCCTCCGTCCACATGCCCCGGACGATTCCCAGGCACCGAACAGCTGCAGCCCACACCTGACTGCTCTCTTCGGAGTGATCGAGCTGTGCCTCATTCACCTCGGCCACAAGCGGATGAACCACGATGCAGTGATGTCCAGCAGGCGGGCCGTCTTGCTGATAGAAGCCACCACCAGGGGACGTCGACCACTCTGGACCCTCGTATACCACATCGACTAGCCCAAGGGAATTGAGAGCATTGAGAGTTCTCTCGAGAACTAATTCGTCCCAGTATCCGAATCGCGGACCGCTCGTGCGAGCGAGGATCTTCGCGGAAAGCAGCTTGATGGGAAAAGGTTGACTCGCCCAACAGGAGAGCAGTCGCATGACGGTCCTGGCCTGAGGGATTCCCTGCTTCTCCAGTGTATCTAGCGAGATCTCCCAGGTCTGCATAATAAGGCTGCGCAGTTGACCTTCCGGCCACAGGTCCGGGGATGTAGAAGCTGCTCGGTCGATAACAGCTTTGAAGTCTCTATCCAAGGCTGCTCGGTAGTCTTCGAAGCTTCTGATGCCTGACGACGGAAGGGATAGATAGCAGCCAGCCAGACGCAAGGCAAGCGGAATTCCGCCCAAGCGAGCCGCCAGAAGCTCTGCTTGTTGGCACTGTTGGGCCACTGCCCCTCGTGCGCCGGCCAGATCAAGAAGCATATCCATTCCGGCGGTCGGGCTCAACGGATCCAGCTTCATCATATTGACACCACAGGGCCAGAAGCCGCGGCTTCCTTGGCGGGATGTAACGAGGACAGATCCAGAGGGCGATGAACTCAGCCAAGCTGGCCCCAGCTCGTTCTCAATTCCGCCCGGGTCGTCTGCGCTGTCGAATACCAAAAGCCATGGCACCTCGCTTCCTTCGAGTGCCTCCCACATCACATCGGCGACATTGACGTGTCCGAGGGCCGCTTCCCTGACTAGGGATTCTGCAGCACCGAGCCGGATCGTGATCTGCAGCATTGCCTCGCGTAGGCCAAATTGGCTCGCGGCTGAAATCCAAAAGACGCGTACACCTTTTCCCCGCAGTTTTCGCGCCAGGGACAGGGCTACCGCCGTCTTGCCGATTCCACCCATGCCGTGCAGCACGGTCAGACGGCCGAGAGCATCCTGAACGCATTCTCCTCCGAGCTTTTCCACAGCAGCCTCCCGTCCGTGAAGGCAGTGGGGGAGGAGCTTGAAAGGAGGCATAAGGGAAACGGGGGAACTCTCGGCAGGGCGATCAGTGTTTAGGTGGACATTCAGTCCTCCTTCAATAACCACTTGAGGACCTGCGGTCTGGTAAAGCTTAGATGCTCCAGATGCCGAGGCTTGTTGTCTGATGCGAAGGACATCACTGTCCCGGTGACGCAAAATTCTCTCCGCTTGATCGGTCATTGCCGGCCCCTGCTTGAGTGGTGCCGTATTTCAGTCCTTGTAGTTGTATTGGTTCCCTGCCACCTGATTGACTCGACTTGTTCCGAGTGCTACGACTTTCATCTCAACCTTGTTGGCGCAGTTATGTTCGCTCAGAGAAGCGGCAGACTTGAGTTCTTCCTCAACGAGGCGATGAAGCTCTGCGACCAACTCTTCGGCGAGCTTGTGATCCTCCAGATCAAGGAACTGTGCCAGACGCAGTTGCCAACCGGTGCGGAGGTCTTGAAGGGCTCGCTCATCATTGGATTGACGAGCGGCCAGTACCTGCCGACGCGTCTGCTCCAGCTCTGCGGCCACTGTCTCGGCCCGGTCTGGGTACGCGCGCCGCCACAGAGCTGTGACGCCGTCCACGGCCTTCCCCCACAGATCCGTGGCCATCGCCCCTACCAGTGCTGTTCCCGCAGCCTCCGTGACCGTTGCCACGTCCATCGGTCTGGTACCTCTCGCGTCCGAGCAGGCTGGAAGCGCCTCGCTGCATCTGCGAGTAGAACGCTTCAGTTACCCAATCGGTTACGTGCTGGGCTGGGCTTGCGGAAGGCCCGTCAGCTGCGCTCCACTCCACCAGTCGATCCCCGCCCGCCTGCTGCAAAGACGTCAAAACGGTACCTCGCCACCACTTGCGCGCCGCGTCGACAGTGCCCCAACTCCTTTGCCACAGCGACGGATGGTGGCAAGGTGCCGCCCTACACTGCCGTGCTGGCCAGCTGCCCAGCGCTCACCACGGTGAGCAGGGCAGCGCGGCCTCGGGCCGCACTGCCCAGTGCCGCGGCAGCGCCGCCGCCCACCGCGACCACCCGCGTCCCGAGGCCCGCATAGGCCCAGCAGATGCCCGGCCGTGGCAGCGGGTCGTGGCACTTGGAGTACTTGGCGTACGTGGGTCCGGCAGCGGGCTACGTGGGGGTCTGCACGGGCGGCATCTTGCGCCTCAGGCGATTGCACAGCACTCTGACCAGCGAGTGGACTGTCGTGGGCAGGCCCGGGAGCAGGGCTTGGGCAAGTTGGGCCGGGGTGCTGCCGCGTTCCAGCCACTGCTCCACCAAGGGCGTCAGTTCCATCGCCTCGCCGAACTTCCGGCACCCGGTGACGCTCGCCAAGGAGCTGATCACCGTCGA
>NZ_JBHSOF010000111.1:0-5123 GCF_042656005.1 Kitasatospora misakiensis | reverse complement strand
GCAACAGCTCGACGGGGCGAAATGATCAGGATCCCGAATTCACCAACAGCGTCCGCCGGTCGCCGGGGCCCCGCCCATGGTGCGCATCCGGTAGGCGGTGATGGGGTGACCGAGCACCGGCGCCTGAGTGCGCGGCAGGTCGGAGAAGAGCAGGAAGTCCTCGGGCGCCATGTCCGGGTGATCGGTCACGCTCACCTGGACGGAACCGATCTGCACCTGCGCGGTGGCGACGGGCGGCTCCTTCCCGTCGCCACCCAGCCGCAGGACGAGGTGGGACCCGGCGAGGGACACCCGCCCGCCGGGCACGCCGGCGAGGTCCGGCAGGTCGGGGCGGTTCAGCGCGGCGCACAGCGCGGGGTACCCGGGCGCGTCGTCGGCCTGCGGCGGTGCGCACGTCGCGTTGCCGCTCGCGTCTGCGTCCCCGGAGGGCGGGTCGGCGACCACCGCCACCGCGGCGCCCGCCGCCAGCAGCACCACCAGCAGCACCGCACCGGGCATCGCCCACCGGCCACCGCGCCGTTCGGCCACCACCTGCGGACCCGGGAACCGTGGTCCCGGGGACTCCTCGCCGGGCAGGTCAGGCCGGTCGAGCATCTCTTGATCGTTCACGCGCGGACTGTACCCGACGCTCCGGCGCGACACCCTCCCGCGACCCCGCTGCCGCCCCCTGCCGGCCGCTCAGCCGTCCAGCAGCGCCCGCGTCCACTCCTCCCGCCGCTCCTCGATGTACTCGCTGTTCGCCAGCCACGCCGCGCCGTGCCCCTCCTGCCACAGCCGCGTCCACGGCTGCACGCCCAGGCCCGCCTGGTCGCGCAGGAAGTCGTGCATGGCCCGGGTCCGCCGCCCCAGCATCGGCACCAGCCGCAACCGCTCCGCCTCGTCCAGCCCGTAGGCGTCGACGAAGGCCCGCAGCCGTTCGGCGGCGTCCGCCCGCCGCAGGCCCGGGGTCGCGGCGAGCGGCACGAAGCCGTGCGCGGCGTACGCGAGGTCCCAGAGCCGGGAGCCCGGAGCGGCGGTGTCCCAGTCGATGAACGCCCAGCGGTCGCCCGCGTCCTCGATGACCAGGTTCCACGGCGCGAGGTCCTGGTGGGCGATGATCTCGGAGCCCTCCGCCGAGTCGTCCCGCATCAGCGACTGCCAGCGGGCGTCCGGCGGCGGCGTGAAGCCGGCCACGGCGTCGTGGAACTCCCGGATCAGCCGGGCGACGCGGGCCAGCCGCTCGACCGGGTCCAGCATCGTGAACCGGTCGAACCACATCACCTCGCCCGGCACGAAGCTCAGCACCTCGCGCCCCTGCTCGTCGACGCCCAGCGGCCGCGGCGCGCCCCGGAACCCCACCCCGTGCAGGTGCTCCAGCAACGCGTGCACCGCCGGCGTCCACGGCCCGGCACTCCGGCGGACGGTGTCCCCGACGCGGACGACGCTCGCGGTCGCGTTCCCGCCGGACAGTGGCTGCTCGTCGGTGATCTGATCGTTCATCAGGGGACCGTACCCCGAGGCCCCGCCGCGCCGCCCCTCATATCCGGTCCGGGCCCGCCCCCTGCTCCGGCCCCGCCGCCAGGGCGTCCAGCTGCTCCCTCGACCAGGAGAGCCGCCCGGCCCGCAGGTCGTCGACCACCGCCCGCACCCACGCCAGCTCCGCGGCCGTCACGGCCCGCAGGTATTCGGTCTCCAGCCGGGTGACGCGCGGCAGCCCGTGCCCCGCCTCCGCGGCCAGGGCCGCCGCCAGCCCGTCGAGCCGCTCCGCGAGGGCGTCGACCCGGCGCCCCAGCACGTCCGCCGCCTCCTCGGGCATGAGCAGCAGGAGGTTCGAGAGGGCGGCCGGGAACTCCGGGAACTCCTCCTTGGGGGCGGCGAGCATCTCCTCCAGCCAGGCGCGGGCGGTCTCCCGCCCCGCGTCGGTGACCTCGTAGACCGTCCGCTCGGGGTACTGCTGATCGCGCCCGGTCTCGCGGACCGCGATCAGGCCCTCGCCGTTGAGCCGCTCGATCGTGCGGTAGAGGCTCGCGCGCTGCCTGACGTTGACGACCTGCTCCTTGCCCCAGTCCTTGACCAGCCGCTGGATGCCGTACGGGTGCAGCGGCCGGTAGTGCAGCAGGGCCAGGACGGTCAGGGCGAGCGGGGAGCTGCGGGGAGCGGATGCGGCCATGGGCCAGATTCTAACTTCGAAGCAACTAGTTGACTCGAAACTAGTCTCACTGCAACTATCGAACCATCCGAACGGCACCCGCGCCGCGCCCAGAAGCGCGGCGGCATGCCGCCCACCGGCGACCCTTCGAGGGAGAACCAGTCATGACCCGCATCGGCAAAGCCCGCACCGCGCTCGTCATCGGCGGCGGTATCGCCGGCCCGGTCGCCGCGATGGCCCTCCGCCAGGCCGGCATCGAGGCCACCGTCCACGAGGCGTACGACCACACCGCCGACGGGGTCGGCGGCGGTATGACCATCGCCCCGAACGGCCAGGACGCCCTCGACGCGATCGGCGCGGGCGAGCTCGTCCGCGCCATCGGCACCCCGGTCACCGCCCTGGGGCTGCGGAGCTGGACGGGCAAGCACCTCGCGCGGTTCGCCCCGCCCGCCCGCCTCCCGGTCCAGCAGTTCGTCTGGCGCGCCGATCTCTACCGGGCGGTCTACGACGAGGCGGAGCGCCGCGCCGTCCCCATCCACCACGGCAAGCGGCTCACGGGCGCGACGGACACCGGCTCCGGCATCACCGCGCACTTCGCGGACGGCACGCGGGCCAGCGCCGACATCCTGATCGGCGCCGACGGCATCCGCTCCACGGTCCGCTCCCTGATCGACCCCGCCGCCCCGCGGCCGAACTACGCCGGCCTGGTCTGCTTCGGGGCGCGGCTGGAGCGGTCGGGGCTGCCCTCCACCGACGGCGTGATGTACCTGTGCTTCGGCAAGCGCGCGTTCTTCGGCTACCAGGTCTTCGACGACTCCTCGGCGATGTGGTTCGTGAACCTGCCCCACCGCGCCCCGATGACGGTCGCCGAGGCCCAGTCGATCGGTGCGGAGCGGTGGATGAGCGTCCTGAGGGAAGCCTTCGCCGACGACCGCGTCCCCGCCCTCGACATGATCAGCCGCACCGACGCCGGCCAACTCCTCATCACCGGCCCGATGGAGAACATGCCGCGCGTCCCGAACTGGACCAGCGGCCGGATGACCCTGATCGGCGACGCGGCCCACGCCGCCTCGTCCAGCTCCGGACAGGGCGCCTCCATCGCCGCCGAGAGCGCCGTCGAACTCGCCCGCTGCCTGCGGGACCTGCCCTACGACCAGGCCTTCGCGGCGTACGAGCGACTGCGCCGCCCCCGCGTCGAGCGCATCATCAAGCTCGCCGCCCGCACGAACAGCGACAAGACGGCGGGCCCGGTCGGCCGCGTCCTGCGCGACCTCCTGCTGCCGGCGAGCATGAAGCTGATCAACCCGGAGAAGATGGCCTGGCAGTTCGACCACCACATCGACTGGGAGACGAGCGCGGCCCAGGCCGCGTGAACCCCAGTTCGCCGGGTGCGGATATTGAGTGGCGGAGCCGTCGGCCACGGACCAGCATGGGCCGGATGAATGATCAACCTGCGCGGTGGACCGAAGCGACCGTCTACCCCGACATGTGGCTGAACCCCGAGGACGACCCGCGCAACAACGAGGGGCCGAGCCCGGACGGCGAGTTGGCGACCCTGCGCGAGGCCATCACCAACTACCGCCTCACCCTGCGCCTCAAGTGCGAGGGCCTGGACGCCGAGCAGCTCGCCCGCCGCTCGGTGCCGCCGTCCACGATGTCGCTGCTCGGCCTGGTCCGCCACCTCGCCGAGGTGGAGCGCGGCTGGCGGAACTGGATCAGCGACGAGGAGCCGCTGCCGAAGCTCTACGGTGCGCGCGACGCGGACTTCGACGGCGCCGTCGCCGACCAGGCCGTGGTCGACGCCGCGTTCGCCGACCTGGCGCGCGAGCAGGCCGCGATGGACGCCACCCTGGCCGGCTTCCCGGACCTCGGCGTGCGCGCCGGCCGCGACAAGCTCGCGATCCGCGAGGTCATGGTGCACATGATCGACGAGTACGCCCGCCACTCGGGCCACGCCGACCTCCTCCGCGAGTGCGTCGACGGCCGGGTCGGCCAGTAGCCGACGGCCCCTCCTGGGAAGTCCGGGCGCGGCGGCGGGCGACATGCCGCGCTCGGACCACGGTCACGGCCCGACGGCTGCCCTCGCGCGAGACTGCGGGAGGTCGGACGAGAGGCAGGACGTGATCGTGAGCGGTAGCGCGCCATTCGGTGAGTGGGACATCCGGGAGTCGGGGCCGGCCGATGCGCCGCACCGCGTCCTGCTGCTGCCCGGCGGGCTGTGCGGCACGGTCTTCTACGCGGACATGATGGCCGCGCCACCGCTCGCCGAGGCGCCGATCCGCCTGGTGGCCGCGACCGTTCCCGGGCACGCCGGAACGGTCGCGCCCGCCGACGTGTCGATGGAGAACTACGCCGCCATCACCGGCGCCCTCGCGGCCGAGTACGGGTGCACGGCCGTGGTCGGGCACAGCATCGGCGCCAACATCGCCCTGGAGATGGTGGCCGCCGGGCACTTCTCCGGCCCCGTGGTGCTGCTGTCCCCGACCTTCTCGCGTCCGGACGAGCCCAGGGCGCTCTCCGTCGCCACGAAGCTCGGGCACGTGCCCGGCCTCGGCGGCCTGATCTGGCCCGCGATGCTGTGGCTCGCGCCGAAGGCCATGGCGAGCAGCCTGCCCGAGCGCCGCAGGGCGGAGCTGCTCGCCGACCTCGGGAAGAACTCGGCGCCGTTCTGCCGCCGGGCGATGGACGAGTACTTCGCCTACCTGGACCGGCACGGCTCACTGGTGCCGAGGCTGTGCGGCTCCGGCGCCCGCGCGTGGGTGGTGCGCGGCGACCGGGACGAGATCGGGTTGACCGACAGCGAACACGCCGGTCTTGCGGCGTGCCCGTCCGTCTCCCTGGAGGTGGTCCCGGACAGCGGCCACCTGGTCCTGGTGGAGCAGCCGGAGGCGGTGGCCCGTCTGGTCAGGGACGCGGTGCTCGGCACGGGCTGACTGTCGAGGAACGCGCGACGCCGCTGTGCCCGGTCCGGGCACAGCGGCGTTGCTTTGGTGTT
>NZ_JBHSOF010000110.1:0-5163 GCF_042656005.1 Kitasatospora misakiensis | reverse complement strand
GCTGGTGGATGGCGACGAGGCCGGCCTCGGCCAGGTCGGCCACGAGGATGCGGGCCACTCCCAGGGGAAGGGAGAGCAGCGCCGACACCTCGGCGACGGACTTCACCTCGGTGCACAGGGTGCAGATCCGCTGGTGCTCGGGGAGCAGGGTGGCCAGGCGCTGCGGGTCCACGTCGGCGGAGACGAGCGCCTCCAGGGCGAGCTCGTACCGCGGCCGGGTCCGTCCGCCGGTCATCGCGAACGGGCGGATCAGCGGGCCGGAGTCCGGCTCGTCCTCGTAGTCGTCGCCCGCGTGCCGCGACGGGCCGCCGGGCGACTGTCCGGCCGGCTGACCGACGGCCGGGCCGCGGCCGGGGAGGTGACCGGGCTGCCGGCCGCCCGTCCCGTCCGGGTAGCCGGCCGGGGGAGCGTCGTACGAGGGCCGGGGCCGGCCGTACTCGTCGTACTGACCCGGCGCGTACGGCTGGCCGTACGCGGGCTGTCCGTACGACGGCTGGCCGTGCTGCTGGCCGGGCTGGCCGTGCTGGTCGTACTGCTGGCCGTGGAGCGGCTGGCCGTACTGCTGACCGTGGCCGACGACGCCGGGTGCTCCGAAGGCGTCGTGGCCCGTGCCAGGGTACGGAACGCCGTACTGGCCGCTGCGGTCATCGGGCGGTGTCACGGTTCCTCTCCTCACAGGGTGCGGCGGTGCGGTGCGAGCTCGGGCACGGGTCCGGAGCCGGTGGTGCGAAGGCCGTACAACGTCCGATCCCGAGCCCGCCGAAGCGGGCCCGGGACGGGCGCGGAGGTGCTTCGAATACCTGGACGGTATCCGACGGACCGTCAGTGCAGGAGACTGCCCTGGAGTTCTGCGCGGAGTGCGGGGGTGAGGACGGCGCCGGCGCGGTCGACGAGGAGGGCCATCTCGTAGCCGACGAGGCCGATGTCGGAGTCGGGGGCGGCGAGGACGGCGAGTGCCGAGCCGTCGCTGACGGCCATGAGGAAGAGGAAGCCCCGTTCCATCTCGACGACGGTCTGGTTGACCTCGCCGCCCTCGAAGATCCGGCTGGCGCCGGTGGTGAGGGAGGTGAGGCCGGAGGCGACGGCGGCGAGCTGGTCGGCGCGGTCGCGGGGGAAACCCTCGGACATGCACAGCAGGAGGCCGTCCGCGGAGACCACCACCGTGTGCGACACCCCGGGGGTGTTGTCCACGAAATTGGTGATCAGCCAGTTCAGGTTCTGTGCGGCCTGGCTCATCTGACTCAACTCAACGCTCCTGGTGGTTCGAGCCGCCGAAGAGATCGGTGCTTCGATTCTGCTGTCCGTTGCCGGACGGGTCTACCTGATCGGGGTCGATCCGGAAGCTTCCGGTGCCGCCGGCGCTGCGGCCCTGCTCGACGCCGCGGCGCAGGTTGGTCAGGCGGCCGCGGACCTCCTCGGGCGCGCGGGACACCTGCGGACCGTCCTGCGGGGTGGGCTTGGCATTGCCCGCCACCAGGTTCTGCTTGGGCACGCGCCGGGGCAGTCCGGCCCCGGTGGTGCCGCTGGAGGAGGGCTCACGGAGCTTCTCCGCCCGCTGCCAGTCGCCGTCGTTCGGCGACTGCCAGGTCTGGTTGCCGGCCGCGGTCGGGCCGGTGGGCCCGTAGCCGCCGAGGGCCGACACGTCGTGGCCGCCGCGGGGCTCGGCCGGGGTGGACGAGGTGTCCTTGGCGCCGGCGAACCAGTTGGGGGTCTCGCCGTCGCTCTGCGGGCCGGACGGGAATCCGCCGCCGGCCAGCTGCTGGCCCGGGCGGCGCTGCGGCAGCCCGGACGCCAGGGTGCCCTGGCCGCTGTCGGCGGCCGGGAGGGCGGGCTGCTCGGGGGCGTACGGGTGGCCCGCCGGGGCCTCCTCGGCCCGGCGGCCGTACGGCTGCTCGTCGGCGTAGCCGGAGCGGTCGTAGCCGCCGCCGTCCTGGCCGTACTCGTCCTGCTGGTAGCCGTACTGGTCGTAGCCCTGCTGCGGGTACTGGCCGTAGCCGTCCTGCTGGTAACCGTCCTGCTGGTAGCCGGAGCGGTCGTAGCCGGCGTCCTGGCCGTACTCGTCCTGCTGGTAGCCGTACTGGTCGTCGGCGTAGCCGGACTGCTCGTAGCCCTGCTGCGGGTACTGCTCGTCCTGGCCGTACCGCTCGTCGTTGCGGCGGCCGTACGCCGGGTAGTCGTCCTCGACCTCGGCGTCCAGTACCGGCGGCCGACCGTCCTGCGGACCGGACTCCAGCGCGGCGCGCCGGACCTGGTCCAGGCGCTGCGAGCGCTGGACGGCCTCCAGGGCCGGGCTGAAGCCGCTGGAACCGGCGCTGCCTTGCCCGGTGAGGTGGTCGTCGAAGCCGAGTTCGGCGGCGCTGCGGGCCGGACCGTGCTCGGCGGCCCACTCGGCGGCCGGCTCCTGGTCGAAGATCCGGGAGACGGTGAACTGCTCCTCGGGCTCCGGCGCCGCGGCCATCTGGGTCAGGAACGGCGGCAGCATGACCAGCGAGGTGGTGCCCGCGGACTCGCCGGAGGGGCGGAGCTGGACGCGGACGTCGTGGCGCTGGGAGAGCCGGCCGACCACGAAGAGGCCCATCCGGCGGGAGATGGTGGCGTCGACCGTGGGCGGCTCGGCCAGCTTCTCGTTGATCTCCGCGAAGTCCTCGGCGGTGAGGCCGATGCCCTTGTCGTGGATCTCGACGAGCACCCGGCCGTCGGGCAGGCGGGTCGCGTTGACCAGCACCCGGGTCTGCGGGCTGGAGAACGTGGTGGCGTTCTCCAGCAGCTCGGCGAGCAGGTGGACGAGGTCGGTCACGGCGGCGCCGACGACCTCGGCCTCGGGGATGCCGGCGAGTTCGACGCGCTCGTACTGCTCCACCTCGGAGGCGGCGGCGCGCAGGACGTCGACCAGCGGGACCGGGGTGTTCCAGCGGCGGCCGGCCTCCTCGCCCGCGAGGACGAGCAGGTTCTCACCGTTGCGGCGCATACGGGTCGCGAGGTGGTCCAGCTTGAAGAGGTTCTCCAGCTGGTCCGGGTCGGCCTCGTTGTTCTCGAGGTCGGTGATCAGCGCCAGCTGGCGCTGGATGAGGCTCTGGCTGCGGCGCGACAGGTTGGTGAAGATCGCGTTGACGTTGCCTCGGAGCAGGGCCTGCTCGGCGGCGAGCGCGACCGCCTGCCGGTGGACCTGGTCGAAGGCCCGGGCGACCTCGCCGATCTCGTCCTTGCCGTGCAGCGGGATCGGGATGACGTGGGTGTCCACCCGGTCCGGGTCGGTCTTGGAGAGCTTCTCGACCAGCTCGGGCAGGCGGTGGTCGGCGATCGCCAGCGCGGCGTTGCGCAGGGTGCGCATGCCGAGAATCATCGAGCGGGCCACGTAGCCGGTGAGCACACCGGCGAGGACCAGCGCGACGACGACGATCAGCGAGTTGAGGATGGCGTCGAAGCGCGCGTTGTCGCGCAGCACGGCGGCGTCGTGGAGCACGTCGTCCAGCAGCACGAGCTCGGTGGCACGGAGGCTGGCGATGTGGGTGTTGGCGGCCTGGTTCCAGTTCTCCGGGGTCAGGCCGGAGTCCTTGGCCTCCTTGTACGCGCGGTCTGCGGCGTCCTTGCCCTGAGCCTGGCCGTTGGCCGCGGCCTGGGTGTAGGCGGCGCCGAGGTTCAGCAGGCCGGTCATGGTCGGCATGTTGCCGTTGGGCATGTGGAGGGCGGAGCGCTGGTCGATGGCGGCCTGGGCGACCTGGGCGTCGGCGTACTTCTTGGCGTCCTCGGGGGCGCTGCCGGTGTTGAACTCGGAGAGCGCGGTCTGCTCCAGGCGCTGGGCGACCAGCAGCTGCTGGATGAGGTCGACGTTCTCGTACCGGGTGGTCTTCTGGCCGGCGATGCCGACCAGCAGCTGCAGCATGAGGGCGCGCTGGGTCGAGGCGGAGGCCTTGGCCAGCGACATCGCGTAGATCGAGCGGCCCCTGCTGGTGAGGTTGCTGGAGCCGAGGCCGACCGAGTTGTCGTAGGCCATCAGCGGGGCGAACATCACCGAGTAGGCGCTGACGGTCGCGGAGGCGAAGAGGTTGTCGCCGTAGGCGGCGGCGCGCAGGTGCGGCAGGGCCCCGACCACGGCCTCGAAGGCGTCGTGCCGCCGGGGGAGCTCACCGGACTTGTCGCTCGCGTCGTAGGCCGCCTCGTACGCCTTGAGGGCGGCGTCGGTGGTCGCGCGGGCCTTGGCGACGTCGTTGTTCGGGTCCTGCTTGGTGAGCAGGGGTACGAGCGTCTTGTCGCGCTCGCTCTCCAGTGCCTCGGCGAGTTCGGTGGCGGCCTTGGCGAGGTTGGCGGTGCGCTCGGCGCGGTCGGCCTTGACGAAGCCGTCGATCGAGGTGTTGACGCGCAGACCACCGAAGACCAGGCCGATGACGACCGGGATCAGCAGGATCGCGATCAGACGGGCCGGCACGCGCCAGTTGCGCGGGCGTACGAAGTCGTACCGGCTGCTCTTCGGTACCGCGGCGTCCGGGCCGGGGCCGCCGCCTGACCCGCTGCCGGGGACGGCGCCGGGGGCGCCGTTCTTCCCGGAGCTCGGCGGCTGCTGGGCCGCGGCACCCTGGGGCCGCTCCTCGGTGGGGGTGAACGCCGAGAACCCGCCCGGTTCCGGCGTCGTGCCGTTCGGCTCGCTCTGGCGGGGCTCGGAGCGCCGCTGCGGGGCGACCTGCTGCTTACGCCTCACTCGACAACTACCTCTCGGCCGCAGGGCGGCCATGGATCAATCCAGCGCTACCCCAGGTGGCCGAGCGCTCCGGGATGGGGAGTGACAGCCGTACGGGATCCAGGGGTAGCTGGAATTTCAGCACGTGCAGGGATGGGGGACAAACAGCTGCTGGTAGGCGCAGTGCGCAGCGCAATTCAGGACATTCGCCGACATCCTGTCGCAAAACTGTGGTCTTCTGGCGCTGAGTGACGCTGATTCGCTACAAACAGTCATTGTTGATCACGAAATGCCTACCGAACTGTTATCCGCTGCTTATGGGAGGGTCTTGCGCGGGGCGCCCGGGCGACACCTCGCCGTACGCGAACGCGCCCCGGCACCCCGTCACGCCGACGGGGTGCCGGGGCCGCCGGCCTCGGGTTCCGCTCAGCGGAGCCGGGCGAGGAGGGCGTGTTCGACGAGGGTGATGAGGGCGCTTTTGGCGCTGT
>NZ_JBHSOF010000109.1:0-5833 GCF_042656005.1 Kitasatospora misakiensis | reverse complement strand
CGCATGTCCGGTGGTGTGGGAGGAGGGCCGGGTGACCCGGCCCTCCTACCCGATTTCCCGGCCCGGAGCCGGAACCACGGCCGCCGGCCGGGGGTTGTACCGGCCGGGGCGCCGGTGCCGCGCCCCGGTGGGCGGGAACGGTGGCGGCCCTGCGGAGGGTCTGCGCCGGGCAGAACGTACGACAGGAGGTGTGGCGTCAATCCTCCGACCGGACGGGTCGGTTGGAGGTAGCGGTGGCTGGTCACGATTGGGACACCGGTGTGTATCATCGGCCGCAAGGGCAGTCAGGCCAGCCGACAGCCCGTTCGTGCTCGTAACAAATCATGGACTCGTCGGCCCGATCGGGAGCGATCGGCGCACGGCTGCTGAGTCCGTCAACGCAAGAAGGACGAGGTCCCGCGGTGAAGAAGCTTCTCCTGGTCGCCCTGGTCGCCCTCGGCGGCTTCTTTGTCTACCGTCAGGTCCAGGCGGACCGCGCCGAGCAGGACCTGTGGACCGAGGCCACCGACCCGGTCCCGGCCGGTCGCTGAGCCCGGGCGATCTGACGATCGACGGTCTTCGGAGGCGCCGCGCGGCGCCTCCAGGGCCGGTCGGCCCGGTCGGGTGACCGGGCCGACCGGACGTTCCCGGCCCCACACGGCAGGAGTGCCGGGACAGGGCACCGGATCCGCGCCGGAACCGGGTACTCTTGTGCCCGGTGGTGCGCACGGTGCCGCCCCGGGGCGTTAGCTCAGTTGGTAGAGCGCTGCCTTTGCAAGGCAGATGTCAGGAGTTCGAGTCTCCTACGCTCCACGTTGTGTCCACCGCGTGTGGACGGCCCGGCGGCCGCCGACCTGAATTCGGGTCAGCGGCCGCCGTTCTCGTTTTCGTCAGTGCGGTTTGCGCGGATCGTGCGGCTTGGGGCGGTCGTCGCCGGGGGCCGCGGCGGGGTGGGCCCGGTCCGGCCGCGGGCCGGGCTCGGGGGCGCCCTCGTCCTCGGCCTCACCCTTGCCCTTGCCCTTGGCGGGTGCGGGCGCGGCCGCGCCGTCCGGTGAACCGTTCACGGTGCCGCCGCCGTTGCCCGAGGCGTGCGCGCCGGCCGGGCGGGCGTCGGGTTCGGCGGCCGGACCCGCGGCGGCGGACGGCGGCTCGACCAGCCACTCCGGGTTGCTGCGGTGCCGCCACCACTGCCAGGCGACGATGCCGCTGCCGATCGCGACCATGCCGGCCACGGCCAGACCGGTGGCCCAGCCGCTCCGGCAGGACTTGCGGGCGTTGCGGGCCGCGAGGTCGCCGATCTCCGACGAGGTGACGTTGCCGCGCATGGCGGTCAGCGCGGCGGCGCCGCGCATCTGGGCCTCCTGCGCGACCGGGACGACGACGGCGCGGGCCTCCTCGACGACGGCCACGACCCTGGGGGCGACGGTGGAGCGGGCCTGGTCGGCGGCCCGGGAGGCGCCCAGGCGGGCGGCCAGCGCCTTCTCCTGGGCGCGGTGCAGGGCCTTGAGGGCGTTCTGCTGGGCCTCCGGCGGCAGGCTGGCGAAGGCGTGACCGACCTGGGGGGCGATGTGCCGGTCGTACTGGACGCGCGCGGTGTGGGCGGCCTGGGTGGCCTGGTGCCGGGCGCTGTCCGCGAGGTTGCCGGCCGTCTCACGGGCCGAGTCCAAACGGGTCACGAGCTCTCTCCTCCTGGTAGCGTCCTATATGCACATATCCACCTGAATGCTGATCATGCATCCGGATTTGTCCGACGGCATGCCGGAGTGGGCCGTACGCGGGTCACCGGGCCCCGGGCCGCCGGTCGGATCGGGGGCGCGTGGGCCGGTCGGGCGGGGGTATGGCCGCAGTAGGCTGGCGGTTCCGGCGGGTCCCCGCCGGGAGCCCGTGCGTGTCGTCGCAGCAAGTCGTGGCAAGTCGTGGCAAGTCGCAGCAAGTCGTGGCAGAAGGGGAAAGCCGATGCTCCCGGACGAGCCGAGGCCGCCGACCGACGGGACCTCGGGGGCCCCGGGCGGGCCCGCGCCGACCCGCTGCTACCGGCATCCCGAGCAGGAGGCCGGCGTCGGCTGTTCGCGCTGCGGACGGCCGATCTGCCCGCGGTGCATGGTGAACGCCTCGGTGGGCTTCCACTGCCCGGAGTGCGTCGAGGAGGGCAACCGGCACGTCCGGCGGGCGACCACCCGGTTCGGCGGCCGGCCGGCCGGGGACGGCGCGCTGGTCACCAAGGCGCTGATCGGCGTCAACCTGGTGGTGTACGTGCTGGCCGCCTACGTGCTCACGCCGTGGCTGGCCTACGACCTCGAACTGCGCAGCCTGGCCCCCGACCGGATGTACCCCTTCGCCGAGGGCGTCGCCGCGGGCCCGGACCAGTGGTACCGGCTGCTGACCGCGGTCTTCCTGCACACCACGCCCTGGCACATCGCCACCAACATGCTGGTGCTCTGGGTGCTGGGCCCGCAGCTGGAGGCCACCCTTGGGCGGGTCCGGTTCCTGGCGCTCTACCTGCTCTCCGGCCTGGCCGGCAGCGCGTTCGCCTTCCTGGTGGCCGGCGACGGGATGCGGTCGCTGGGCGCCTCGGGCGCGGTCTTCGGCCTGCTGGGCGCGACCGTGGTGCTCCACCGCCGGGTCCGCGCGCCGCTCGGGCCGGTCGTCGCGCTGTTGCTGTTCAACCTGATCGTCACCTTCTCGGTGCCGGGCATCGACTGGCGGGCCCACCTCGGCGGCCTGGTCGCCGGGATGCTGACCGCGGCCGGCCTGATGTACGCCCCGCGGGCCCGGCGGGCGGCGGTGCAGGGGCTGACGCTGGCGGGGGTGGCGGGCCTGGTGCTGGTGATGCTCCTGACCGGAATGGCCCGCTACGGCGGGTGACCCGGCCGCGCAGGACCGTACGCGCGCGGGTCCGGTGGCCGCACGGTTGTCCACAACGGGTGCGGGGTTGTGCACAGGCGGTGTGGAGTGCCGGGTACGGACGACTGTTCTACGCGTGTCCCGCTGTGCGGATTCGGCATTCGGGGGAGGGCGTGCGGCGGTGCGGAAAGCGCCCCCGGCGCAGGTTATCCACAGGCCTGGGTGACTTTTCCCCAGTGTGGATAACCATGTGGATAAACCTGATAAGCGGATGTCCGCCTGGAGCGGCGGCGCACCACGAACGCCGCCCCGGGGACGGAGCGTCCCGGGGCGGCGGTGAAGGAACTCAGGGCGTGGGCCCCGACGTCACTTCCACTGGGTGGAGACGCCGAAACCCGCCGCGATGAAGCCGAAGCCCACCAGGATGTTCCAGTTCCGCCAGCTCTCGACGGGCCAGCTGCCACTGGTCACGTAGTAGGTGACGATCCAGACCAGGCCGATCAGGAACAGCGCCAGCATCAGGGGTGCAACCCAGCCGCGGCCCGAACTGATCTTCACCGTCGCCGTGGTCGGCGGGGTGTAGTCGGACTTCTTGCGGAGTCGAGACTTCGGCACGAGGAGCTCTCCTGTCGATGCGCTGTGACCGCGCAGGGGTTCACGGTGGTGTGGCGGTGTCCGTTAGCGTAGTGGCTCGGCGGGTCCGAAGGAGATAAGGGTACGGTGCCTAATTTGTCGATTCCCCCTCGGCCCGCTCGTACCCGCGTCCGCGGCACCCGAATTGTCGGACGTGCCCTGACCTGCGCCGTCTTCGCACTCGCCGGACTGCTCTTCTACATCAGCGCGCAGACCGCCCGCGGGACCGATCTGCGCACCGACAACTCGCTGCTCAGCCTCTCCGACGTGATACGGCAGCGCAGCGCGCAGAACCAGCAGTCCCAGGCCCAGCTCGCCGACCTCGAGGAGCGCGCCCGCGGGCTCGCCGAGCAGCAGGGCCGCAGCCCGGCCGACGTCGCCCGGCTGGCCGCCCTGGAACAGGCCGCCGCGCTCGACCCGCTGCAGGGCCCCGGCCTCACCGTCACCCTCAACGACGCCCCGCCGAACGCGACCGCGCGGATCCCCGGCGTGCCCGAGCCGGGCGTCAACGACCTCGTCATCCACCAGCAGGACATCCAGGCCGTGGTCAACGCGCTCTGGCGGGGCGGCGCCGAGGGCGTCCAGGTGATGGACCAGCGACTGATCTCCACCAGCGCGGTGCGCTGCGTGGGCAACACCCTGCTGCTCCAGGGCCGGGTCTACTCGCCGCCCTACGTGGTCAAGGCGGTCGGGCGCGCCGACGCGCTGCGCGGCGCGGTGGACGCGGACCCGACGATCCGCAACTACCTCCAGTACGTGCAGGCGTACGGCCTGGGCTGGAAGGTGCAGGAGAGCGGCGACCTCACCCTGCCCGGCTACTCCGGAACGGCGGACCTGCGCTCGGCCACCGGCCAGTAGCGGGCCGGTGCACGGGACCCGGCCGCCGGGGCCGGGTCTACTCTTGATCCCAGTCCAATTCGTCGAGGGAGCACCATGTACGGCTGGATCTGGCGTCATCTGCCGGGGAACACCCTGGTCAAGGCCGTGATCTCGGCGCTCCTCGTGCTGGGGCTGGTCTACCTCCTCTTCACCTACGTCTTCCCGTGGGCGGAACCGCTCCTCCCCTTCGGTGACGTCACAGTGGACGGGGACGGCGACGGCGCCGCCGGCTGATCCGGCGGCTCCGCCAACGTCCCAGTCCCCGCACCCCTCGGAGAACGCGCGCCCATGACCTCCCGGCCGACCCAGCCCCGCATCCTGGTCGTCGACAACTACGACAGCTTCGTCTTCAACCTGGTCCAGTACCTCTACCAGCTCGGCGCCACCTGCGAGGTGGTCCGCAACGACGAGGTGACCGTCGAGCACGCGGTGCGCCGCGAGGGCGACCGGGGCTTCGACGGGGTGCTGCTCTCCCCCGGCCCGGGCTCCCCGGAGGAGGCCGGCGTCTGCGTCGAGATGGTGCACCACTGCGCACGGATCGGGCTCCCGGTGTTCGGCGTCTGCCTGGGCCTGCAGTCGATCGCGGTGGCCTATGGAGCGGTGGTCGGCCGGGCGCCCGAACTGCTGCACGGCAAGACCTCGCCGGTCGAGCACGAGGACGGCGGCGTCTTCGCGGGCCTGCCCTCGCCGCTCACCGCGACCCGCTACCACTCGCTGGCGGTCGAGCCGGACACCGTGCCGCGGGAGCTGGTGGTCACCGCGCGCACCGCCAGCGGCGTCATCATGGGGCTGCGCCACCGCGAGCTCGCGGTGGAGGGCGTGCAGTTCCACCCCGAGTCGGTGCTCACCGAGGGCGGCCACCGGATGCTCGCCAACTGGCTCGCCGAGTGCGGTGACCCGGGTGCCGTCGACCGGTCGGCCGGGCTCGCCCCGGTGATCGGCCGGGGCTGAGCGGCGTGACCGCGGTGCGACCGGAGGGGCGCTATCAGGCGGACGCGGACCCGCAGGGCGGCGACGCGTACCACGGCGGCGGGCCGTTCGAGCAGCAGCACGACCCGTACGGGCAGCAGCACCTCCCGGGCGGCCCCTACCAGCAGGCCGCCCAGCCGTACGCGCAGCAGGGCCCGTACGGGCACGAGGACCAGTACGGCGGGGCGGGCCCGTATGGCGGGGCCCCGCAGGCGCCGTACCAGCAGGGGCAGTACCAGACCTACGACCCGTACCAGGACCAGCAGGGCCAGGGCGGGAGCCAGTCGTGGGCGGCGCAGCCGGGGGCCGAGGACGGCTGGGGCGTCTACGAGCCGGCCGCGCCGGTGCCGACCCGGCGGACACCGGACGCCCCGGAGGGGAGTGTGGCGGAGGGGACGGTGCTCGCCGCCGCCGAGACGGTCACCATGGCCGCCGTGGAGGCCGAGCGGCGGCAGCAGTCCGCCGCGCCCGCCGCGCCCGCCGCGCCCGCCCCGGGCGGCGGGGCCGAGCGCCGGCGCGCCGCTCAGGG
>NZ_JBHSOF010000108.1:0-6359 GCF_042656005.1 Kitasatospora misakiensis | reverse complement strand
GTCGTCCCGGTCGCCGCGCCTCCGGCCGCGCCTCCCGCCGTGGCGGCCGCGGTCCCGGCGACCGCGCCGCCCACCGCCGCCGCCCCGCCGACGGCGGCCGCGGCGGCACTGAACCCGCCCACGCCGATCCAGACCAGCACCCCACCGGGCAGCAGCGCGCGCAGCCCGTGGTTGATCTCGGACAGCTCCAGGCACGCGGCCGTGCACCGGTCGCACTCCTGGAGGTGCCGGCCCACCTCCGCCGAGGCGCGCTTGCGCAGCGACCCGCGCGCGTACGCGCCGAGCCGGTTGGCGTACGCCTCGCAGTCCCGGTCCTGGCTGCCCGAGACGTGTGCCTGGAGGAAGCCGGCGGCGAGCCGGTCACGCGCCCGGTGGGCCTGGACGGCGGTCGCGTTGGCGGTCTTGCCGAGCATCACCGCGACGGTCTTGGGGGACTCCCGCTCGACCTCGGTGTGCCAGAGCACCATCCGGTCGTCCTCGGGGAGTTCGGCGTAGGCCTGCATCACCATGCGCTGGTCGGCCATCGCCATCGCCCAGGCGTCGGCGCCCGGGTCGGCCAGGTCGAGGTCGACGACGGCCGCCGAGGTCTGCGCGAACACGCTGAAGTCGTCGACGAGTTGCTCGCGCCGCTCGCTGCGGGTCCAGGCGGCGGCGACGTTCCGCACCGCGGTCAGCAGATAGGCGCGGACGGCGAACTCCGGGCCCTTGCCCGCCCGCAGCGCCTGCAGGGTGCGGGCGAACACCTCACCGGCGAGGTCCTCGGCGGTGAAGCTGTCCCGGCAGCAGGTCCGGGCGTAGCGGCGCACCGAGTCGACGTGCCGGCGGTAGATCTCCTCGTACGCGGTGTCGTCACCCGACCGGACGAGGGCCGTCAACTCGGCGTCGGACGGAGGCCGTTCACCGTCGACCGGATCGGCGGGCGCCGGCACGGTGGGGCGGGCCGGCGCACCGGTGCCGACGAAGGCCTCGGGGGTGACGCTGCCGCGCCCGGCGGCGGCCTGTCCGGGGACGCGCCCCTGGGGGAGGGCGGCGGCGGAGGCGGAGAGCGTCTCGCGGCTGGGCATCCCGGCCTGGTCCGGCACCTGGCCGGCCGGTACCGGCCCGGGCGGCAGCGCGCCGGACGGCACCGCACCCGGGTGCGTCGCGCCCGACTGCACCGGACCGGACACCTGGGGTGCGCCCCCCGACCCGCCGCCGGGCGCCCCGGCGTCGGCGGCCGGACCGTCAGGACCCCAGTCGGGTCCGCCCCCGGCGGACCGCCCGAAGTCGAGGCCGTAGCCGTAGTCGTTCTGTTCCTCGGCGCTCACAGCGGACCCCAGCCTCCACGACAGCAGCCCCCGTAGTGTGGCAGGGCGCGCGGGAGTGCGTGGGCGCACGATTCCCCGCTGCACGGCGCCGAGGGCGCGCGAACGGCGCGCATCGGGACATTGGCTCCAACCACGGGCAAAGGATGGCATAGCGCAGAGTTGGGCGGTAGCCGGACCGGCCACGACCCACTCTTCCGTGGGGCCGTCGCGGATGTGTTCGCCCCGCGCACGGCGCCTGGGACGGCCTCGGCCGCGCCGGGCGCACGACCCGGAGCCGCCCGCCGCCCCGCTCACCAACCTCCTTGCCCGCGCCGGACGGTGGTCCCTGGGGCTCAGCGGGCCCGCAGGCCGTCGAGCAGGATCTGGAGCAGGCGGTCGGACGGCCCTTCGGCGGCTTGACCGTCCGCCTGCGGACCACCCGTCGGCTGCGGAGCGTCCCCGGCCACCGCCGGGACCGCCGTACCCGCGACCGCCGCACCCGGGCCGCCCGCCGGTCCGCCGCGCCAGGCGTGCACCGGCACCGAAGCCGTCAGCACCAGCACCACGTCCGCGACGGTCACCCCGGGCCGCAGCTCACCGGCCGCACCCGCGCGCGCCACCAGGGCCGCGAGTAACTGCAGCAGCAGCCGCGGATCCGCGTCGGCCACCAGCGCCGCCGCCTCGCCCTCGACCGACGCCTCGGCAGCGAGCGGCCCGCCGACCGGCTCGCCGGCACCGGTCACCGTCGGCTCGTACCGCGCCGAGCCGAACGGACTGCCCGAGCCGAACGCGCCGCCGGAGCTGACCGAGCCGCCCGACCCGACCGAGCCGACCGAGTCCGGCACCCGCTGCTCGGGCACCCGCCCCAGCTCCTCGGCGTACCGGAACGCCTCCGGCGGCAGCAGCCGCCCGGCCCCGGTGGAGACCGCCCGCGCCAAGTACCCGGCCAGCGCCTCCCAGGCACCCGCGCCGCCGTACAGCGACTCGCGCGCCTGGGCGGTCAGCCAGGCCACCTCCTCGGCGGCGATCCGCTGGACCAGCACCTCCTTGCTCGGGAAGCGCCGGTACACCGTGCCCACGCCGACCCCGGCCCGCCGCGCCACCTCCTCCATCGGCGCGCCGTAGCCGAATTCGCCGAACACCTCACGGGCCGCGCGCAGCACGCTCTCCAGGTTCCGCCGCGCGTCGACCCGCAACCGGGCGCCCGGGGCCTGCCCGCCGCCCTGTGTCATCTCGCCTCCCCGGTACGGGACGGCCGCGTACGCCGCCCCGGCGGGACCGGAGGCCTCGGCGGGGCCGCGTTGCTCCGGCACCACGCCTTGGCCGGGGTGTGTCGCACCCGCTCGCCCCAACAGTCGCTCCTGTTCCATCATCCCAACTCTCCCCCGCAGGCATCCGATTCCGGACCCTGTCGTCGCCCGCCCCTGCACCCCCCGGTGCAGCTACGCCTGAAAGAAATGTCCGATGACCCATCGCTCGTGCCGTTGCTGCCGCCCGGGCGACGCCCGGCCGTGGGTGCGGCCGCGCGCAGGTCCACCAGGACCCCGCTCCGGCGGGCGCCGCCGGGCCGATCGGTGCGATCGGACCGACGTGTCGGCGCCCGTCGGGGGGCCCTGTCCGGGAACTACCCTTCCCCGGATCACGGTCCCGCAGTCGGGTTCTCCCGCCAACACTAGAACTGGCCGTAATGGCCGATCCACGGTGCGTCGCCGCCAGTTGACATGGCAGTGGCCGCGCCGCCACACAATCCGACCATAGTTCACCGCCGTTCGAGGCCGAAAGTGCGTCAGAAACTCACCCCGGCAGTCCATCTGGCCACTTCAGGTCCCACCAGCCCCGTCCGTCACAGCGCGGACGGTGGACAAGAGGGCTCCGGCGGTCCTCAATTGGTGGGCGTGATGGGGGCAGGCCCGATCGAAGGAGGGCGACCGCGACCCCATCGACAGGAGGTGCGCCATCAGGATCCTGATCGTCGGCGGTGGGTGCGCGGGCATGTCCGCCGCACTGCACCTCCAGCGCGGGCTGCGCGAGCGGCTCCGTCGCGGCGAGGCCCACCTCACCCTGGTCGAGCCGCAGGCGTACCTCACCTACCACCCCCTGCTCGCCGAGGTCGCGGCCGGCACCATCGACCCCCGGCACGTGGTCGTCCCGCTCCGTCGCGAACTCACCGAGTGCAGGGTGCTCACCGCCCGGATCACCCGGATCGAGCACGCCACCCGACGGGCCTGGGCCGACGCCGCCGGCCCGGGCGAGGCGCCCGCACCGGTCGAGCTCGGCTACGACGTCCTGGTGCTCGCCCCCGGCTCGGTCTCCCGCACCGCCCCGGTGCCCGGACTGGCCGAGCACGGCCGCCGCTTCTCCACCGTCGGCGAGGCCGTCGGCCTGCGCGACCACGTCCTGGAACAGCTCGACCTGGCCACCACCACCCGCGACCCGGCGCTCCGCCAGGCGGCGCTCACCTTCGTCTTCGTCGGCGCCGGCTACGCGGGCGTCGGCGCGCTCGCCGAGCTGGAGGACATGGCCAGGTACGCCGTCCGCGGCCACCACAACATCACCCCCGACGACCTGCGCTGGGTGCTGGTCGAGGCCACCGACCGGATCCTCGCCGAGGAGTCGCCCGAACTCGCCGAGCACACCCTGGCCCAGCTGCGCGAGCGCAACGTCGACGTCCGGCTGCGCACCACCCTGGAGTCGGCCGCCGGCGGGGTGATGGCGCTCTCCGACGGCAGCCGGTTCGCGGCCCGCACCCTGGTCTGGACGGCCGGGGTCCGCCCCAACCCGCTGCTGCGCGACACCGATCTGCCGCTGGACACCACCGGCCGGGTCCGCTGCCTCGGCTCCCTCCAGGTGCTCGGCCCGGACGGCCGGGCGCTGCCCGGGGCGTGGGCGGCCGGGGACGGCGCGGCGGTGCCCGACCCGCACGCGGACGGGGCGCCGTGCGCGCCGAACGCCCAGCACGCCTTCGCCCAGGCCGAGCTGCTGGCCGCCAATGTGCTCGCGGCCCTGGCGGACGGCCCGCACGCGTCCGGCATCGCCGAGTACCGGCCGGACACCCCGGCCTGTTCCACCTCGCTCGGCCTCGGCCGGGCGGTCGCGCACACCCGGCGGGGCGGACGGCTCACCGGCCGCCGGGCCTGGTGGCTGCACCGGGCCCGCCACCTGCGCCGGCTGCCGAGCGGCGAGCGGCGGGTCCGGATCCTCATGGACTGGGCGATGACCGGGCTGTTCTCCCGCGAGGTCGTCCCGCTCGGCCGGCCCGAGCGGCGGGAGCGGCCCGAGCAGGCCGACGAGCGGCCCGGGTGAGCCGCCAGGGCGGAGTACGGAGAGCGCCCCGGGACCGACCCGATGACCGCGCCGTGCGCGGACGACTTCCGGAATCGGGCCTTCGCCTGACAGGATCTGCCCGACCGAGTCATTACCCCGTGTGCTGACGAGCACACAAAAAGTGATGATATGCCTGGAACCCGAGGAAGCGGCCGTCGTTTGAACCTCATGCGCTGGAGCGCCCGGCTCCCCGGAGTCCCGTGGCGTGCCACCCCGCCGTCCGGGGCCGGCACCGACCGCGGCACGCCGTCCGGCGACGCCGTCGTGGTGCCCGGCCCCCGGGACCCCACCAGCCCCACCGGCCCGCCCGAGCTCCCCGACGCCCTCGACCCCACCGGCGTGCTCGACCCCCACCGGCCGCAGGACCTCCGCGAGGTCCTCAACCGCATCCCCGCCCCGGTCGCCGTCACCTACGGACCGCTGCACCAGCTCGGCTACGCCAACCGCGCCTACCGCGAGCTCTTCGGCGAGCGCCCCACCGGCCTGCCCGCCTGCGACGCCCTGCCCGAACTCGGCACCCTCGGCGTCCTGCCCCTCATGGACCAGGTGATTCGCGGCGGCAGCCCGCGCAGCGTCAAGGCCCGCTGCATCCTCGGCCTCACCGGCAACCGCTACTACAACGTCTCCTGCGTCCCGCTCACCCGCGCCCCCGGCGACCGGGCCCCCGTCGCTCCGCCCACCCCGGTGGGTGCCGCCCCGGCGGGTTCCGCGCCCGCGGGTTCCACTCCGACGGGTGCCCCCGCCACGGGCTCCACCGCCGCCGGGACCACTCCCACGAGTGACGACCCCACCTCCGGCGTCCTCATCTTCGCCGCCGAGGTCACCGACCAGGTGCTCGCCGCCGCCCGGCTGCGCGAGTCCGAACGCCGCCAGCGCGAGGCCGCCGTCACCCTCCAGCGCAGCCTCCTCCCGCAGAAACTCGACCAGCCGGCCGACCTCCGGGTCGCCGCCACCTACCAGCCGGGCGGCGCCGAGGCCGCCGTCGGCGGCGACTGGTACGACGTCATCGCCATCGACGGCGGCCGCACCGCGCTCGTGATCGGCGACGTGATGGGCCGCGGCCTGCGGGCCGCCGCCGTCATGGGCCAGCTGCGCACCGCCGTCCGCGCCTACGCCCGCCTCGACCTCCCGCCGCACAAGGTGATGAGCCTGCTCGACGGGCTCGCCATGGAGATCGACGCCAACCAGATCGCCACCTGCACCTACGCCGTCTGGGACCCGCGGCGCCGCACCCTCGGCTACGCCTCCGCCGGCCACCTCCCGATGCTGCTGCGCTGCCCCGACGGCACCGTCCTGCGCAGTGAGGAGCAGAACGGCCCGCCCCTGGGCACCGGCGGCGGCGTCCACCTCTCGCACACCCTGCGCCTGCTGCCGGGCACCACCGGCGTCCTCTATACGGACGGCCTCGTCGAACGCCGGGACGAGGACATCGACCAGGGCCTCGACCTGCTCGCCCGCACCCTCGCCGGCGCGGTCGGCGCCCCCGACGTGGTCTGCTCCCGCCTGCTCCGCGCCATGGGCGTCACCTCCGAGCACGACGACGACGTCGCGGTCCTCGCCTTCCAGCTCCCGGCCGACGAGGAGTCCCCCGAACGGACAGCGGCGCTTGACTCGGTCTCCCAAGAGGTCTAGTGTTCTTCGAGCTGCCTGGCTGGGAGCACCGGACACGCATCGGCGCGGACGGCCCCGAGGTAGCCAATCCTCTGAAACACCACCTCTTCCCGTATTCGGGCCGAGTCGTGTCGTTTT
>NZ_JBHSOF010000107.1:0-6561 GCF_042656005.1 Kitasatospora misakiensis | reverse complement strand
CGCCGTGGGTGGTGACGAGGTGGTGGGCGATGAGTTTGCCGAGTTCGCCGGTGGCACCGGTGATGAGTACGTAGTCGTCCGGACCGAACACCGGCTCCTCGGTGGCGCGTTGGGGCGCGGCGGTGGCCCGCACCAGGCGCGGTGCGGACAGCGCGCCCTCGCGTACCGCCAGCTGCGGCTCCGCGTCGAGCGGCAGGGTGGCCAGGGCGGCTGCCGACTCCGGCGTGCCGTCCACGTCCACCACCGCGAACCGGCCCGGGTTCTCGGCCTGCGCGGCGCGGACCATGCCCCACACCCCGGCCTGCGCCAGGTTGTCGGGCCGCTCGCCGGCGGCGTTCTCGGTGACGAACACCAGCCGCGCGTCCGCGAACCGCTCGTCCAGCAGCCAGGCCTGGGCCAGCTCGAGCGTCCATTCGAGTACGGCGCCGGCCTGTTCGGGCAGTTCGCCGTGCGCGGGCGCCGGGCAGTGGGCGAACACCGTCGCGGCGGGTGCGAGACCGGCGAGTGATGCCGCGTCCGCGACCGTGACCGGTGCGACGGGTGCCGCCGGGGCCGGGGGAGTGGGCAGCGGTACCCAGTCGACCTGGTAGAGGCTGTCCCGGCTCCGCACGCTCCGGGCGACCAGGCGCTCGGGGCGGGTCGCGTGCACGGTGAGCACGCCCTCGGCCACCGGCCGCCCCTCGACGTCCGCGACGACGAGGCCGATGGTGCCGGGCCCGGTCGGGGTCAGCCGGACCCGGATCCTCCGGGCGTCCGAGGCGTGCAGCACCACGTCCGCCCAGCCGGCCGGCAGCCTGACCTCACCGTCCGGGGTGTCCTCGGCGAACGCCATCGGGTGCAGCGCGGCGTCCAGCAGCGCGGGGTGGAGAGCGTAACCGTCAAGGCCGGGGAGGTCCGGCAGGACGGCCTCGGCGTAGACGTCCTCGCCGTGGCGCCAGGCGGCCGTCAGCCCGCGGAACATCGGGCCGTACTCCAGCCCGGCCGCCTCCAGCCGGGCGTAGAGCTCCGCCGTGTCCACCGGCTCGGCGCCCTCGGGCGGGAAGACCGTCAACTCCGGGGCCGGTCGGTCGCTCTCCGGGGCCAGCGTGCCCTTGGCGAGGACGGTCGCGGTGTCGCCGTCGCGCGACTCGACCGTCACCGCCCGCCGTCCGTCCGCACCGGCACCGCCGACGCTCACCTGCACCCGCACCGCGCCGCCCTGCTCGGGCAGCGTCAGCGGCGCCTGGAGCGCCAGCTCCTCCAGCCGCGCGCAGCCGAGCCGACCGCCCGCGTACAGGGCCAGTTCGGCGATCGCCGTCCCGGGCAGCAGCGCCGTGCCGTGCACGGCGTGGTCGGCCAGCCACGGGTGGCTGCGGACCGACAGCCGCCCGGTGAGGACGGCGCCCTCGCCGTCCGGCAGCTCCACGGAGGCGCCGAGCAGCGGGTGGTCGGTCGCGTCCAGCCCGAGATCGGCGGCGGAGCCGGCGTGCTCGGGGAGGTCGATCCAGTAGGTCTGGTGCTGGAAGGGGTAGGTGGGGAGGTTGGTGTGGGTGCCGTTGGTCGGCCACTGGATGCTGTGGCCGTGGGTGTGAGTTGTGGCGAGGGCGGTGAGGGTGGTGTGGGCCTCGTCGCGATCGGGGACGAGGGTGGCGGTTGCGGTGGCCTCGGGGTGGGTGGTGCGGGCGAGGGTGGTGAGGGTGGCGTCGGGGCCCAGTTCGAGGTAGGTGGCGACGCCGTTGTCGTCCAGGGTGGTGAGGGCGTCGTGGAAGCGGACAGCTTCGCGCAACTGGCGCACCCAGTAAGACGGTTCGGTGAGTTGGTCGGCGAGGTCGCCGGTGAGGGTGGAGATGACCGGGATGGTGGGCTGGTGGTAGGTGAGGGTGGCCGCGACGGTCTCGAACTCGTCGAGGATCGGGTCCATATGCTGGGAGTGGAAGGCGTGGCGGGTGTTGAGGACCTTGGCCTTGCGGCCCTGCTCCTTCCACTGCGCCGCGAGGGCGTGCACCGCCTCGACGTCTCCCGCGATGACAACCGCGTCACCGGAGTTGATGGCGGCGATCGTCAACGCCTCACCCAGGTGCGGGAGGACGTCCTTCTCGACCCCCTGGAGGGTGGCCATCGCGCCTTCGCCGGTGCTGTGCATGAGCCTTGCGCGGGCGGCAACGAGCTTTGCCGCGTCGGCGAGGGACAGGACGCCGGCGCAGTGGGCGGCGGCGATCTCGCCGATGGAGTGCCCGGCGAGGTAGTCGGGCTTCAGGCCATGGTGCTCCATCAGCCGGTACAGCGCGGTCTCCAGCGCGAACAGCGCCGGCTGGGTGTGCAGGGTGGTGTCGAGCAGCCCGTCCGGGTTGCTCGCGACGATGCCGCGCAACTCCGGGTCGAAGTGGCTCAGCGCCTCGTCGTACGCGGCGGCGAACACCGGGAACGCGCCGTACAGTTCCTCACCCATCCCCACCCGCTGCGACCCCTGCCCCGTGAACAGGAAGGCCAACTTGCCCGGGTGTCCGCCGTGCCCGGTCACGAGGCCGGAGTGCCCGGTCTCGTTCGCCAGCGCGCGCAGCGCCGCCTCCCGCGCGCCGGGCAGGACGACCGCCCGGTGCTCGAACAGGGCCCGCCCGGTGTTCAGCGCGTGGGCGACGTCCGTCTCGGGCACGTCCGGGTGCTCGGTGACCCAGTCCAGCAGGAGCCGCGCCTGGTCGCGCAGCGCGGCACCGGACTTCGCCGACAGCGGCCACACCACCGGGAGTTCGGGCACCTCGACGTCCGCGCCGTCCGCGGACTCCTCGACGGGCGGCTGCTCCAGGACGACGTGCGCGTTGGTGCCGCTGATGCCGAACGACGACACGGCGGCCCGGCGCGGACGTCCGTCCGTGGCCTCCCACGGCTGTGCCTGCGTGAGCAGTTCGACCGCCCCGGCGGACCAGTCGACGTGGGTCGACGGCTCGCTCACGTGCAGGGTCCGCGGCAGCGTGCCGTGCTGCATCGCCATGACCATCTTGATGATGCCGCCGACGCCCGCCGCGGCCTGGGTGTGCCCGATATTGGACTTCAACGAGCCCAGCCAGAGCGGCCGTTCGGCAGGCCTGTCCTGCCCGTAGGTGGCGAGCAGGGCCTGGGCCTCGATCGGGTCGCCGAGCGAGGTGCCGGTGCCGTGTGCCTCGACGATGTCGACGTCGGCCGTCGTCAGTCCGGCGTTGGCGAGGGCGGCGCGGATGACGCGCTGCTGGGACGGCCCGTTGGGGGCGGTGAGGCCGTTGCTGGCGCCGTCCTGGTTGATCGCCGAGCCGCGCACCACGGCCAGCACCTGGTGCCCGTTGCGGCGTGCGTCCGAGAGTCGCTCGACGAGCAGCAGGCCGACGCCCTCGCTCCAGCCGGTGCCGTCGGCGTCGGCGGAGAAGGCCTTGCACCGGCCGTCCGGCGACAGCCCGCGCTGCCGGCTGAACTCGACGAACGTCGTCGGTGTCGCCATCACGGTCGCGCCGCCGGCGAGGGCGAGGTCGCACTCGCCGTTGCGCAGGGCCTGCGAGGCGAGGTGCAGGGCGACCAGGGAGGACGAGCACGCCGTGTCCACCGTCACCGCCGGGCCCTCGAACCCGAAGGTGTACGAGACGCGGCCCGAGGCGATGCTCGGTGCGCTGCCGTTGCTCAGGTAGCCCTCGAAGTCGCGCGGGGCGTGCTGGAGCCTGGACGCGTAGTCGCTGTACATGATGCCGGTGAACACGCCGGTCCGGCTGCCGCGCAGGGCGGCCGGGTCGAGGCCGGCCCGCTCGAAGGACTCCCACGCGGTCTCCAGCAGCAGCCGCTGCTGCGGGTCTGTCGCGAGCGCCTCACGGGGTGAGATACCGAAGAACTCGGCGTCGAACTCGGCGGCCTCGTGCAGGAATCCGCCGTTGCGGGTGTAGCTGGTGCCGGCGTGCTCGGGGTCCGGGTCGAAGAGGTCCTCCGACCAGCCGCGGTCCACCGGGAACTCGCCGATCGCGTCGACGCCGTCGGCGACCAGCCGCCAGAGGTCCTCGGGCGAGCGCACCCCGCCCGGGTAGCGGCAGGCGAGGCCGACGATCGCGATCGGCTCGTCCGACGCGCCGGTGGAGGCGGCGGCCCGTGCGGCGGCGCCGGTGCGGGCCTGGTCGGCGGCCTTCCGGGCGCCCTCCAACTCGGCCGCGAGAGCCGACGGGGAGGGGTGGTCGAAGACCATGGTGGCGGGCAGTCGGCGGCCGGTCGCGGTGCTCAGCCGGTTGCGCAGCTCGACGGCGGTGAGCGAGTCGAAACCCAGCTCGTTGAAAGGCCGTTCGGGGGCGATGGCCGAGGAGTCGCGGTGGCCGAGCACGTCCGCCGCTGTGGCGAGGACCAGCTCCAGCATCGACACCGCGGGCTTGGCACCGCCCGCGTCGGCCCGGCGGCGCGGCGCGCGGAACAGGCCGCTCAGCAGGGCGGGGAGCCGGCCCTTGTCGGCCTGGTCGCGCAGCGACACCGTGTCCAGCGCGGCGGCCGTGGTGAGCGTGGCGCCCAGGCGGGCGTCCAGGGCGGCGAGGCCCTGGTCGACGGGCATCGGCGCCAGGCCGGCGCGGGCCAGCCGGGCCCGGTCGCGGTCTGCGAGCCCACCGGCCATGCCGGTCTCGGTGGCCCAGAGGCCCCAGGCGAACGAGGCGGCGGGCAGGCCCTCTGCGGCCCGCTGTTCGGCGAGCGCGTCGAGGAAGGCGTTGGCGGCGGCGTACGCGGCCTGGCCGGCGCTGCCGAGCACCCCGGCGACCGAGGAGAAGAGGACGAAGTGGCTGAGGCCGTCGGTGAGTTCGTGCAGCAGCCGGGCGGCGTCCACCTTCGGTCGCAGGACGGCGGCCAGCCGCTCGGGGGTCAGCGAGGCGATGACGCCGTCGTCCAGGACGCCGGCCGCGTGCAGCACGGCGCGCACCGGGTGCTCGGCCAGCAGCGCGGTCACGGCCGCGCGGTCGGTCACGTCGCACGCGGCGAGCGTGACCCGGGCGCCGAGTTCGGTCAGTTCGGCGGCCAGCGCGGTCGCGCCGGGCGCGTCGGCGCCACGGCGGCCGACCAGCAGCAGGCTCCGGACGCCGTGCCGCGTGACGAGGTGGCGGGCCACCTCGCGGCCGATCGCCCCGGTCGCGCCGGTGAGCAGCACCGTGCCGTCCGGGTCGAAGGCGGGCACCTCGGCGGCGGCCTCGGCCGGCGCCAGGCGGCTCACCAGGACCGCGCCGTCGCGGATCACCAGCTCGGGCTCGCCGGAGCGCAGCGCGGCCGGGAGCGCGAGCCGCGACGCCTCGGCGTCGTCGGTGTCCACGAGCACGTAGCGGCCCGGCCGTTCGGCGCGCGCGGCGCGGAGGAAGCCCCAGAGCGCGGCGTGCGCGGCGTTGCGCGGGCCGCTGCCGACCGCGCCGCGGGTGACCAGCGCCAGCGGCGCCTCCTCGTCGGCGCCGGAGGCGTCCTGGAGGAGGGCCAGCAGCCAGGCGACCGCGTCGTGGGTGGCGGCCACCGGGTCGCTGGCGTCGGCGGCCGGGGCCTCGACGATCCGGTGCCCGTCCACGGCCGTGTCCGTGTCCGCGTCCCCGGCGGCGGTGGCCCCGTGCGGGTCGGCGGTCGGGGCCGGGACCCACCGCACCTCGTACAGCGGCAGCCGGCCACCGGCCAACTGCTCGGGGCGAACGGTGCGGAGGGCGAGCGCCTCGGCCGCCAGCAGCGGCGTGCCGTCACCGTCGGCGACCGTCACGGCCACCAGGTCCTCGCCGCGCTCGGTGAGCCGCACGCGCAGGGCGGTCACCGGGCCGGCGGGCGGCGCGTAACGCCGGACCCCCGACCAGCTGAACGGCAGGCGCACGGTACCGGGCTCCGCGCCCAGCGCCAGCGTCCGCAGCGCCGCGTCCAGCAGCGCCGGGTGCGGACGGAACCGCGCCGCCTCCGCCCACTGCTCCTCCGGCAGTGCCACGTCGAGCCAGGTGTCCGGGCCGGCCTGCCAGGCCGCGGTCAGCCCCTGGAACACCGGCCCGTAGTCCAGGCCCGCGTCCGCCGCGCGCGACGCCAGGTCCGCGACGTCCACGGCGGAGCCGGCGGGCGGCCAGACGGTGAACGGTGCGGGCGCCGGCTCGTCGCCATCCGGCTCGGCCAGGTGGCCGACCGCGTGCCGGAGCCACTCGGTCCCCTCGCCGACGGCAGGGCGGGAGTGCACCGCCACCGTCCGGCGACCGGTGCCGTCCGGCGCGCCCGCGGTCACCTGGAGCCGCACGGCGACGTCCTCGGGAAGCACGAGCGGGGCCTCGATGGTCAGCTCGTCGACGGTGCCGTACCCGAGCTGCTCGCCGACGTGCAGCGCCAGCTCGGCGAACGCCGTCCCGGGCAGCAGGACCGTACCGAGCACGGCGTGGTCGGCCAGCCACGGGTGCGTCCTCGGCGAGACCAGGCCGGTGAAGACCACGCCGTCGCCCTCGGCCAGCTCCACGGCCGCGCTCAGCAGCCCGTGCACCTGAGCCCCGAGCCCGGCGGCCGTGACGTTCCCGCCCCGGCGGGCGGTGGACGGCTCCAGCCAGTAGGTCTGGTGTTGGAAGGGGTAGGTGGGGAGGTTGGTGTGGGTGCCGT
>NZ_JBHSOF010000106.1:0-6740 GCF_042656005.1 Kitasatospora misakiensis | reverse complement strand
CGACGCCTGCCCCGTCAAGATCAACATCCCGGAGGTGCTCGCCCACCTGCGGGCCGAGGTGGTCGAGGCCAAGGGCCGGTCGGCGGAGGCGCTGGCGATGAAGGCGGCCGCGACCGTCCTCGACTCCCCGCGTCTGCTGGGCGCCGCGCAGAAGGCCGCCTCGCTCGGCGGCCGGGCCCTGGCCCGCCGCGGACGCATCGGCCGGCTGCCCGGCCCGCTGCACGGCTGGTCCGACAGCCGCGACACCCCCGCGCCGCCGGCCGAGTCCTTCCGGACCTGGTGGCGCAAGAACAGGGAGAACGAATGACCGGCCGCGACACCGTCCTCGCCCGCATCCGGGCCGCGCTCGCCGACGTCCCGTCCGAGGAGCGGCCGGAGGACGTGCCCGTCCCGCGCGACTACCGCCGCAGCCACACCGCCCCCGGCGAGGACACCGTCGCGCTGTTCGCCGAGCGGGTCGCCGACTACCGCGCCGACGTCAGCCGCACCGACCGGGCGGGTCTGGGCGAGGCCGTCGCCGCCGCCCTCACCCGGCGCGGCGTCCGACGCCTCGCCCTGCCCGACGGCTTCCCGGCCGAGCTGCTGCCGAGCGGCGACTGGGAGTGGCACTCGGAACCGCTCGACGTCCCCGCCCTGGACGGGCTCGACGGCGCGATCACGCTCGCCCGCGCGGGCATCGCGATCACCGGGACCATCGTCCTCGACGCCGGCGCCGGCCAGGGCCGACGGGCGCTGAGCCTGGTGCCCGACTACCACCTGTGCATCGTGGGCGCCGAGCAGATCGCCGACGACGTCCCGGACGCGCTGGCCCGCCTGGACCCGGCCCGTCCGCTCACCTTCATCTCCGGCCCGTCCGCCACCAGCGACATCGAACTCGACCGGGTGGAGGGCGTCCACGGCCCCCGCACCCTGGACGTCATCATCGTCGAGCCCGGCCTTTCGGAGCAGTCCTGACGACCGCTCCGAATCGCTGTCGCCGACCGAACCAGCGGCCCCCGCGACCCACCGCCCACAGTGGACGGTCGGCGCGGGGGCCGCTCGGCGTTCCAGGACGCCGGAAGCGTCCAGGTTCCGGAAGCGTCCAGGTCCCGGAATCGTTCAGGTTCCGGAAGCGGGCGTCATCCGGCGGTCAGCGTGGTCCATTTCTGGTTCGAGCCGCCGGTGCAGTCCCACAGCTGGAGCTGGGTCCCGTCGGCCGTGGAGGAGCCCGGAACGTCCAGGCAGCGGCCGGAGGCGGGGTTGCGGTAGCCGCCGTTGTAGGGCTGCCAGACCTGGTTGGTGCCGCCGGTGCAGGCCCAGAGCTGCACCTTGGTGCCGTTGGCCGTCCCCCGGCCCGCGGCGTCGAGGCACTTGCCCGAGGAGCGAAGGGTGCCGTCGGTGTAGGCGGACCACAGCTGGTTGACGCCGCCGCTGCACCCCCAGGTCTGGACGGCGGTCCCGTCGGCGGTGGCGGCGCCGCTGACGTCCAGGCACTTGCCGGCGATTCCGGACTGCACGCGGGCGGGGGCGGGGGCGGGAGCCTTCAGCCAGCCGGCGCTGTCCGCGGCCTGGACGCCGCGGCGGAAGGCGTCGGCCATCTTGCGGTAGCCCGAGTCGTTGGGGTGCAGGGTGTCGGTCAGGTCGGCCGCGGTCAGGCCGCTCATGTCGACGTACGCGACGTGCTTGCCCGCGGCCTGGGCGTCGCTCACGATCTGGCGGATGGCCTGGTTGTACGCGGGCCGGGACTGCTCCACCCTGCCGCTGGTGGACACGATCAGGGAGGCCAGCAGGACGGTCGCGTCGGGGACGTCGGCCGTGATCCGGTTGACCAGTGACTTCAGCCGGGCGCCGGCGGTGGCGGGCTGGTCGTTCGCGTTGAGGTCGTTGGTGCCGATCTCCAGCGTCACGACGTTGGGCCGGTACCGGGTCAGCGACGCGTCGGCGAGGGCGGCGATCTGGTCGATGCGGTAGCCGCCGTGGCCCTCGTTGTCGGGGTCGGCCATCGAACCGGCCCGCCCCGTGCCGACGAAGTCCAGCGGGTGGCCGTCCGCCGCGAGCCCGTCCCACAGCGGGCCCCGGTAGCCGTTGCCCGTGCTGCTTCCCTCGCCCCAGGTGATCGAGTCGCCGAGCGGCATGACCCGCAGGGGCGTGCTGGAGGCGGCGGAGGCGGGGACCGCACCGGTCGTTGTCACGCCGAGCGCGGCGGTGACGAGCGCGATCAGGGGTAAAGCCCAGAACTTTCGCATCATGCAGGTGTCCTCTTCTGTGAGTTGCTGCTGAAACGGGTGGGGCCGGAGAGCGCTGCTTGAGCAGTGCTTTCCGGCCCCGTGGTCTGCGCTTTACCAGGGTGTCAGCCCGTTACTGGATCGTCCAGGCCTGGTACGACTGGTTCAGGGGCATCGACTGGTCGATGGCGGCGCCGTTCGCCGTGGATCCGCCGGCCACCTCCAGGACCTGCCTGCTCTCGAAGTTGCGGATGAGGTAGCCGCCGCTGGTCGGCTCGAAGTACCACAGCTGGTTGTTGCCGCCGCTGTAGGTGTACTGCTGCACCGCGGTCCCCCTCCAGTGGCTGGAGAAGTTCATGTCGAGGACCTTGCCGCTGTTCCGGTTCACGATCTTGAAGAGCTGGCCGCTGACCGGGACGATGTTCCACTGCTGGTTGGCGCCGCCGCCGTTGGTCCACTGGGTGACGCTCGCGCCGTCGGCGGTGGACCAGCCGGACACGTCCATGACCTGCCCGCTGTTGACGTTCTTGATCGTGTAGAACGTCGACGGGTTGGTGTTCGGGCCGCCGGTCGAGGCCGCCAGTGCGCCGCCCGTCTGCTGCACGCTGAAGTCCGTGATGTAGAAGTACGCGCCGTCGGTCTTGGCGACCCGCACGTAGCGGAAGGCCTGACGGACGTCGATGTCGCCGGTGAGCGTCGAGGCGAACGGCAGGGTGCTCGTCTGGCGTCCCAGGACGGTGTAGCTGCCGAAGTTCGGGTCGTTGGAGCCCCGGACCTCGAAGTTGCCGCGGGTCTCGGACTGGTCCAGGTCCTGGCGGGTGGTCAGCGAGAACTGGCCGAGCTGGTAGGACTGGCCGAGGTCGACCTGCCACCAGGCCGAGGTGTCGCTACCGGTCGGCGACCAGCCGGTCGCGCCGTTGTTGTCGACGGCCTTCGAGGGCTCCGTGCCGGTGCCGAAGACCGAGGAGGCGGTCGCGGTCTTGTTGAAGGCGAGGTTGGGCCACAGGGTCATCCACTGGTAGCCGGACTCAAGACCGGAGGCCTTGATCACCGCGTCGCCGGACGTGGTGTTGTTGGTGAGCGTGACGTTGGTGCCGTTGCGGTTCTGGTTGATGAACCCGTCGGTGTGGGACAGCACGTTGTTCGAGACGGTCATGTTGTTCGACCCCTCGTCCAGGTAGATGCCGTGAACCGGCGAGCCGCAGGCGGCGGGGCTACGGACCACGTCGTGGATGTAGTTGCCGTTGAAGACCGTGCCCGGGTCGTTCGAGAGGTGGTAGATGCCGGCGGCGTCGCACAGCCGGTTCATCACGTTGCCGATGCGGTTGTAGCTGACGCTGTTGTTGCCCTCGGCGTTGGCCGCCGACTGCCAGCCCCAGCCGAGCGAGATGCCGGCCCACGGGGTGTCGGAGATGTCGTTGTGGTCGATGGTGGTGCTGTTGACGAAGCCCGCGTTGATACCCGCGGTGCCGAGGTAGTCCTGGCCGATCCGGGTGATCAGGTTGTTCTTGACGGTGACGTTCTTGACCACCTCCCGGGCGTCCTCACCGGCCGGCGTGGTGGGCGGGTTGTAGACGGAGTGGTACTCCACGTTCGGGTCGGAGAACTTGCCGACCATGATGCCGTTGCCGGCGATGTCGAAGACGTAGTTGCCGGTCGCGCTGCTGTCGTGGACGCCGTGGGACAGGTCGAGAGCGGTGGAGCCCAGCTGCGTGAAGACGTTGCCGGTGAAGGACACGCGGTCGGCGTTCGCGGCCTGGACACCGGCCGGCGGACGGCCGACGAACTGGTTGTTGTTGTTGTCGGCGGAGATGTTGTAGTTGCCGCCCTGGGCGTTGAGGTAGCCGTTGTTGGTCGGCTCCATCCAGGTGGTCTGGGTGAAGGTGATCCCGGAGAAGCGCAGGTCGTGGACGGGGCTGTTGAGGTTGCTGCCCTTGACGTCGAAGAGCGTCTCCAGCGCGGGTGCCCGCACGGTGGCCGTGGACATGTCCTCGCCGGGGCGGGGCTTGTAGTAGACGGTCTGCGCGGCCGTGTCGACGTAGAACTCGCCGGGTTCGTTGAGGAACTCGTGGGCGTTCTCGAAGTGCAGGGGGGAACCGTCGGAGAGCTGCGGCCAGGGGCGCTGGAAGAGGATGCCCGCCTCGTGGTCCTGGATCGAGATGTCGGCGGTGCCGTTGCTGGAGTTGATCGACTTCAGCCGCAGGAAGCTCTCGCCCCACTGCGTCTCCAGCGCCATCTCGACCCGGTTGAGGTTGGACCAGTTGGAGACCTGCGAGCTGAGCACCTTCAGCAGCTTGTTGGTCTTGTCGCTGCCCTGCAGCTGGAGGTCCGTGCCGATGTCGGGGTAGCGGGCGCGGGTGGCGCGGACCCCGTTGACGTACAGCTGCCGGAAGTCGAGGGAGCCCACGGAGGCCTTGTACTCGCCGTTGGCGGCCGCGGTCCAGCCGGTGACCGCCTTGCCGCCGGTGACCACGGGGCTCTCGCCGTTGTACGCCTGGTAGACGACGGCGTGGCCGTTGGTGCCCGAGTCGCTGGTGCCGAAGGTGATCGGGGCGCTGAGGGGGTAGGTGCCGCCGCGCAGGTTCACGACGATGTCGTCGGACATGTTCGCGTTGGCGGCCCGGACCGCCGCCTGGGCGGCCTGGATGGTCTTGAAGGCCGCGGCGGTACTGGTGCCCGCGTTGCTGTCGCTGCCGTTGACCGGGTCGACGTACAGGTTCGTGGTGGCCGCGAAGGCGGGCTGGGCGGGCATCACGGCCGCGAGGACGACGGTGGCGGCAGCGAGCGCCTTGACCGTCGTCGCACCGATGCGTAGGGGTCTCATGTGTGGTGTCCCTCCTGAAGACCCTGCTCTTATGAGTTGTATTTATCGAGGCATGTGAGTGGCCCTGTCAAGACGATTGACATCCCTATTTTTCACTGACGCAACACTGGCGACACGAAGGTGCGCGATGAGCGTCAGCCCCTGACGCACCTTCAGTTGGACGGAAAGACCAGGTGAGAGGGTATGCAGAAGAGGTGGTCCCTGTGCGTACCACCGGCTCTCCGCTCCGCGCTGTGGACGTCCATGCAAAAATGAGTATGACTCATCGTGTTCGGAGTATTGATGGTCAATCCGCTCTAGGCCCGCGCGGGGAGAGAGGGGGTCGGCTCAGTACATGTATCGCGGCGATCGGAGCGGCATGTCAAGGCGCTCGACAGGGATGTGTCCGATGAATCCCCGGGACCGGCGCACTCCGAAGGGCCTGCCCCAACCTTCGGCGGAGTCAGCAGAACTGACGGTGAATCAGATGACTTCGCAGGTCAATGTGGTTGCCCTGCGCTCGATTTCCGATCCGCCCGACCCGGCATCGCGCGTCGAGGCCGGTCGAGAGGCCGCGCATTCATCGGATCGATTTCGAGACAACTGCCGTCGCCGCGCGACGACTTGTGCATACACTGACAACTGCCGGGGGCATCGACGGCGTGTGACGCCCGGAAGCGGGCGTCACACGCCGTGCCCTCAGCAGGGGTGCGATTCCGCGGTGCCGAGGGTGTCGCGGAGCCACTGCTCGACCCCGGCGGCGTGCACGGTGGCCCAGGAGTGGGCGAGTTCCGGGCGGCGGCCGGCGATCGCGTCGAGGATCGCGCGGTGCTGCTGGCGGGTGCGGGTCACCGCACCCTCCTCGGTCAGCCCGCGCCAGATCCGAGCACGCATGGTCGGACCGGAGAGGCCGTCGATCAGTGAGCAGAGCACGGCGTTGCCCGAACCGGCCGCGATCCTGCGGTGGAACTCCAGGTCGTTCGCGATGAGTTCCTCCAGTGACGCGCCCTCGTCCAGGCTCTCCAGCACGGCCTCCAGGGCGGTGACGTCCTCGTCGGACATCACCCGGGCGGCCATCGCCGTGGCGGCGGGCTCCAGGATGCGGCGGACCTCCAGGAACTCCAGCACCGTGTTGTCCTGATGGAAGTCCACCACGAAACCCAGCGCGTCCAGGAGGACATCGGGTTCCAGACTCGTCACGTAGGTGCCGTCGCCCTGCCGCACGTCGAGCACCCGGATGAGCGACAGGGCCTTCACCGCCTCCCGCAGCGAACTGCGGGACAGGCCGAGGCGTTCCGCGAGATCGGCCTCCTTGGGAAGCTTCGTGCCGGGGCGGAGCTCACCGCTCACGATCATGGCCTTGATCTTCTCGATCGCCTCGTCGGTGACTGGCACGGACCCGCCCTTCCTGGTCATCTGATCTTCGCAGCATAGAGGCTCCGCCCGGCCGGACTCCGGGTCTTCCGGGCACCGGGGCGTCCGAAGACCGGGCTCGGCCGGGCGGCCGTCATGGCGGCGGTTCCAGCCCCGTCAGGCGCCCGCCTCCTGCTGCTGCGCGACCTCGGCCGCCCAGAAGGTGCCGTGCGGGTAGAGGTAGGTGTCCAGCGAGGCCTGGTGCATGGCGGCGGAGAAGCCGGGCGCGGTGGGGGCGCGGTAGTGGCCGTCGGTGATGACGACCGGGTCGAGGAAGTGCTCGTGGAGGTGGTCGACGAACTCGATGACGCGGTCCTCGG
>NZ_JBHSOF010000105.1:0-7178 GCF_042656005.1 Kitasatospora misakiensis | reverse complement strand
TTCCCTGTCAAGTAGATGTGTTCACGTCTTCTCGCATTCAACGGTGCAAGCTAGTGCGCCAGCCAACACCTGGGTGTGAGGGGCTGCGTGTGGGTATCCTGGCGACATGCGGGCGGAGGGGATTGCCAAGAACGCCATGCCGGCCAAGGGCGCGGCAGGGCGGTTCGTTTTGCGCGGCGCAGGGAAGACAAGGTTGGTCTTCGACGCGGCTGGCAAGGCAATAGGCACTCTCGGTCTCAAGACGTGGACAGACGAGAACGTCACGGTCCGGGGCCTCAAGGTCAAGGGCCTCAAGAAGGTGACGCCTGCGGAGCCTCCCGCAACTGGCCGCAACAAGCGGGCGGCTGTGAGTAAGTCCGGCCAGGCGCATCCGCTCTTCCGCAAGGCGGAACGGTCTCGGAGCCTGACCACCTATGAGGCGGCCATGCGAGCGCCAGTGCCGCCGCGGATCGAGGCTGAGCTTCGACGAAGGCTGCAGGACGGTTCTTTGCCTCGCCTCTCGATTCCTGGCGAGTGAGCTGGCTGAAGTGGCGGGCCGCAGAGAAGGCGGATCGCGCTCTAATCGAACGTTTCACCTGTTTGATCCCAGTCAAGCGGACCACGCGCGGCACGATCACTCAGCGGCCGCCGAAGTATGAGGTCGAGGTCGACCGGTTTCTGCATGGGCAAGCGATGGCCCGGACGAACGCAGACAGTAAGGACGACCAGCAGTTCTGGATCGGTCTGCTGGACGAGAGCATCGCAGGTGCCTATGTCCACTCGCGATGGCCTCGTTTCCAGTCGTTTCAAGGACCGCAGCGGTTCCTCGCCGCGCTTGCGGTAGCGCTGGAACACCGGAACAAGGGTGGGGTTGTCGCCCGCGAGACGTTGGACCATGCCATTAGGACGATCGCGGAGAGTGAGTCCGCGCGTCCCATCCTGGTGTTCGGGAAGGTCGACCCGGCGAACGTCGCCTGCAAGGCGATGCTCAGCCAGAGGGGGTTCGCTTTGCTGGGCGTCGAGGGCAGCTACGAGTACTGGGCAGCCGAGTTCGGGACCCCTCAGCATCCCGTCAACGCCGATCAGGCCGATCAGGGCGACGAGTGATCTTGGTGCTCCGATCATGGGAGCCCAGAGCGCTGTGAGCCTGACGCGAGGGTGACGAAATGGACGATGCCCGAGCCGCCCAGCGGCTCGGGCATCGTCCATTCGAGCCAGGCACTGAGCTCGATGGGGCCGACGTCGCTGCTGAGGCAGGGAGGCGGCCCGGATTCCAGTCGTTCCTTCAACGACGCCCTTGGTTCCTGGCGCCGGAGCCTGATCCGGTCAGGGCCTGGGGAAACGAAGGACGTTGTCGGGCAGCCTGGCCTCCTCGGCCTTGCGCAACCGGTCGGCCAAGACCGCGCCCGCGAGGGCGAGGTGGGTGGCCTGGTCCTTCAAGGTGGCGTTCTCCTCCGTCAGGGCGGAGACCCGCTCCTTGAGCATGGTGACGTTCTTCCGTAGCCGTGTCTCGGTCTCCGGGACTTGCGTCGTCTCAGTGCGGACGCGTTCGTAGAACTCGTTCTTCAGGTCCGCGTGTCGCTTGAGCAGCGCCATGCGGTGGACGCCCGCTTCGGCGGCCAGGGCGACGATGGTCAGGCTGCCGTCGGAGACCACGGCCTGGCTGGCTAGGAGGCGGTCGGTGGCTTCGCGGATGCGGGCGCGTTCGTCCCGGTGCTGCTGGTTCATGTCAGGGCCTCGGCTCCTTGGGCGGTGGCGTCGTGAGTGTCGGCGGTTTCGCGCAGGCGCTCCGCGTTCCCCCTCAGCCGCCGACCGACCGGCTCGGGGGCGGCAGCGGCCAGGGCATCGAGCTCGCGCGCGCGTTCACGCAGGCCCTGAGCGTGGGTGTCGGTGCGGACCGCGTTGCCGCAGCCCGGCCGGCAGGCGAACTGGTTCGGCGCGACGGCGTTCGGATTCGGGTCGCAGAGCGCGGTGTCGCGTTTGAAGACGCAGATCAGGTGGGCGTCGGGGTTGTCGAACAGCACCAGGCCGTCCCGGTCCAGGAACGCGGCGGCTTTCGTGGCGAACTTGGAGGTGACGATCCTGCCCTCGAATCGGGGTGTCGTCGCGGCGGCGGTCAGGGCCCGCCGGGCTGCGGGGCCGGAGATCTTCTCGCCGGCCGCCATGCGGTCGTTCAGCCGGGCCGCGGTGTCGGCGGCGGCTCGAACGGTCTCGACGTCGAGGTCGGCGTGGATGCCGCCCCGCGCGCGGGTGCCGTAGCCGGTGGCGGTTCGGGCGTCGAGGACGGTGCGCATGTGTCCGTACTGGATCGCCAGGGCGATCAGTCCGCCCGGGCGCCGGGCGATGTGCCAGGCGAGCGTTCTGCGGAACCGTGCTGTTCCGATCGCGCCGTGCGGGTCCTCCGGGATGGTCTGCTCGGGCAGGCCCTGGGCCTGGGCTTCCTGGTTGGCCCAGGCGACGAAGCTCTCGATCCGCCATCTCAGGGCGAAGTTCTTCAGCGCGCCGTGGTGGCCTCGCTGGCGGGGGATGTCGTGGTGGGCGGCGCTCAGGAGGAGCTCTCCGTCGGGGACGATGCGCTCCAGGACGCGGACGGCGTGGACGACCGGGGTGATGGCGACCCAGGGGACCGCGCGTTCTTCGCCGGCGGAGACGTGGTTGCCGTCGTCGTCGGTGACGTTCTTGTAGTGGTGGCTGCGGATCAGGTGCCGACCGCGGTGGCCGTCGCTGTCGGGTTCGGGGTCGGGGCAGCAGCCGGAGCGCAGGCTCTGAACCTCCTGTGGGCGCATACCTGTCAAGTAGAGGCAGATGATGGCCGCGGCGGTGCCGAGGTGTCGCATCAGTTCACCGGCCTCGGTGAAGTCCAGGTGCTCGCGCCAGGGCCGGCCGTTGATCCGTCCGGTCACCGGGATCCGCAGCGGAGCGGGCCCTGGCCGCTCCGCTGCCAGCTTGTCGATCCCCCGCGGGCGGGCGAGATGGTCGAGCTGGCGGGGGGAGGCGCCGGTCGTGGCGGCGATGTAGGTGCGGGCGAGCGTGACCTTGCCGCCGTGCTCGGTCGAGGGCAGGGGTGAGCCGCTGTCGACCAGTGGCAGCAGGTAGCGCTCCAGCGCGGCCCGTCCGGCCGGGCTGGGCCCGGTCGTCGCGGCCAGGTCTGTCAGGCGCCGGTTCTCGGCCCAGGCCGCCAGGATGTCGTCGGCGAAGTCGTCGACCATGCGAATCGCCCAGGTCAGCAGCGGCCCGATGACCCGCGGGTCGAGCGGCTCGGTCGCGTTCTCGCCGTGCCGCGCGTCATCGGCCTGGGCCGGAAGGAAGTCGTCGGCGCCCTCGATGTCCCAGGGAGGACGGGTGATGCCGACGGGCTGGGAGGAGAGCTGGTCGAAGGCCCACAGGTCCGTCAGGCGCCCGAGCGTCTTCTCGGCGCTCTTGCGGCCGCAGCCGTCCGTCCAGCGATGGGTGGCGTAGGCGTGCCAGTCGGACGCGGTGCAGCCGGCCAGGCCACCCGCCCTGTGCTCGTCCAGCCAGCGGGCCAGCCGCATCCACTCCGTGGCGGCGGTGTGCATCTCCACGGCCGAGCGCCGGGTCCGGGCCCTGACCCCGCGGTCCTGGATCTGGGTGGGACGGAGCTCGCTGTTGATCATCGTCCAGACGATGGGTCTGAGCTGGGCGCGCACGGGCTCGGGGCAGTGCTTCCAGTGCAGGGCGCGGAGGCTGGTTCCGGGGTTGTCGATGAGCGGCCCCAGGGGCCAGACCATGTCGGCGTATCGGCTGTTGGGATGCCGGTTGGCGGCGCTGATCCACTGGGGGAGCACGACGGGGCTGTCCGGGGCGGGGGCTGCCAGCACGAACGGGTCGGCCTCGGGGGCGAGGGCGGTGGTCACGAGGTCAAGTCTTTCTTCAGGAGGAGGTCGACGACAGTGCGGTCGGTGTCCGACACCCGGGTCAGTGCGGCATTCCAGGCGGCGGGGCCGACTTTGTCGCGCAGGTCGTCCAGCCGCAGGTAGTGGTTGCGCCAGCCCTGGTCCCAGGAGTGCTCGGGCAGGGCGGAGCGCAGGCTCTCGACCTGCTGGCGCAGGTGGGCCAGGCGGGGGTGGTGGCCCGGGTGGACGTGGGCATTGGTGCAGCCGAGACAGAGCAGGAAGTCCGCCGCGCAGCCGCCGTCCGGGCCGGGCCAGGGGCTGGAGGTCTCGTCTTCGCAGTCCGCCGTCGCCGTCTGCTGGTGCGAGGGGGCGGGCGTGTCGGCCAGCCGGCCGGCGAACGCCGTCTCCCGTGTCTTCGCCAGCGCCTCTTGGGCGCCGTCCTCGAACACCGCCTGGGAAGCGCGTTGGACACGCTGGTCGGGCAGGACGTAGACGCTCTCGTGTGTGCCGCGTGTGTGCTGAAGCGGCCGGCCTTCGCGGGTCACCGTCGTGCGCCGGGTCCGCTGGAACGGCGACCCGCCCAGCTTGTGCAGCGTGGCCCAGTAGCTTGCGTCGTTCCCAGAGATGCCGAAGACGAGAGGTCCGACCGGCCGGGGCCGGTCCATCTCCTGGTGGTCGCGCCAGAGCCTGCCCGTGCGGGCGGTCATCAGTAGATCCGTCCCCGGCGCCAGGACCGCGGCCAGCGTGCGTGCGTGCGCGGTCGCCTCCAGGGCCTGGGTGATCAGCCGGCCGGGGGAGTCGGCGCCGGAGTCGGTGATGTTCTCGGTGGAGAACCAGCGCCCGCCCCCGGCCCGGCGCTTCTCCACCTGGACCTGGTAGGTCACCGCTGTCGCCTCCGCGGCCGAAGGCGCGGTCGTGGGCGTGGGAAGGCGGTCGTAGCAGGACAGATTCCACCCGAACCGGTCGGTCAGCAGCACTGCCAGCGCCGTCAGCTCGCTGCGGGTCGGGAACAGCCGGCCCCAGGTGTGCTCCGGGCTCGCCCCACCGAGGAGCCTGCGGTTCGTCACGTGCTCCTGGCCGCTGGGCATGACGTGGCGAGGAACGTCTCCGGTGCGGGCGACGTGGTCGAGGATCCGGCCGAGCTTGCCCTCCCGGCTCCGGTCGGCCAGGTCGCCGGCGCGCCAGCGCTCCAGCAGCAGGGTGTTGTCGCGGATGCGCATCAGCGCGGCCCGGAACTGCGACCGGGCGGCCAGGATCACGCGCTCGCGCTCGTCCTCCTCGTAGGACTGCTTGCTGGGGGTTCGCCCGGGAACCCGGCGGGCCAGCTCCTCCGCGACCGGGCCGGCCGCAAGCCGCGGGTCCCGTCGCAGCAGCGTGCGCGTCCGCTGGATCGCGTATCGGCCGTTGTTGCTGCCGATGTTCCGCGCGCGCCAGCGCCTGAGCATGGTTGCGGTCAGGCTGTCCAGATCCTCGGGCGGGTCCTCCAGCTCGGACAGGAACCGCCCGAACACGACCAGGTGGAACCAGTAGCTCTCCGCCGTCCGATGGGCGGTCCACCGGCGCGAGTGGGCCGCGAAGACGGCGGCCAGCGAACGCTGCATGGCGGGCCGGGCTTCAAGGACGGCGAAGTCGAACGCCTTGCCGTGCCCGGCCTGGTTGACCACCGTCACGACCAGGCCGTCCTCTGCGAGCGGCTGCGGGGCACGATGATCGCTGGGCGGCGGCGCTGCCCGGCGCCCGCGCCCGCTCACCGCTTCACCGCCGGCAGCGCGTCGACCAGCTCGTCCACCAAGAGCTCCACGTCCTGAATCCCGGTGGTCTCCCGCGCCAGCCGGGCGAACACCCCGTCCAGGTCGTCGAGCTCCCGGCGGCCGGAGTCGGTGTCCGCGGCCGCCAGGATCGACTCCAGCCGCAGGTGCGAGACCGGCGCGAGGTAGTGACGCTTCGTCGTCTCCACGTCCGCATGCCCCAGCAGCGTCATCACCAGGAACCACGGGTCGCCGAACAGCAGCGCGAAGTCCCGGCGGTCCGCGGCGGTCAGCCCGAACCTGGTCTCCATCAGCTGGTTCAACACGATCAGCATGTAAAGGGCCATCGAGTGCCTGGCGGAGTGCGGGGTTGCCCACGGAGACTTGCCCCGCACCTCGGCCAGCCGGAAGCCTCGGCCCGGCTGCCGTTCCTGCTCGGTCAGCAGCACCTGCTCGCAGCGCAGGTTCGCGTTCCTGAAGACGGTGTTCCAGCGGTCCGGCAGCATCGGCAGGCCCTGCTCGGTCAGCCACAGCCATGCCGGCTCCGGGCCCTCCGGTCCCTCCAGGAACAGCCACTGCCGTTCCCGCCACCCCAACAGGGCGAGTTCCCGCTCACCCGCCACCCCGTCGCGGTCCACCCAGTGCACCCTCGGCTTCCGGCCCCGGGTCACCGCCGTGACCAGCCGCATCTGGGCAAGCCGTTCGTACCGCCCCGCCCGCTGGGCCCGCGCGACCGCCCACGCCCGCTCCGACCGCACATACGCCTCGACCTGGCCCAGCGACTCCACGCTCGCGTAGAACGTGCGGCTCTGCTTCGACCGCGTCAGGGCCGCGGCGACCTGCCCGTGGCAGAAGCGCCCGTACCGCAGCTGCTGCGTGGGCAGCTCGAACGTCAGCAGGGCGCCGCCCTCCTGACGCCGCAGCCCCGAACTCAGCTCGAACTGGACGAACGAGGTGTTGCGTTCCTCCGTCCGCGAATCCCACCCCGCCGCCGGTGCACCCTGCCGGGTGTGGCCGCGCAGGCCCACGTTCGACCACAGCCCCCAGGTCCGCGGGGTCAGCCACGACACCCGGGAACTCACCGAGTCGGCGGCCCGGTCCTCGGGTCGCCCGACATCCACCGGCATCGGCACGACCTTCGCCCACTTGAACAGGCGCGTGAAGGCGGCCGCCTCCCGGTCCCACTTCGCCCCGCCGATCCGCTGCGGGTTCAACGGCGACTCGCACCGCCAGTTCCGAAAGTCCGACAGGTCCCGCTCTGTCGCCGACCGCCACCGCACCCCACGCGACGACAGGAAATTCAGGAGCAGCCGGATATCCGTCCCGTAGTTCCGCTTCGTCTCCCGCTCCAGACTGCGGAACTCCCGCGACCGCACGAAGTCCAGCAGATCGACATCCACCTCGAACTCCGGCGAGACGAACACCGGATCACCCGGCTTCAACCCGATCTCCGCCACCGCCGCCGGCAGGTCCCGGACCCCCAGCACCCCCTCTTCCGGCAGCTCTCCCCACCGCTCCGCATCGGGTACCCACACCACGAGCCACTCGTCCACGTACAGCCCTTCATGACGCTTGAACTCGTTCAATCATCAGGGAA
>NZ_JBHSOF010000104.1:0-8269 GCF_042656005.1 Kitasatospora misakiensis | reverse complement strand
TCAGCGCCTCGTCGTACGCGGCGGCGAACACCGGGAACGCGCCGTACAGTTCCTCGCCCATCCCGACCCGCTGCGACCCCTGCCCGGTGAACAGGAAGGCCAGCTTCCCACCCTCGGACGCGCTCGTGGTGACGAGGCCGGTGTGGCTGCTGCCCTCGGCGAGCGCCTCCAGGGCCTCCGTCCGCGCGCCCGGAAGGACGACGGCACGGTGCTCGAACAGCGAGCGGCCGGTGGTCAGCGCGTGGGCGACGTCCGTCTCGGGCACGTCCGGGTGCTCGGTGATCCACTCCAGGAGGAGCCGCGCCTGGTCGCGCAGCGCCGCATCGGACTTCGCCGACAGCGGCCAGACGACGGGCTGTTCGGGACGCCGCTCGGCCTTGGCGGGCTCGACGACCGTCGGCGCCTCCTCCAGGATCACGTGCGCGTTGGTCCCGCTGACGCCGAAGGACGAGACGGCCGCCCGCCGCGGGTGGTCCGCCTCCGTCCAGGGGCGGGCCTCGGTGAGCAGCTCGACCGCGCCCGCCTCCCAATCGACGTGCGGGGACGGCTCGTTGACGTGCAGCGTCTTCGGCAGGACGCCGTTGCGCATCGCCATGACCATCTTGATGATGCCGGCGACACCCGCCGCCGCCTGGGTGTGGCCCAGGTTGGACTTCAACGAGCCCAGCCAGAGCGGCTGTTCGGCGGAGCGCTCGCGGCCGTAGGTGGCGAGGAGCGCCTGGGCCTCGATCGGGTCGCCGAGCGTGGTGCCGGTGCCGTGGCCTTCCACGACGTCGACCTCGGAGCTGCTGATCCCGGCGTTGGCGAGGGCGGCGCGGATGACGCGCTGCTGGGACGGCCCGTTGGGGGCGGTGAGGCCGTTGCTCGCGCCGTCCTGGTTGATCGCGGAGCCGCGGACGACCGCGAGCACCTGGTGGCCGTTGCGGCGGGCGTCCGAGAGCCGCTCGACGAGGAGCAGGCCGACGCCCTCGCTCCAGCCGGTGCCGTCGGCGTCGGCGGAGAAGGCCTTGCAGCGGCCGTCGGGGGCGAGGCCCCGCTGGCGGCTGAACTCGATGAAGGTGGTCGGCGTCGCCATCACGGTCGCGCCGCCGGCGAGGGCGAGGTCGCACTCGCCGTTGCGCAGGGCCTGCGCGGCGAGGTGCAGGGCGACCAGGGAGGAGGAGCACGCGGTGTCCACCGTCACGGCCGGACCCTCGAACCCGAAGGTGTAGGAGACGCGGCCCGAGGCGATGCTCGGCGCGCTGCCCGTCCCGATGAACCCTTCGAAGCCGCGCGGCGCGTGGTCGACCAGCCGGGACCCGTAGTCGTTGTACATGATGCCGGTGAAGACACCGGTCTGGCTGCCGCGCAGCGCCGCCGGGTCGAGGCCGGCCCGCTCGAACACCTCCCACGCGGTCTCCAGCAGCAGGCGCTGCTGAGGGTCGGTCGCGAGCGCCTCGCGTGGGGAGATGCCGAAGAAGTCGGCGTCGAACCGGTCGGCGTCGTGCAGGAAGCCGCCCTCGGCGGTGTAGGAGGTGCCGAGGTGCTCGGGGTCGGGGTGGAAGAGGTCCTCCGACCAGCCGCGGTCGAGCGGGAAGGGCGAGACGGCGTCCGTCCCGTCGGCGACCAGCCGCCACAGGTCCTCGGGCGAGCGCACCCCGCCCGGGTAGCGGCAGGCCATGCCGACGATCACGATCGGCTCGTCGGCCGCCGCCGCCGACCGGGTGACGGCCGCGCCGGAAGCGGTCGGGGCGGACGCGCCGAGCAGCTCGTCACGCAGGTAGCCGGCCAGGGCGACCGGAGTCGGGTAGTCGAACACCAGCGTTGCCGGGAGGCGCAGTCCGCTGAGGCCGGCCAGGCGGTTGCGGAAGTCCACGGCGGTCAGCGAGTCGAAGCCCAGATCGGTGAACTGCCGGTCCACCGGCACCGAACCGGCGCCGTCGTGGCCGAGCACGGTCGCCACCGCCGCGCACACGGTCTCCAGCAGGACGGCGTCGCGCTCGGCCGCCGGCAGCGCGGCGACGCGCCGGGCGAGCGAGTCGCCCCCGGCGGCCGGCCCGGACGCGGCACGGCGCAGACCCGCGCGGACCAGGCCGCGCAGGACCACCGGAACCTCCTCGGCCCTGCGCAGCGCGGCGAGGTCGAGCCGTGCCGGGACGACGAGGGCGCGGTCGACGCCGAGCGCGTCGTCGAAGAGGGCAAGGCCCTGCTCGACGCTCATCGGGGTGACACCGCCCCGGCCGAGCCGGGCGCGGTCGCGTTCGGTGAGCTGCGCGGTCATGCCGTCGCCGGTGTCCCAGAAGCCCCAGGGCAGCGAGACGGTGCGGCGGCCGAGCGCGCGCCGGTGGTGGGCCAGCGCGTCCAGGAACGCGTTGGCGGCGGTGTAGTTGCCCTGGCCGGGGCTGCCGAGGGTGGCGGCGATCGAGGAGAAGAGCACCAACGCCGTGTCGGGGCCGAGGAGTTCGTGCAGGTTCCAGGCCGCGTCCACCTTCGGACGCAGTACGGCGGCCAGTCGCTCCGGGCTGAGCGCGGCGATCACGCCGTCGTCCAGCACACCCGCGACGTGCACGACCGCGCCGAGCGGGCGGTCCAGGGAGTCCAGCAGGGCGGCCAGCGCGGTGCGGTCGGCCGCGTCGCAGGCGGCGACCGCCACCTCGGCGCCGAGCTCGGTGAGTTCGGCGCGCAGCTCGGCGGCGCCCGGGGCGTCGGGGCCGCGTCGGCCGGTGAGCACCAGGTGGCGCACGCCGTGCGCGGTCACCAGGTGCCGGGCGAGCGCGGCGCCGAGGGTGCCCGTGCCGCCGGTGATCAGGACCGTGCCGTCCGGGCCGAGGACGATCGGGTCGGCGTCCGGGTCGGCTTCCGGGGCCGGCGAGGGCAGGCGGACGAGCCTTGGGGCGAGCAACGCTCCGGCGCGGATGGCCAGTTGCGGCTCCCCGGTGGTGAGCGCGGCGGGGACGGCGGCCGCCGAGGCCGGGTCCTCGTCCAGGTCGATCAGCACGAACCGGTCCGGGTTCTCGGTCGCGGCGGTGCGCACCAGACCCCAGACGGTCGAGGACGCGAGGTCCCGGACGTCGTCGGTGGGCACCGCCCGGTGCGTGACCAGGGCGAGCCGTGACCGGGCGAACCGGTCGTCTGCCAGCCAGGCCTGCACGACCGCGAGCGCCCGCCCGGCCACCGCGTGAGCCGCGGCCACCTGGTCCTCGCCGCGGCCGTCGTTCCCGTCCGGCGCGGTCGACGACAGGTCGATCCGCACGACGGGGGCCGGCTCCAGGGCCGCCAGATCCGCCGGGCCGGCGATCGACGCCACGTCGACCGCGCCCGCCGTGCCCGCCGTGGTCGGTGCGGTAGGAGCGGGAAGCCAGTCCACGCCGTACAGCGGCCGCGCCGCCGCCGGGGCGGCGGTCCGCGCCATCGCGCGCAGCGTCAGCCCCTCGGCGGTCAGCACGGGCGAGCCCTCGCCGTCGACCAGCGTCAGCCGCACGGTCGTGGCGTCCACCGGCGTCAGCCGGACCCGGGCGGCGACCGCACCCCGGGCGTGCAGGGTGACCCCCGTCCACGCGAACGGCAGCCGGACCTGGTCGTCCTCGTTCTCCAGCACGCCGAGGCCGAGCGAGTGCATCGCCGCGTCCAGCAGCGCCGGGTGCAGGCCGAACAGCTCCGCCGCCTCGAACTGCTCCTCCGGCAGGGCGACGTCCGCGTAGACGTCGTCACCGGCCCGCCAGCCGGCGCGCAGCCCCTGGAACGCCTCCCCGTACCGGAAGCCCGCATCGGCGAGCCGCTCGTAGAGACCGTCGGTGTTGACGGACACGGCCGCCTCCGGCGGCCAGGTCGCGCCGAGCGGTGCGTCGGCCGCCGCGGCTGCCGAGTCCGGTGCGCCCGGGGCCACGGTGCCGGAGGCGTGCCGCGTCCACTCGGCGTCCTCGCCCGCCGGCCGGGAGTGCACCCGCAGCGCGCGGCGCCCGGCCCCGTCCGGGGCGCCGACGCTCAACTGAAGCTGGACCGAACCCTGTTCGGGAAGCGCGAGCGGCGTCTCGATGGTCAGCTCGTCGACGGTGTCGCACCCGACCTGCCCGGCGGCGTGGAGCGCCAGCTCCACGAACGCCGCGCCGGGCAGCAGCGCCGTCCCGAGCACCTCGTGGTCGGCCAGCCAGGGGTGGGTGCGCAGCGAGATCCGCCCGGTGAGCAGCAGACCGTCGTCCTCGGCCACCGCGATGGCGACCCCGAGCAGCGGGTGCTCGGCCCGGTCGAGGCCCAGGTCGGCAACCTTGGCCGTGCCGGTGGGCTGGAGCCAGTAGGCGTGGTGTTGGAAGGGGTAGGTGGGGAGGTTGGTGTGGGTGCCGTGGGTGGGCCACTGGGTGGTGTGGCCGTGGGTGTGGGCGGTGGCGAGGGCGGTGAGGGTGGTGTGCTCCTCGTTGCGGTCGGGGACGAGGGTGGCGGCGGCGATGGCCTCGGGGTGGGTGGTGCGGGCGAGGGTGGTGAGGGTGGCGTCAGGGCCCAGTTCGAGGTAGGTGGTGACGTTGGCCTGGTGGAGGGTGGTGAGGGCGTGGTGGAAGCGGACGGCTTCGCGCAACTGGCGGACCCAGTAGGTGGGTTCGGTGAGTTGGTCGGCGGGGTGGCCGGTGAGGGTGGAGATGATGGGGATGGTGGGCTGGTGGTAGGTGAGGGTGGCCGCGATCGTCTCGAACTCGGCCAGGATGGGGTCCATGTGGTGGGAGTGGAAGGCGTGGCGGGTGTTGAGGACCTTGGCCTTGCGGCCCTGTTCCTTCCATGCCGCTGCGAGGGCGTGGACGGCGTCCACGTCTCCCGCGATCACCACGGCATCACCAGAGTTGATGGCGGCGATCGTCAACGCCTCGCCCAGGTACGGGAGGACGTCCTCCTCAACTCCCTGGAGGGTGGCCATCGCGCCTTCGCCGGTGCTGTGCATGAGCCGGGCGCGTGCGGCGACGAGCTTTGCCGCGTCGGCGAGTGAGAGGACGCCGGCGCAGTGGGCGGCGGCGATCTCGCCGATGGAATGTCCGGCGAGGTAGTCGGGCTTCAGGCCGTGGTGCTCCATGAGTCGGAACAGCGCGGTCTCCAGGGCGAAGAGCGCCGGCTGCGTGTGCAGGGTCGTGTCCAGCAGGCCGTCCGGGTTATTGGCGACGATGTCGCGAAGCTCAGGCCCGAAGTGGCTCAGCGCCTCGTCGTATGCGGCGGCGAACACCGGGAACGCGGCGTACAGTTCCTCGCCCACCCCGACCCGCTGCGAGCCTTGCCCGGTGAACAGGAAGGCCAGCTTGCCCCGGCGACCGCCGTTGCCGAGGACGACATCGGAGTGCCCGCCGTCCTCCGCGAGGGCGCGCAGCGCCGCCATGCGGTCTCCGGGGAGAACCACGGCCCGCTGCTCGAAGAGCGAGCGGCCGACGGTCAGTGCGTGGGCGACGTCCGTCTCGGGCACGTCCGGGTGCTCGGTGATCCACTCCAGGAGCAGCCGGGCCTGGTCGCGCAGCGCGGCATCGGACTTCGCCGACAGCGGCCAGACGACGGGCTCTTCGGGACGCCGCTCGACCTCGGCGGGCTCGACGGCTGCGGGCGCCTCCTCCAGGATCACGTGCGCGTTGGTCCCGCTGACGCCGAAGGACGAGACGGCCGCCCGGCGCGGGTGGTCCGCCTCCGTCCAGGGGCGCGCCTCGGTGAGCAGCTCGACGGCTCCCGTCGACCAGTCCACGACCGGGGTCGGACGGTCCGCGTGCAGGGTGCGGGGCAGCTCGCGGTGCTGCATCGCCATGACCATCTTGATGATGCCGGCGACACCGGCCGCAGCCTGGGCGTGTCCGATGTTGGACTTCAACGACCCCAGCCAGAGCGGCCGTTCGGCCGGACGTTCCTGCCCGTACGTGGCGAGCAGCGCCTGCGCCTCGATCGGGTCGCCCAGCCGGGTGCCGGTGCCGTGCGCCTCGACGACGTCGACCTCGGCCGCCGTCAGCCGCGCGTTGGCGAGGGCCTGCCGGATGACGCGCTGTTGCGCGGGGCCGTTGGGGGCGGTGAGTCCGTTGCTCGCGCCGTCCTGGTTGATCGCCGAGCCGCGCACGACCGCGAGCACCTGGTGGCCGTTGCGGCGGGCGTCCGACAGCCGCTCGACGAGGAGCAGGCCGACGCCCTCGCTCCAGCCGGTGCCGTCGGCGTCGGCGGAGAACGCCTTGCACCGGCCGTCGGGGGCGAGGCCCCGCTGCCGGCTGAACTCGATGAAGCCGCCCGGGGTCGCCATCACGGCCGCGCCGCCGACCAGCGCCATCGTGCAGTCGCCCTGCCGCAGCGACTGCGCGGCGAGGTGCAGGGCGACCAGCGAGGAGGAGCACGCCGTCTCGACGGAGACGGCCGGTCCCTCGAAGCCGAAGGTGTAGGCGATCCGGCCCGAGGCGACGCTCGACATGTTGCCGGTCAGCAGGTGGCCCTCGAAGGCCTCCGGGGCGCTGTCGAGCTGGCCGCGGTAGTCGTTGTGGCCGATGCCGGTGAAGACGCCGACCGAGTCGCCGCGCAGCGTGGCCGGGTCGATGCCGGCCCGCTCGAAGGTCTCCCAGGCGGTTTCGAGCAGCAGGCGCTGCTGCGGGTCCGTGGCGGTCGCCTCGCGCGGCGAGATGCCGAAGAAGTCGGCGTCGAACTGCTCCGCGTCGTACAGGAAGCCGCCCTGCACCGAGTACGTCCGGCCGGCCTTCGACGGGTCCGGGTCGTACAGCGACGCGGCGTCCCAGCCGCGGTTGTCGGGGAAGTCGCCGATGGCGTCGACACCGTCGGCGACCAGCCGCCACAGATCCTCGGGCGAGCGCACGCCGCCCGGGTAGCGGCAGGCCATCGCGACGATGGCGAGCGGCTCGTCCGCCGCGCCCCGGGGCGCCGTCCGGACGGCGGCGGGCGCGCCGGTCTGAAGACCGAGCACCTCCTGGCGGAGCGCCTCGGCGAGCCCGGCCGGGGTCGGGTGGTCGAAGACGAGGGTGGCGGGGAGCGGCGCGCCCACCGCCTTGGACAGGCGGTTGCGGATCTCGACGCCCATGATGGAGTCGATGCCGAGCTCCTTGAAGGCCCGCTCGGCGTCGATGCTCTCGGGTGTGGCGTGGCCCAGGACGGTGGCCACGTGGGCGCGGATGAGGTCGAGCAGGAAGGCGGTCTGCTCGGCCGTGCCGCCGCCCAGGCCCGTCAGGCGGGCGGCGAACTCGGAGCCGACGGCGCGCTCGGGCTCGGCGGCCACGGGCCGGGACGGCGTGCGCGGGGTGGTCGTGGTGGCGCCACCGGCGAGCAGGTCGCTCAGTTCGGCCAGGCGGGCGGCGGACATCGCCCGCGCGACGAGGTTCTCGACCGACACGACGGGCGCCCCGGCGGGGTCGGCCGCGAACAGCCGGATGCCGTTGCCGGTCGGGGTCAGCCGGACCCGGAGGGCGGCGGCGCCGGACGCGTGCAGGGTGACGCCCGTCCACGCGAACGGCATCCGCACCTCCGCCCCGTCGGCGGCCAGCGCCAGCGGGTGCAGGGCGGCGTCGAACAGCGCCGGGTGAAGGCCGAAGCCGGTGCGGTCCTCGGCCTCGGGCAGGACCAGCTCGGCGAGCAGCGCGTCCCCGTCCTGCCACACCGCGGTGACGGCGCGGAAGGCCGGGCCGTACTGCACCCCGGCGCTCTCCAGCCGCTCGTACAGCTCGGCCACGGGGACGGCGGTCGCGCCGGTGGGCGGCCAGTCGGCGGCCGTCGGGGCCTCGTCGGCGGGCGCCCCGGTGTGCGAGCCCAGCGCGCCGGTGGCGTTGCGGGTCCAGGAGGACTCGCCCGCCGCGGGCCGGGAGTGGATGGTGAGCGGGCGCCGGCCGTCCTCGTCCGGCGCGCCGACGGCGATCTGCAACTGGACGGCCGCGCTCCCGCCGAGCACCAGCGGGGACTCCAACGTCAGCTCCTCGACGCGGCTCAGCCCGACGAGGTCACCGGCGTGCACCGCCAGCTCGACCAGGGCGGTGGCCGGGAGCAGGGCGGTGTCCGCGACCAGGTGATCGGCCAGCCACGGGTGGGTGTCCAGCGACAGGCGGCCGGTGAGCAGCAGCGCGTCGCTCTCCGCCACGCTCGTCACCGCGCCCAGCAGCGGGTGCGCGGATCCCGACAGCCCCAGGCCCGCCGGATCGCCGGCGGCCTTCGCCGGGACCTCGTCCAGCCAGTAGGTCCGGTGTTGGAAGGGGTAGGTGGGGAGGGTGAGGTGGGTGTTGCTGTGTGTGGGTTCGGGGGTGAGTCCGTGGGTGTGGGTGTGGGCGAGTGCGTGGGGGAAGTGGTGGCCGTG
>NZ_JBHSOF010000103.1:0-8575 GCF_042656005.1 Kitasatospora misakiensis | reverse complement strand
CCTCGGCGCCCGCCGCGGAGGCGCCCGCCACGGCCCAGCCGCCGGCGCAGGCCCAGCCGTCCGCCCCGGCGCCGGCGCAGACCCCGGCGCCCGCGCAGCCGTCCGCCCCGCAGAGCGAGGCCCAGGCCCCCGCCGCCCACGCCGAGGAAGCCTCCTCCGACGACTACACCGTGGCCCTCGCCGCCTCCACCGTCGGCGTCCTGCTCGCCGCGATCATGGTCGGCGCCGTCGCCCGCAAGCGCGGCGGCCAGCAGCGGGCCCGCCGCCCCCGGCACCGCATCGCCATGCCGGCCGCCCCGGCCGCCGCCTTCGAGGCCGAACTGAGGGCCCGCCAGGACGAGGCCGGCCTGCACCTGCTCGACCGCGCCCTGCGCAGCATGGCCCGCAACACCGTCCGCGGCGGCAAGCGGCTGCCCGCGATCGTCGCCGCCCGGATCACCCCCGGCCGGACGATCGAACTCCACCTGTCCGGCCCCGCCGCCCCCATCGCGCCGTTCCGCGCCGCCCACGCGCCCAACATCTGGTGGTGCGCCGCCGACTCCGACGGCCTGCTCTCGCCGGCCCAGGCCCGCAAGACCGCCGCCCCCTACCCGGCGCTGGTCACCCTCGGGTCGGCGGCCGACGGCTCGGTGGTCCTCGCCGACCTGGAGACCGTCCGGCTGCTGCACCTCTCCGGCCACCCGGACGACGCCCGCGACGTCCTGCGCACCCTGGCCCTCGAACTCGCCCACAGCCCGCTCGCCGACCGGCTCCACCTGCACCTCGTCGACCTCGCCGAGGAGGTGCCGATCAGCGGCCCCGCCGCCGAGCGGATCCACCGCCACACCACCCTGGAGGCCGCGCTCACCGCGCTCGGCCCGCGCACCGCCAAGGCCCGGGCCACCCTGGTCGCCGCCGAGTCCGCCAGCCCCAGGGACGCGCGCAGCCGGGGCCTGGCCGACGAGTCCTGGGTCCCCGAGATCGTGCTCTGCGCCCACCAGCCCGGCGGCGGCGTCCCGGCCGAACTCGGCCGGCTGCTCGACGCCCGCCCCCGCACCTGCGTCGCCGTGGTCACCCGCGCGCCCGAGCGCGGCACCGGCCCGGTCGCCCGCTGGACCCTCCCGGCGACCGGCCAGGCCACCATCCCCGGCCTGCACGTCACCCTGGAGCTGCAGCGCCTGACCACCGGCCAGTACGAGCAGGTCACCGAACTGCTCCGGACCGCCGACGACACCACCCAGCACCCCGCCCCCGCGTGGACCCTGGACGGCGACGAGCTGGAGCCCGCCGACCTCCCGGCGCCCGTCCCGGTCCTCGCGGCCGTCGGCGCCGCGGCCGGTCCCGGGGCGGACGGCCCGGCGGGCGGCTTCTCGCTCGCCGCGCTGGACGCCGCCCTGGGCGGCCCGGACGACGGGGACGACGCGGACGAGGACTCCGGCGGGGGCCGGGACGCGGCCGGACCGCGCCTGCTGGCGCGGGTGATCGGCACCGGGGTCAGCCCGTTCGCGGGCACCGACCCGGCGGCGCCGGTGCCGGGCCCCGTCGGCCCGGCCGCCCTGCCGGTCCCGCGGCACCTCGTCAACGGCCTCGGCCGGCAGGCCGGCGCCTCCGCCGTACCGGCCGTCGCACCCGGGGTCGTGGTTCCGACCGGGCCCGCCGCGGCCTTCCCGATCGCGCCCGACGCCGCCGCCGCCGACGGCGAGGCTGCTTCGGACGGGTACGACGGTGACGAGACCACCCAGAACCTCGGCCTGCCGACCGCCGTCGCGCCCGTCCAGCCGATGGCGCCCGTGCCGCCGATGGGTCCGGTGGAGCCGGTGGTTCCGGTGGCCGAGGCCCCGTCATCGGTGCCCGCCCTCGGCCCCGTGCCCACGCCAGCGGCCATCCCCGCCCCCGCGGCCATCCCCGCCCCCGCTCCCACGCCCGAGCCCGCCCCGACGCACGACCCGGCCCCCGCGCCCACCGGCGCCGGCCCGCGCCTCCCCGCCCGGCCCGAGCCCGGCCCGGCCGCCGTCGCCCCGATCGCCCGCACCACCTCCGGCCGCAGCGACAGCGACGACCTGCTCGCCATCCTCCGCTCCCCGGAGGCGCACGCCACCCGCACCGCCCCCCGGATCCGGCTGCTCGGCCCGGTCGACGTCGCCGGCGCCGCCGGCATCGCCGAACCCGGCGAGCTCGGCCGCCTCACCGAACTCGCCGCCTACCTGGCCCTGCGCCCCGGCGCCGACCACGCCGCCCTCGACCACGACCTGCACCCCGGCGCGGCCCACCTCGACCCGCACCCGACCGCCGCCGACGCCCGCAGCCCGCTGCCCGACAAGCTCGCCGACCTGGCCGCCTGGCTGGGCTCCGCCGCGGACGGCCGGGCCCTCCTGGTCACCGGCTCGGTCGAGGGCTACGCCTTCGCCCCGGCCGTCACCTGCGACTGGGACGAGTTCCGCAGCCTCTACCGGCGCGGTATGCGCAGCACCAGCGCCACCGCCGACGCGGCCCTCGCCCACGCCCTCGCCCTGGTCCGCGGCGCCCCGTTCGCGGAGGCCCCGCCCGCCTCGTACGGCTGGGCCGAGGCCGAGCGGCAGGACATGATCGCGGCGATCGTCGACACCGCCCACGAACTCGCCGCCCGCCGCCTCCAGTACGGCGACCACCGCAGCGCCGAGGCCGCCGTCTTCCGCGGCCTCGCCGTCGCCCCGGACGTCGAACTGCTGCACCGGGACCTCTTCTACGCCTACGCCTCCGCCGGCGCCCGCGACCAGCTCCTGCGCGCCGTCAACCGCCTCGACGCCCTCAGCCGCCGCACCGGCCGCGAACTCGACGCCGACACGGTCGCCCTCCTCCGCGACCTCCTCGCCGGCTCCTGACAACGGCCCCCGGCGGCCCCCGGCGCCCCGCACGGCACGCTCCCCACGCGCGCCGCACGGGGCGCCGTGCCGTCCGCCCGGACCCCTTCGCCTCGCCGGGGCCGGGGGCGGGACCGGCCGACTGTCAGACCCGCCTGATGGGATACCCGCATGACGGATTGGTCGCGACTCAGCCACGCCTACGGCTCTGCAGAGGACATACCCGCCCTGCTGGACCGGATCGAAGCAGCCCCGAGCGCCGAGCGCTGGAGCGACCTCTGGTCGGCCCTCTGCCATCAGGGCAGTGTCTACTCGGCCAGCTTCGCGGCGCTCCCCCGGCTGACGGCCATCGCCGCTGCCGCCGACCCGAAGGAGCAACTGAACGCACTGCACCTGGCGACCGCGATCGTGGCGGGGGCGGACCAACTGGACGAGCTCGACGAGGTCGGCGACGTCCGGGTGACGTACGCGCAGGAGATCGCGGTCCTGCTGCGCATGGTGAACGAGCACCTTCGGACGGCTCCCGACCGCACCGACTACATCTACCTGCTCGAAGCCCTCCTGGCCTGCGAAGGCGTACCGGTCTGGGGTGAGGACCTGGCCTGGGGACTCGTGAACGGGGAGTACCAGATCTCCTGTCCCCAGTGCGAAACCGACCTGTTCATCGCCATCGGTGACTACGGTTACTTCTCCACGAGCGGCGACTACGCGCTGGACGACACCGTCGAGAAGGCCCCCTTGCGACCCGCGGACCCCGGCGACCTGCACGGCATCGGCCAACGCCTCCACACACTCGCTCTCAGCGACGGCCAGGGGGACGTCGCCACCGCGCTGACCTACCTCTTCGGAAGCGCGCACTGCACGGACTGCGGGACGGACTTCGCCGTGGCCGACCAAGTGGGCGATCCCTACTGACGTCGAACCCTACTGGCGTCGAAGTCGGCCCGGTCGACCTCCTGTTCCGGCAGCCGCTCCGGCCTGCGGCTCCTCGGTGTGGGGCCCGATCACCCACCCGGCCTGGCTCGGGCACGGAGGGATCTCGTAGGGTGGCGCTCACGGTGTGGTGACAGGCGCCATACGGGGTACGAGGCAGCAGAACGCCGCTGAGCGGCGGGGCGGGGCGGTGACCTGGAGATGGCGGAGACTACGGCGGTCCCCGGAGGTCCCGACCCCGTGACGGACGCGGGCCCCCAGGACGCCGTACCGCAGTGGTCGGTGCGCGACTCCCACGAGGAGCACCCGCCCGGCCCGGCCGCGCTCTACGAACCCCCGGGCCCGGTGCCCGGACCGCCCGGGCCGTCCACCGGATGGACCGTCACCGGCCTGCCCGCGATGGGCGGCGCGCCCGGCGTCCCGGCCCCGCCCGGTGCGACGCCGCTGCCGTTCACCCTCCCCGGCGCCACCCCCGCGCACGGACTGCCCGGCATCGCCGGCGGCCTGGGCGCCGGCCCGCGCGGCCGGATCCTGGTCGTCGAGGGCGGCTACGGCTCCTCCGGCCGCCGCACCTGGGGCCGCGGCGGCCCCGCCCAGGCCCCCGTGCTGTCCGCGATGCTCGCCGCCGTCTCCCCCCAGGTGCTGCTCGCCGCCGACGCGGTCGACGCCGTGCACCTGCCCGGTGCCAGCGACCCGCACACCGTCCTCGCCCACCTGCGCGCCGCCGCCCGCCACCCCGGACCGCTGCTCGTCCACCTCGGCGGCCACCTGCTCGCCGACAAGCGCGGCGGCCAACTCCACCTCACCCTGCGGGAATCCAAGCCCGGCAGCATCCGCCAGGACGGCCTCGCCTGGCAGGCGATCGCCGGCGAGCTGCGGCACCGCCCGGCCGACTGGCAGACCCTGGTCATCGCCGACCTGAGCGCCGACCAGAACGCCTGGCCGCTGCTCCAGGGCAGTGTCGCGCCGCTCAGCGAGGGCCTGCCGCTGTGGGCGGTGGTCAGCCCCGACCCGGAGCAGATCGGCACCTTCACCCGCGCGCTGATCGAGGCCCTGCACGGCGGCCGCCCCGGCGCCGAGGCCGTCCTCGCGCCGGAGCAACTGCGCCACCAGGTCTACTCGGTACTCCGCCCGGACGTGATCGTGGTCAGCACCCACGCCCCGGACCGCCCCTTCTTCCGCAACACCGCCCGCCGCGGCGACGGCCCACTGCCCGAGGCCGCCGCCCCGGCCGCGGTGCTGCCCCGCCCGGCCGAGCCGGAGCCGGGCAGCTGGAACGACCGCCCCTGGGACGAGTCGCCGCAGGACGCGGTGCCGCGGCCCCGGCCCGCCGTGACCCTGGACAAGCCGTCCCCAGCCGCTCCGGCCGAGCCCACCGTCCCGGCACACCCGTCGAACGGGCGCGTGAACCTTCTCAAGCCCGGCGTACCGCCCACCCCGCCGCTCCCCCCGCACCCGGTCGACCTGCACAAGCCCGGCGCCTGGCAGGCACCCACCCCCGAGCCCGAAGTTGAGCTTGAGCTTGAACTCGCGCCGGAGCCCGTAGTTGAGCCCGAGCTTGAGCTTGAACTCGCGCCCGAGGTCGAGGCCGCAGGACCTGCCGAGGCCACCGAGCAGCCCGAGGAGCCCGAGCCCGCCGACGCCGAACCCACCGACGCCGCCGAACCCACCAACGCCGCCACCCCCGAAACTGACCTCTCCCAGCCCCGCGAGGACTACCGCGAGGTGATCGGCCGGATCGTCCGCAGCGCCGACGCCGGCGACCACGCGGCCGCCACCGACCTGGCCTTCGCCCTCGAACTGGAGGCGATCGCCGAACACGGCCCGGTCTCCGCGCCCGTCCTGCAGGTCCGCCAGGTCCGCGCCCACGTCTCCCGGCTCGCCGGCCGGACGGCGGAGGCCGCCGGCATCTACCGCGAGGTCGCACTGACCCTGCTCCGCACCGAGGGGCCCGAGCACCCCGAGACCCAGCACGCGGCGACCAACGCCGAGGCCTGCTGGCGGGCCATCCCGGACCGCGCCGACGCCCTGCGGATCGCCCCGGAGATCATCGAACTGCGCGCCCATCTCCCGGGCCCCGACGGCCGCAAACTCCGCGCCGCCGAACGCCACCTCGCCACCCTCGCCGCCCCCCACCCCGACCCCGCCTGACCGAGACCGGACGTCCTGCGGGGGCTCGGCAACCGCGCGGTCGGCCCGGAAGATGTCGAATAGAGCTCGTGAGGGCTGCCTCGGAGTGGTTATGTGGCGATCATGTTCAGCATCACCGTGTCACGGCCACTCACCGTTGCCGACGTGGTTGCCGCATTCGTGGGATTGGTCCCGCCCGGCCTGCAGTTGGTGGTGCAGTCCCCCGGAGCCGATGTCCCGGACGACATGGGAAGCCTGTGGGCAAGTCTGGAGCCCACCGAAGATCCGGCCTGGCCGCTGGCTCTCGTGGTGCATGTGTACGAGTGTGACCTCGGGCCGTACCCTGACCTGCGCCTCGCCGAGCACATCGGAGAACGATTCGGCGTGGACGTCGTGTGTGGCGCCGATCCGTCCCTCGTCGATGTCGACCCCCACGATCCGTACTACGCCCTGGCACTGGTTGCCGGCCGGTGGTACCTGGCCAGCACCGCCGGCACGCGGCTCATGGGACCGTACGTCGTGTGTGACGCCGACGGATTCCGGGAGGATCCGGGTGACGAGCCGGTCGAACTGATCCGACAGGTCGTGGTCGACACACGCTGAACTCCCGCGAGCTGGACCTGCTGTCCCGACCGGTCCTTTGAGGAACGCGGCGACGCCCGGTGCAGTGCTCCCCAATTGGGGAGCACTGCACCGGGCCTACGATTCGCGCGACGGGGGTGTGGCATGCGCTCCGCCACACCAGAATGACAAGGACCTACGCGGCTTCCGACGTTGGCCGGGCCGACGTAGGGAGTTCGCCGATCGACACGACATTCCTGCCGGTGGAGCGGCACCGCCACCATGCACCAGTGTCGTCCGAGGCTGGCACCATCGGGTGAGTGTGACCAGGGCAGATCGGCCACTGGATGAACTCAAAGCCTGCAAGATGATCCTGAACCAGCTCTGCCACAGATTTGGTGAGCCGGCTTGCCGAGAGGGCAAGGTCGATACTGCGGCTGAACTGGAGTTCCTCTGCATTCAGTCCCAGTAGAAGTGTCTGACCGTACTCGTTATCCTCGGCGAGCATCCACTGCATGCCTTGAGGAACCTCTGCCGAGATCGCTTGCAGGATATCTCTACCGACCCGCATGCAGGCTTCACTCAGCGTGACTGGCACATCAATGGCTGGCGCGCCGGTCAGATCCCACGTGCTGAGAATCATCATGACTCCAGCCTATCAGTCACGCCGGGAATGGGGCTCCCGTTACTGGCTGATTGTCACCGAACTGGTGAACGCGCTTCCAGTTTCAGCCTGCTTGTTGGTGGTGAAACCCAGCCCGCCGTCGCCTACGACATACCTGAAGGCGAACCTGACGTTCGCGGTTCCGGTCGCGCCGCCCTGGTTGACCTTGAAGGTGCAGTTGCCGCTGGCCTCGTAGTTGTAGCCGATCCAGTTGGTCGGAAAGGTCCAGTGCCAGAAGTACCCGGCCGGGACGGGGTTGTGATTGTCCGAGGCCCCCGTAGAAGATCCGTTGCGGAACTGCCATGCCGTGCAGTTCATCGGCGAAGCGCTATGGCGATCAGGGGCGGGCTCAGAACGAACGAGAAGGCGACCGGGTTGCCGTTGCCATATGAGACCTGGGCACTGAACCTCCCGTTGGAGTCGCTCGCCAGGAAGTTCGGGTCGTTGACGAGAAGATCTTACCGCCATAGTCTCCGGCCGCTTCAGCTGAACCGGAAATTCCGGTTGTCGCCGCAATCAATCCGAGTGCGATGGCGGCGAATCGGCTCGCCATCTTCACGCTGCCAGTTTTCTTCATGGATCCATCCTGTAAAGCCAGGTCGCATATTTCTTCGAAATAGGAGTATTCTGGCGAAATCTCGTCGACGACTGTCCGAATGTGAACTAATTGCCAAGTCAGAGTGAATGGAAGGTTAATATTTCATATACTTCACATGTTCTTTGCGTTCCCAAGCGGATGCAGGGCCTGATGGATGGAGCCCGCCTTCACTCGGTGTTGCGGGGCTGGTGCGCGTACTTCCGTTCCGGGGTTTCGAACGTCACCGTCTGCTACCTGACCCACTACGCGTGGATGCGGGTAGTGCGGTGGATACGACGCGAGCATCCCGGGATCGCATGGAAGCAGCTTCGCCGTCACTTCTGTGGCGGCGGCTGGTGGCCCAGCATGGAGCGGCGTGAACTGTTCAACCCGGCGAAGGTAAGCATGACCCGATACCGATACCGGGGAACAACCATCCCGAGCCCGTGGCCCACTGCGGTACGAGGATCTGAACGGCCCCGAACGGGACTTGTGGAGAGCCTGGTGCCCGGAGATGGGCACGCTGGGTTCGGGAGGCGGCTCGGGCACCCTGCTGGTGGAGACACCAGCAGGGTGCCCCGAGTCGACCTCGCCGACGGCGCGAGAGTTCTTCGGTTTGTTGATGGCCTGCGAGATGGTGTTGCGCTTCTTGTGTCGCTGTCGGCCTGTGTTTGCGGATGCGGAGCACGGTGGTGCGCGCCCGGCGTGCGGGGGTGGGTGGGAGGTGCGGGCTGGGTCTGTGCCCCGGTGTGTGCCTGGTGGTGGGGGTGTCGGTGCTGGCTCCGTGGCGGTGGTCTGTGTGGATCGATGCGCTTTTGCTCCAAGGGAGTTGATCGGCTAGACGAGTAGATCCGAAGTTCCGGCCCGCCAAAGGGCAGAGGGCGTCCAAGA
>NZ_JBHSOF010000102.1:0-9081 GCF_042656005.1 Kitasatospora misakiensis | reverse complement strand
GCATGTCCGGTGGTGTGGGAGGAGGGCCGGGTGACCCGGCCCTCCTACCCGATTACGCGCCTTTTCAGAGCGCGAGCTTGAAGCCGAGGTGGGAGGGGACGAAGCCGAGGCGCTCGTAGAAGCGGTGCGCGTCGGTGCGGGTGATGTCGGAGGTGAGCTGGACGAGCTGGGCGTCGAGTTCGCGGGAGCGCTGGACCGCCCAGCGGATCAGCTCGGTGCCCAGTCCGCTGCCCCGTTCGTCGCTGTGCACCCGGACGCCCTCGATGATGGTGCGGGTGGCGCCCTTCCGGGAGAGGCCGGGGACGACGGTCAGTTGCAGGGTGCCGACCGTCCGGCCGGCGCGTTCGGCGACGACGAGGTGCTGGTGCGGGTCGGCGTCCAGGCGGTCGAACGCGGTGCGGTACGGGGTGAGGTCGTCAGGGCTCTCCCGGGTCGCTCCCAGCGGGTCGTCGGCGAGCATGGCGACGATGGCCGGCAGGTCGTCGCCGGTGGCCCGGCGGATCGTCAGTTCGTTCATGATCACACCCTAGAAGAGGCCCTTACACCGCAGAAGGGACCCTCAGGCCCGCCCCGAGGGCCCCGCCCCCGCCACACCGACCCCGCGCGGCAAACGCCCCAGAACGGCCGTAGCGGCCCTCTACGGGGGTGATTCGACGTCACGCGCCCGGCTGGGCGCTGGTGATGACGGCGAAGACCGCGCCGTGCGGGTCGACGAGCCGGGCGAGGCGGCCGACGCCGTGGACGTCCTCGGCGGGGAGCCGGACGGTGGCGCCGAGCCGTTCGGCGGTGGCGAGCAGGGCGTCGACGTCGGTGACCTCGAAGGAGGGGAGCCAGTGCGAGGAGATGCCGCCGGCCGCCGCCTCCGGCGGGATCGGGCAGATCCCGCCGTGCGCGTCCGCGGTCCCGCCGCCGGGCGGGGTGAGCACGGTGTACAGCTCCTCGCCGACCGGGACGTCCTGCTCCTGCCAGCCGAAGACCGTGCGGTAGAAGGCCTTGGCGGCCTCGGGGTCGACGCTGAAGCACTCCGTCCAGCAGAGGCTGCCGGGCTCGGAGACGGTGTCCAGGCCGCGGAGGTCGTGCGGCTGCCAGACGGCGAAGTCGGCGCCGGTCGGATCGGTGTAGCCGGCCGTCCGGCCGCTGCTGAGGACGTCGTAGGGGGCGAAGCGGACCCGGCCGCCGGCCTCGCGGACCAGGGCCGTGGTGCGGTCGGCGTCCACGGTGCGGAAGGAGACGGTCCAGGCGGCGCGGTCCCGGTCCGCGGTGCGGGGGCCGACGGCGGCGACCGTCCGGCCGTCCTGGCGGAAGAAGCCGTAGTCGGCGGCCTCGGCGCCGCCCGGGGTGAAGGTCCAGCCGAAGACCTCGGTGTAGAAGACGGCTGCGGCCGGGGTGTCCGGGGTGGCGAGGTCGAGCCAGTTGGGCGTGCCGGGCCGGAAGGCGGTGGTGAGCATGGTTCCGACTCCTTCGACTTCGACGGTGGGCCCGGTTCCCCCTTCCGGTTCGTCCCAGCCTGGCACTCCCGCCCGGGATGTCGCACCCGGGCGGTACGGTGCGTAGCGGAAGTCGTCCCGCACGGTGATAGGGGGCCCGGTGGCCAGGCAGACAGCGGCGCGCACGGGCACGGGCGCTGCGACCGGAGCGGCGACCGGGGGCGGCCAGGCGCCGCCGCGCCAGCTCGCCCAGGTCGAGGGCGTGCTGGAGCGGATCACGTACGCCAACGAGGAGACCGGCTACACGGTGGCGCGGGTCGACACCGGGCGCGGCGGCAACGATCTGCTGACGGTGGTGGGCGCGCTGCTCGGGGCGCAGCCGGGGGAGTCGCTGCGGCTGCACGGGCGGTGGGGCTCGCACCCGCAGTACGGGCGGCAGTTCGTGGTGGAGAACTACACGACGGTGCTGCCGGCGACGGTGCAGGGCATCCAGCGCTATCTGGGGTCGGGGCTGATCAAGGGGATCGGGCCGCGGTTCGCCGAGCGGATCGTGGAGCGGTTCGGGGTGGACACCCTGGAGGTGATCGAGCACGAGCCGGGCCGGCTGATCGAGGTGCCGGGGCTCGGGCCGAAGCGGACGAAGAAGATCGCGGCCGCGTGGGAGGAGCAGAAGGCCATCAAGGAGGTGATGGTCTTCCTGCAGGGCGTCGGGGTCTCGACCTCGCTGGCTGTACGGATCTACAAACAGTACGGCGACGGCTCGATCGGTGTGGTGAAGAACGAGCCGTACCGTCTGGCGTCGGACGTCTGGGGCATCGGCTTCCTCACCGCGGACCGGATCGCGCAGGCCGTGGGCATCCCGCACGACAGCCCGGAGCGGGTGAAGGCGGGGCTGCAGTACGCGCTGTCGCAGAGCAGCGACCAGGGGCACTGCTACCTGCCGGAGGAGCGGCTGATCGCGGACGGCGTGAAGCTGCTCCAGGTGGACGTGGGGCTGGTGATCGACAGCCTGGCGGAGCTGGTGGCCGCCGAGGGGGTGGTGCGCGAGCAGGTGCCGGGGGAGGGCGGCGAGCCGGTCACGGCGGTGTACCTGGTGCCGTTCCACCGGGCGGAGATCTCGCTGGCCAACCAGTTGCTGCGGCTGCTGCGGGCGGACACCGACCGGATGCCGTGGTTCGCGGACGTCGACTGGCCGGCGGCGCTGGGCTGGCTGGCGCGCCGGACGGGGGCGGAGCTGGCGCCGGAGCAGGAGCAGTCGGTGCGGCTGGCGCTGACCGAGCGGGTCGCGGTGCTGACCGGCGGGCCGGGCTGCGGCAAGTCGTTCACGGTGAAGTCGATCGTGGCGCTGGCGCTGGCGAAGCGGGCCAAGGTGGTGCTGGCGGCGCCGACCGGGCGGGCGGCGAAGCGGCTGGCGGAGCTGACCGGGGTGGAGGCCTCGACGGTGCACCGGCTGCTGGAGCTGCGGCCGGGCGGGGACGCCGCGTACGACCGGGACCGGCCGCTGGACGCGGACCTGGTGGTGGTCGACGAGGCGTCGATGCTGGATCTGATCCTGGCGAACAAGCTGGTCAAGGCGGTGGCGCCGGGGGCCCACCTGCTGTTCGTGGGGGACGTCGACCAGTTGCCCTCGGTGGGGGCCGGGGAGGTGCTGCGGGACCTGCTGGCGGAGGGCGGGCCGATCCCGTCGGTGCGGCTGACCCGGATCTTCCGGCAGGCGCAGCAGTCGGGGGTGGTGACCAACGCGCACCGGATCAACGAGGGGCTGCCGCCGCAGACCGAGGGGCTGCCGGACTTCTTCCTGTTCGCGGAGGACGACGCGGAGCGGGCGGCGGGGCTGACGGTGGACGTGGTGGCGCGGCGGATCCCGCAGCGGTTCGGGTACGACGCCCGGCGGGACATTCAGGTGTTGGCGCCGATGCACCGGGGCCCGGCGGGGGCGGGCAACCTCAACACGCTGCTGCAGGCGGCGGTGACGCCGGCCCGGGAGGGGCTGGCGGAGCGGCGGTTCGGCGGGCGGACGTTCCGGGTAGGTGACAAGGTCACGCAGATCCGCAACAACTACGACAAGGGGCGGAACGGGGTCTTCAACGGCACCGTGGGAGTGGTGACGTCCCTCAGTGTCGACGACCAGCGCCTGACGGTGCTGACCGACGAGGACGAGGAGGTGCCGTACGACTTCGACGAGCTGGACGAGCTGGCGCACGCCTACGCGGTGACGATCCACCGGTCGCAGGGGAGCGAGTACCCGGTGGTGGTGATTCCGGTCACCACGTCCGCGTGGACGATGCTTCAGCGAAATCTGCTCTACACGGCGGTGACCAGGGCCCGAAAACTCGTTGTGCTGGTGGGGTCACGGAAAGCGATCGCGCAGGCGGTTCGCAGTGTCAGCGCAGGTCGGAGGCATGCCGCCCTCGATCACCGGCTGGCGGCTGGATGATTCTCCAAGGGATGGTTGCCTCTATTGTTCTCTTGACGTGAAGAGATTTACGGCAGAGCCTGGTGGGGTGCCGATCTTGTCCGGTTCGTACCGGCTGTGGCGGCAGGTTTTGTAGGGGCGGGCCCTTTCGGGCCACCCCGGGTGCGCGGCTGTCCGCCGGATGGGGGATGGTAGAGACAGTCAGGGCACCTTGGAAGAGGATTCATTTCGTCGGTGAGGAAGACGTGAGCGACAACTCGGTAGTACTGCGGTACCAGGACGGCGAGTACGAGTACCCCGTCGTCGAGAGCACTGCGGGCAACGCCGGCTTCGACATCTCGAAGCTGCTCCCGCAGACCGGCCTGGTCACCCTGGACAACGGTTTCGGCAACACCGCCGCCTACAAGTCCGCGATCACCTTCGTGGACGGCGACAACGGCATCCTGCGGTACCGCGGTTACCCGATCGAGCAGCTCGCCGCCAAGGGCGACTTCATCGAGACCGCCTACCTGCTGATCAACGGCGAGCTCCCGGACGCCGACCAGCTGGCGGAGTTCAACCGCGAGATCACCCAGCACACCCTGCTGCACGAGGACGTCAAGCGCTTCTTCCAGGGCTTCCCGCGGGACGCCCACCCGATGGCGATGCTGTCCTCGGTGGTCGGCGCGCTGTCCACCTTCTACCAGGACAGCCACAACCCGTTCGACGCGGCCCAGCGCCACCTGTCGACGGTCCGGCTGCTGGCGAAGCTCCCGACCATCGCGGCCTACGCGTACAAGAAGTCGGTCGGCCAGCCGTTCGTCTACCCGCGCAACGACCTGAGCTACGTCGAGAACTTCCTGCGGATGACGTTCGCCGTCCCCGCCGAGGACTACGAGCTCAACCCGGTCATCGTCAACGCGCTGGACAAGCTGCTGATCCTGCACGCGGACCACGAGCAGAACTGCTCGACCTCCACGGTCCGCCTGGTGGGCTCCAGCCACGCCAACCAGTTCGCGTCCATCTCGGCCGGTATCTCGGCGCTCTGGGGCCCGCTGCACGGCGGCGCCAACCAGGCCGTGCTGGAGATGCTGGAGAGCATCCAGAAGGACGGCGGCGACGTCGACGCCTTCATCACCAAGGTCAAGAACCGCGAGGCCGGCGTCAAGCTGATGGGCTTCGGCCACCGCGTGTACAAGGCCTTCGACCCGCGCGCCGCGCAGGTCAAGCTGCTCGCCCACGAGGTGCTCGGCCAGCTCGGCAAGTCCGACGAGCTGCTGGAGATCGCGCTCAAGCTGGAGGAGCACGCGCTCAAGGACGACTTCTTCGTCTCGCGCAAGCTCTACCCGAACGTCGACTTCTACACCGGTCTGATCTACCGCGCCATGGGCTTCCCGACCAGCATGTTCACCGTGCTGTTCGCCCTCGGCCGGCTGCCGGGCTGGATCGCCCACTGGCACGAGATGATCAACGACCCGGGCAGCCGGATCGGCCGTCCGCGCCAGATCTACACCGGCACCGCGATCCGCGACTACGTCGAGATCGACGGCCGCTGACGCCAGGCGTACGCCCTGACACCGTGCCACGAGGGCCCGGCCGCACTCCTGCGGCCGGGCCCTCGGTCTTTTTTCCACAGGTCCGGCGCACGACTCCGGGGGCGGCTGTGGGTCCGGGACGGCCGCTCAAAGCGTCCCTGGCCCCGCCACACCCCGGCGCCGTGCGCGAAGGCCGCCAACCTCGGCGACCGACCCGGGGCCCGCCGGAGCCCCGTCGGCGACAGTGGTGGTCACGCGTCGACGCTGTGCCGTTCGCCACGTCTCGGCCCACCGGAAAAACTGCCGCACTACCAACCTAAGACGTATCAGCGTGCGAGAAGTTACGCCCGGGGGGTGTGAGCTGCCTCTCGCCACGCTCCGTGTGCGTGCGGTGCCGACCCCATACCACACCTTCCGGCGGCGGCGACGTCACCCTCCCCGCAGTCACGGCAACCGAGCGTGATAGGAATCGTGGCATTCCGGTACGGACCGCCCCGCACCTAGCAGCGTGGCGGCGGAGCTGGGGAGGGAGTGCGCGGATGACCAGGAACGTGGTTGTCACCGGCGGTGGCACGGGGATCGGGTACGAGGTGGCGCGGCGGTTCGCCGAGGTCGGCGAACAGGTCGTGATCGTCGGCCGGCGGCGCGCGGTGCTGGAGGAGGCCGCCGCCACCCTCGGGCCGCAGGTGACCCCGCTGGTCTGCGACCTCGCCGACCCGGACGCGGTGGAGGCCGCGCTCGCCGAACTGCCCGAGCGGGTCGACGTGCTGGTGAACAACGCCGGCAGCCGGGAGACCGTGATCGGCGCCGGGCCGCACGCCCTGCTGGCCCGCTGGCGGGGCGACTTCGAGCGCAACGTGCTGACCGTGGTGATGCTCACCGAGTCGATCCGGGACCGGATCACCCCGGGCTCCGGCCGGGTGGTCACCATCAGCTCGATCGCCGCGCTGCGCGGGGCGGGCTCGTACGGGGCGGCGAAGGCCTCGCTGCACGCCTGGAACCACTTCCTGGCCGCCCAGCTCGGCACCTCGGGCATCACGGCCAACATCGTCGCCCCGGGCACCGTGGCGGGCACCGAGTTCTTCGGGCCGCGGCTGGACGAGGCGGAGGTCTCCCGGCGGGCGGCCCGGACGCTGCTCGGGCGGATCGGGGAGACCGGGGAGGTGGCGGCGGCGGTGCACTTCCTGGCCTCGCCGGAGGCCGGGTTCATCACCGGGGAGATCCTGCACTGCAACGGCGGCGAGCTGCTCGGCCGCTGAGCGGCGGTCCGTCGAGGAGAACCGGTGAGGGGCCCGTACCGCGTCCGCGCGGTACGGGCCCCTCACCGGTTTTGGAGGACCCTAGGCGGCCCGGAAGCGGCGCAGCCGGAGGCTGTTGGTGAGCACGAAGACCGAGGAGAAGGCCATCGTGGCACCGGCGATCATCGGGTTGAGCAGGCCGGCGGCGGCGAGCGGGATCGCCGCCACGTTGTAGCCGAAGGCCCAGAACAGGTTGCCCTTGATGGTGCCGAGGGTCCGGCGGGAGAGCCGGATGGCGTCGGCGGCGGTGCGCAGGTCGCCCCGGACGAGGGTGAGGTCGCTCGCCTCGATGGCGGCGTCGGTGCCGGTGCCCATGGCGAGCCCGAGGTCGGCCTGGGCGAGGGCGGCGGCGTCGTTGACGCCGTCGCCGACCATGGCGACGACCCGGCCCTCGGCCTGGAGGATCTCCACGGCGGCGACCTTGTCCTCGGGCAGCACCTCGGCGTACACGTCCTCGGCGGGGATGCCGACCTCGGCGGCGACCGCCTCGGCGACGGCCCGGTTGTCGCCGGTGAGCAGCACCGGCCGCAGGCCCAGGGCGCGCAGCTCGGCGATCGCCTCGGCGCTGGTGGGCTTGACCGCGTCGGCGACCTCCAGCACGGCCCGCGCCGCGCCGTCCCAGCCGACCGTGACGGCGGTCCGCCCGGCGGCCTCGGCGGCGCGCCCGGCCTCGGCGAGCGGGGCGGGCAGCGGTCCGTCGTCCGTGAGCAGGGTCGCGCGGCCGGCGATCACCGCGCGGCCCTCGACGACGCCCCGGACGCCGAGGCCGGGGAGGTTCTCGAAGCCCTCGACGGCGGGCAGCGGGCCGAGCTTCTCGGCGGCCGCGGCGGCGACGGCGGCGGCGATCGGGTGCTCGGAGGCGTGCTCCAGGGCGCCGGCCAGGCGTAGGGCCTCGTCCTCGGTGACGCCCTCGGCGGTGTGGACGGCGAGCAGGGTCATTCGGCCGGTGGTGACGGTGCCGGTCTTGTCGAGGACGACGGTGTCGACCCGGCGGGTGTTCTCCAGGACCTCGGGGCCCTTGATGAGGATGCCGAGCTGGGCGCCGCGGCCGGTGCCGACCATCAGGGCGGTCGGGGTGGCCAGGCCGAGGGCGCACGGGCAGGCGATGATCAGCACCGCGACGGCGGCGGTGAAGGCCTCGGTCGCGCTGTCGGTGGTCAGCAGCCAGGCGACCAGGGTGCCGAGCGCGATGAGGATGACCACCGGGACGAAGACGGCGGAGATCCGGTCGGCGAGCCGCTGGGCGGCGGCCTTGCCGCTCTGGGCGTCCTCGACGAGCTGGGCCATCCGGGCGAGCCGGGTGTCCGCGCCGACCCGGGTGGCCTCGACCACCAGTCGGCCACCGGCGTTGACGGTGGCGCCGGTCACGGTGTCGCCGACGGCGACCTCGACGGGCACGGACTCACCGGTCAGCATCGAGGCGTCGACGGCGGAGGCGCCCTCGACCACCACGCCGTCGGTGGCGATCTTCTCCCCGGGGCGGACCACGAAGCGGGTCCCGACGGTCAGCCGGTCGACCGGCAGCCGGAGCTCGCGGCCGCCCTGGAGGACGGCGACGTCCTTGGCGCCGAGGTCCAGCAGGGCGTGCAGGGCGGCTCCGGCGCGGCGCTTGGAGCGGGCCTCCAGGTAGCGGCCGAGCAGGATCAGCACGGTGACGGCGGAGGCCGTCTCCAGGTAGAGCATGGACGAGGCGTCGGTGTCGCCGACCGAGAGCGAGAACTCGTGCCGCATCCCGGGCATGCCGGCGTCGCCCCAGAAGAGCGCCCAGAAGGACCAGCCGAAGGCGGCCAGGGTGCCCAGCGAGACCAGGGTGTCCATGGTCGCCGCGCCGTGCTTGAGGTTGGTCCAGGCGGCGCGGTGGAACGGCAGGCCGCCGTGGACCACGACGGGGCCGGTGAGGGCGAAGGCCAGCCACTGCCAGTTGGTGAACTGGAGCGCCGGGATCATCGACCAGAGGACGACCGGCAGGCTGAGGACGGCGCTGACGAGCAGCCGGTCGAGCAGCGGGTCGGCGGGTTCGGGGCGGGCGGCGGCCCCGGCCGGGGTCTCGGCCGGCGCGGCGGGCACCGGCGGCGGCGGGAGTTCGGCGGTGTAGCCGGTGTTCTCGACGGTGGCGATGAGGTCGGCCACGCTGACGTCCGGCCCGAAGTCGACTCTGGCCTTCTCGGTGGCGTAGTTGACGGTCGCCTCGACGCCGTCCATCCGGTTGAGCTTCTTCTCGATCCGGGCGGCGCAGGCGGCGCAGGTCATGCCGCCGATCGACAGCTCGACGCGGTCGCGGACGGCGGTGGAACCGTCCTGGCCGGCTATGGCGGCCGCCGCGTCCGGGGAGGTGGAGCCCGGGGTGGAGGTGCTCATGTGCTGATCAGCTCCTAGACCCGTACTTCGCGGGTCGCTGATTCGTATGGTGTGACCGGTCCGGGAGT
>NZ_JBHSOF010000101.1:0-9623 GCF_042656005.1 Kitasatospora misakiensis | reverse complement strand
GGCGTGGCCGCCGGGCGGGGCGGCCGGGGGCTGCTGCGCCCGCCCGTACGGCGGGGCGGGCTGCGGGGGCTGCTGGTGGCCGCCGGGCTGCTGCGGACGTCCGCCCTGCGGCTGCCCGCCCGGGCCGACCTGGTACGGCGGCGGGGCCACCGGGGGGCGCTGGGCGTAGCCGGGCGGGGCCTGGCGGTGGCCGCCCGGTGCCTGGCCGCCCGGGGGCTGCTGGCCCGGCTGCGGGTAGCCCTGCTGGTAGCCCTGCTGCTGCGGGTACCCCTGCGGCTGGCCCTGCGGGTGACCCTGCTGCGGGTAGCCCTGCTGCTGGTGGCCCTGCTGCTGGTGGCCCGCCGGTCCGGCCTGGTAGGGCGGCGGGGCGACCGGCGGGGCCTCGAAGTCCTCGGGCTCGAAGTAGCCGATCTCGGTCTGCTGGTTGCGGTCGCGGGCGGCCCGCAGCTGGGTCTGCCACGGGTGCGGCGCCTCGGCCTGCGGCGGGCCGGGCGGGGGCGGCGGCACGGCGACGGGCGGCATCAGCCGGGTCGCGGCCGCCGGGTCGTACGGGGGCGGCTGGGTGCCCATCACCCGGGTGGCCGCCGCCGGGTCGTACGGCTGACCCGGCTGGCCGGACTGACCCGGCTGGCCCGGGGCGCCCTGGCCGGCCGGGAGCACCTGGGTGCGGTCCTCGGCGCCGAACGGCGCGCCGGCGCCCTGGCCCAGCGGGCCCTGGCCCGCGGCGGCCCCGGTACCGGGCACCTCGGTCGGCTGCGGGTCCGGCACCAGCAGCGCGCCCACGGCCAGCGCCGCGTCCACCGCCGCCGGGGAGGCGTGCACGCCCACGCCCGCCGCGACCACCCGCAGCGCGCGGGCCAGCGCGACCGCGCCCGGCCGCTGCGCCGGGTCCTTGCGCAGGCAGCGCTCGATCACCGTCCAGAGCGGCTCGGGCATGGTGGACGGCCGCTGCGGCTCCTGGGCGAGGTGCGCCTGGAGGATCGCCAGCGGGTTGTCGCCCTGGAACGGCTGGCGACCGGTGACCAGCTCGTACAGCATGATCCCGGCGCCGTAGACGTCCACCGCGGAGGTCTGCGGGCGGCCCTCGGCGGACTCCGGCGCCACGTACGCGGGGGTGCCGACGAACTCGTGGCTGCGGGTGATGCCCGGGGAGTCGGCGAGCCGGGCGATGCCGAAGTCGGTCAGCATCGGGTGCATCTGCTCGGTGCCCTCGACGAGGGCGGTGGCGAGCAGCACGTTGGCCGGCTTGAGGTCGCGGTGCACGATGCCGTCGGCGTGGCTGGCGGCCAGCGCGTCGGCGACCTGGGCCATCAGCAGGGCGCCCGCGATCGGGCTGAACGGGCCGTTGTCGCGCAGGTAGCGGGCCAGGTCGGGGCCGTCCACGAGGTCCATCACCAGGGCCAGCAGCTCGCCCTCGACGACCAGGTCGCGGACCTTGACGATGTTCGGGTGGGTGAGCCGAAGCAGGAGCGAGCGCTCGCGCAGGAACCGCATCACGACGTCGGGGTCGGCGGCGAGCTCCTCGCGCAGGATCTTGATCGCCACCTGCTGGCCGGGCGCCGTGCCGGGCACCTCGACGTCGGCGCGCACCTGTCCGCGCCAGACGGTGCCGGTGGCCCCTCGCCCGAGGGTCTCCTCCAGCAGATACTTGCTGCCGACTGGCCGCACCTGTCGCACTCCTCGCCGTGACCGCCCGCGCGGGGCGCTCCTCCGCCGGTGCGGTGAGCCTGCCGGGCCCGTGTTTCCGGCCACTCTAACGGGGTTCGTTCACGTTTTTGGGGCGACCGGCAGGGCGTTCGCCCGGGTTGGGGGACATCCCCTACGGGAAGACCCGCAGGGCCCGCCGACGGTTCCCCCGGGGCCGCGGCGGCTCCTCTCCCGGGCGCCGGTTGACCTGACTCTCCGTCGCCCGCAAACATGGCGATGATCGCAAGATCGTCAAATCCGGTACGGTGCGCGGACTGTCCGTGACGGGTGGCAGGATGACACTCGCCACTCCTGTGGCCCAAGCGGTGTCGCGGCCACCCGGCTCCCCCGCAGCGGCCCGAGGCAGTCGGCACCAGGCGTCACACCAGCAGAAGGGACCGCGGGCGAGATGCAGATCCGGCTGACCGTCCTCCGACCGCGCAGCGGCCCGGCAGCCGCCGGCTCCGCCATCCCCTACGTGGACGTGCTGGTCACCGCACCCGTGGGCACCGCGCTCGGCTCCCTCGCGGGGGCGCTCGCGGGCGCCGTGGGCGTGCGCGGCCCGCGGGCCGCCACCCATGTGCACCTCTACGCCGGGGCGCACCGGGTGGACGAGCACACCCTGCTCGGCCACCCCCCGCTCCTCGACGGCGCCGTCCTCTCCCTCAACGAGCCCGACCCGACCGCGGACGATCCCGACGACGCCCGCGCCGCCGCGGAGTTGCGCGTCGTCGGCGGCCCCGACGCCGGCGGCGTGCACCGCCTGCACGGGCGCGAGATCCGGGTCGGCCGCTCCGGCGAGGCCGACGTCCCGGTCGACGACCCCGACGTCTCCCGGCTCCACCTCGCCCTGCACCTCGCCGAGGACGGCACGGTCACCGTCCGGGACCTCGGCTCCACCAACGGCACCACCGTCGACGGCCGGATCGTCCCGCCCGGCCCGCCGGAGGAGGCCGTCCCGCTCGACGGGGCCGGCCTGCTGCGGATCGGCGAGACCACCCTGCGGGTCACCGCCCCGGACGCCCGGGACGCCTCCGGGCCGCCCACCCGCGCCGCGCTCCCCGACGGCCACGGCCACCTCCAGCTCGCCGCCCCGGCCCCGGTCCGGCCCGCCCCGCCGGTCACCGAACCGCCCGCCGCCCCCGAGCCGCCCACCGGCCGCGGCCGCGGCCTGCTCTCCCTCCGGCTCGGCCGCTCCGGCGCCGAACCGCCCGAGGAGAGCGCCGAGCGCCACCACGCCGCCATCCGCACCCGGCAGGCCGCCGCCCAGCGCGAACGCTGGCCCGACCTCGCCACCCTGCTGCTCAACGCGCTCGGCCCCGGCCCCCGGCTCTGGGAGCGCGGCCCCGGCCACCCCGACGCGCTCACCCTGCGGCTCGGCACCGCCGACCGGCCCGGCGGCCCCGGCACCTCCCCCGGCACCCTGCTGCCCGCCGTCCCGGTCACCCTCGACCTCCAGACCGCCGGCAGCCTCGGCCTCAGCGGCCCGCGCGAACGGCTGGACGCGCTGACCCGCGCCGTCGTCGCCCAGCTCGCCGCCCTGCACCCGCCGACCGGGCTCAGCCTGGTCGTGGTCGACACCGACCCGGCGCGCACCCCGCAGGACCGCGTCGACACCTGGGCCTGGGCCCTGTGGCTGCCCCACCTGCGCCCCACCGACGGCCAGGACTGCCGGCTGCTGATCGGCCTCGACGACGAGCAGGCCACCGCCCGGCTCACCGAACTCACCGGCCGGCTCAGCGGCCCGGTCGGCCTCGGCGGCCACCCCGCCACCGTCGTCGTGGTCGACGGCCGCCCGACCACCGAGGCCGCCCGGCAGGCCCTCGACCTGCTGCTGCGCCAGGGCCCGGCGGTCGGCATCTTCCCGATCTGCCTCGCCGAACAGCCCGAACTGCTGCCCCGCGGCCTCGGCGCCACCGCGCTGATCACCGGCGAGGTCGGCACCCAGCTCTCGCTCGACCGCCCCGGGCCGGTCGCCCGCGGCCGGGAGACCCTGCACGAGATCTCCCTGGACGCCGTCTCGGACGCCTGGGCCGAGCGGCTCGCCCGGGTCCTCGCCCCGCTGCGCGAGGCCACCCCCGCCAACCGCGGCCCGCTGCCGGACGCGCTGCGCCTGCTCGACCTGCTCCAACTGGACACCGTCACCCCGGCCAAGCTCTCCGCCCGCTGGGCCGCGCACGCCGGGGGCATCGGCGCCGCCACCGCCCTGCTCGGCACCACCCGCGACGAGCTGTGCGTGCTCGACCTCGCCGACCCCGAGCTCACCCTCCCCTCCCCCGACCCGGGCGGCCCGCACCTGCTGGTCGGCGGCGCGCGCGGCTCCGGCAAGACCGAGCTGCTGCGTACCCTGGTCGCCTCGCTGGCGGTCTCCGAGCGGCCCGGGCGCCTCGCGGTCACCCTCGTCGAGGGCCGGGCGACGGAGGACGGGCTCGCCGGCTGCACCGAACTGCCGCACGTCACCGGCCTGGTGAACGCCGCCACCGACCCGCGCGCCGCCCTGCTCGCCGCGGAGACGCTGGAGGACGAACTCGCCGTGCGCGAGCGGCTGTTCGACGGGCTGGACTTCGCCTCCTGGCACGCGGCCCGGATCCTCGACGGGGACGCCCCGGCCGTCCCGGTCCCCGCCGTCGTCGGCGCTCCGGCCGCCGCCGCGGCGTCCGCGCGGATCATCCAGCCGCGCAGCCCCGAGCCCCCGGCCGCCCCAGTGGCCGCCCCCTCCCCCGGGCCCTGCCCGCCCCGGCTGGTCGTCGTCGTCGACGACTACGACGCCCTCCTCGCGCCGACGTCCCCGGCCGGCCGCCCGCTCGCCCGGGCCCTGGCCGCCGTCGCCCGCCGCGGCGGTCCTCTCGGCGTCCACCTCGTGGTGACCACAGGCCGCCCGGAGGAGACCGCCGGCACCGAGGTCGACGAGGCCGCCCTGCTGCGGATCGCCCTGCGCACCGACGACCCGGCCGACTCCGACCTGCTGATCCACCTCGGCGACGCCGCCGCCCTGCCCGACACCACCCCGGGCCGCGGCTACCTCCGCCTCCCGGACGGCGGCGTCACCGCCTTCCAGACCGCCCGCATCAGCGGCCGCATCCCCCGCACCGCCACCCTCCGCCCCACCGTCGTCGCCATAGACCCCCTCACCCTCGGCGCCCCACCCGCCCGCCGCCCCGTCCGCGAACTCGGCAACGGCCCCACCGACCTCGCCCTCCTCGCCAGCGCCCTCCAACGCGCCGCGGCGCGCTGACCTGAGGTGAGTCGGGTTTCGTCCGCCCCTGTCGCGATCGAATCGCGACAGGGGCGGACAGATCTATAGAACCAACGCGGGCCGCAGGCATTCCACCCGATGACAATCGCAACTCGCGGCAAGACAGGGTGGAACGGATGAGAACAGGCGGGCCCGCGTCCAGGGACGCGGGCCCGCCCAAAGACTGGGAGCCCCACCCGCCCACCCTTCCCGGAACCACAGAGCAACGGCGGCCCCGGCCAAAGCTGGCCGGGGCCGCCCAACCAGAGCCGTTGTCCTGCCATCGTTTCGGCATCACCGAGCGGCATCGACATCCTCCGGAAGCCCTCGTCCTGCACAGGAAGTCGACCGAACCGACTCCCTACGCAGAGGGCGGGAACGGCGCGGGTCACCTGCGGTTTCTTTCGTCGCCCCGCCGCGATCGTGATCGCGGCGGGGCGGCTTGGACGGATTGAACAAGGCGGGCCCGCGTCCAGGGACGCGGGCCCGCTGCGGAACCCACATCACGTCAACCCCGAGGCCCCCGGTCGGCCCGCGTCCAGGGACGCGGGCCGACCGAAGAAAAAACGTTCACTCGCCGGCGCCGAACTCCCCCACGCGCACACCGGCGACGAAGGCCGCCCATGCCTCAGCGGTGAACAGAAGAGAAGGGCCCAGCGGATCCTTGGAGTCACGAACGGGCAGCACCCCGGCGACTCCGTCCGCAACCTCGATGCACTCGTTGTCACCGCCGCTGTAGGTGCTCTTCCGCCAGCTGGCTGCGGAGAGGTCGAAGGTATGCGTCATGTGCCGAGCTCCTCGATCGAACGGATCAGCTCCAGGGACTCCACCGGGGAGAGAGCCTTGGTGCGGACATCGTTCCAGAGCCCCACATACGCCTTCACCTCGTCGGAGCGCTCCAACCACATAGACCCCGACGGATTGTCGAGAAGCACAACGTCCAGCGCGGAGGCTGCGGGGAACCCGAGGATCACATACGGACCCGCCATACTCGCGTGCGCCCCCACCCGGAACGGCACCACCTGCACCGACACATTCGGCATTTCCGCAACCGTCAACAGGTGGGCGAGCTGGGCACGCATGACAGCGGGTCCACCCACCTGTTGACGTACCGCGCCCTCCGCGAGCACCACCCATACGGACAACGGGTCCTCCGCTATCAGGCGGTGCTGCCTCATGAGCCGGGCTTCCACGAACTGCTCGATCTCCGCCGGATCAGACCAACTTCGGCTGGCCACGGCCAAAGCCCGCGTGTAGTCCGGGGTCTGCAACAGCGCCGGAATCGTCTGACTCTGGAAGGTCCGCACCGACGAGGCCACCGCTTCCAAGGCGATGAAGTCCCGGTAGGTCTCGGCCAGCACATTGCCGTACTGGCTCCACCAGCCGGCCTTACGACGCTTGTTGGCCGATCGCGCCAACTCGGTCAATCGCTCGTGAACTGCCGGCTCATCGGCTCCGTACAGCCGCAGCATCGCGGCGAGATCAGGCCCTCGGACAGGGCTGCGACCGTTCTCGATTCGCGAAATCTTGCCCTTGGTGCAATCCAGTTCGACAGCAACAGCCGTGGTCGTCAGGCCGACACGCTCCCGCATGGTGCGCAGCTCATCACCCAACTGCCGCCCCAGAACCGTGGATGGCGCACTCGACGGACGTTCCCCTTGCATGCCGCCTCCTCTGATCCACAGTCAGTTTGCGCCCCCGGTGGGCGCGCAGGCAATCCACGCCTACTTTTCTCCGAGAAACGTTGCAAACGATCTCGAAACGAGAGCATGCTACATCCAGTAGCTGCACGCAATACAAAGCGTGACTATTGCGGCTTGGCTACCGGGCATCCTCATGCCCGATTCCCTCATCCCCCCTCACCCCCACCGGAGGTGGCTCCCCCATGCCCGGAACCGACAGGCCCGCCAACCACCCCTTCGGCGCCCGCAACGCCTGGTTCCCCCGCTCCCGCAGATCGCCGCAGCTCGCGCGGCAGATGCTGCGCGAGCTGCTGGACGAGGTGCCGGGCGGTGAACGCTTCGCCGAGGCTGGGGAGTTGCTCACCTCCGAGCTGGTCGGCAACGCCGTGCTGCACTCGGGGATGCCGGGGCGGTTGATCCGGGTCTTCTTCGACGTCGACGACGACCGCCTCCGCATCGAGGTGCACGACGCCGGCGAGCGCCCGCCCGCGCCCCGGCAGCCCAGCTCCGAAGACACCTGCGGGCGCGGCCTGCTCCTCGTCGACGCCCTCTCCCTCAAGTGGGGCTACGCCGCGCGCCCGGACGGGATCGGCAAGGTCGTCTGGTGCGAGTGCGGGCACTGGCCGCTCACCGCGACGTGACCCCGATACCCGAGGGTGGGGCCGAGGGCACCGCCCCCGGCCCCACCCTCCGCTCCCCTGCCCCAGTCGCCGATCGCCGCATCCAGACAGGCCGGCACGGTCCAAGCAGCCCGTAAGGCACGTCGGCCGCCACATGCCTCCGCTACTGAATAACCAACTGATGGTCGCCGAAATCGGCGACCAGGCGAAGCTTGCCGCCGAGAGCTTCCACATAGGCACGGATCGTGGCAAGCGCCGCGGTGTCGAGTTCGCCCTTCTCCAGACGGGAAACGTTCGGCTGGGTCACGCCGATGATCTCGGCGACGTCAACCTGGGTGAGCGCCAGTTCCCTGCGGATCTCCGCGAGACGGTAGGCACGGACTTCGGCGTCGAGCTTGGCGCGGTGCGCGGCGACCCGGGCTTCATCGGTGACAGCCTGGGGCCGGACCTCTTTCCAGGACCTGGCCATCTATTTCTCGCCTTCCGTGAGTGCTTTGAGGTGCTCGTCGAACCGGGCGTCCGCGACCGGGATGTTCTCGTCGTACCACTTGTTCCAGGCGCCGGCCTTGTCGCCGGCCACCAGCAGGATCGCTTCTCGCTCGGGGTCGAAGGCGAAGATTTATAGAACCATCCCGGAAGCAATGAGAGCCGGTGGGGCGGCCCACCGCCCCTGAGAAGACACCCCGCCCCGTCCCTCTGCCGACCTGTCGCCGCTTCGGCACAGCCGAAGCGGCGACAGTTGGAAGACCGCAGGTCAGCGACAGTGGGATCGTGCAGCCAAGCCACCCGATGACAATCGCAACTCGCGGCGAGGCAGAGCGGAACTGATGAAGACGGGCGGGCCCGCGTCCAGCGGCGCGGGCCCGCCCGAAGACTGGGAACCCCGCCCGCCCACCCTTCCCGGAACCACAAGAGCAGCGGCGGCCCCGGCCAACGCTGGCCGGGGCCGCCAAGTCGCACACGTTGTCCTGCCATCGTTTCGGCATCACCGAGCGGCACGGGCATCGTCCGAAAGCCCTCGTTCTGCACAGGAAGTCGACCGAACCGACTCCCTACGCAGAGGGCGGGAAGGCCACGGGTCACTTACCGCTTCTTTCGCCGCCCCGCCACGATCGTGATCGCGGCGGGGCGGAACGCACCAAAGGACGGGCCCGCTGAGGAAGAACATTTCAGTCGCTGGCGCCGGCCCAACTGCCTCATCTCCTGTGCGGATCCGCTCAGTCGTCGAGGCCCTCGCCCTCAAATGGGGCCACTCCCCCCGCCCCGGAGGCCCCGGCAAGGTCGTCTGGTGCGAGTGCGGGCCCTGGCCGCTCACCGCGGCGTGACCCCGATACCCGGGGGTGGGGCCGAGGGCTCAGCCCCCGGCCCCACCCTCCCCCGCTTTTCCTCAACCTTCGCACTCAGTGTGTCGGATGTGCTACTTTCCGCATTGTCAACAGAGCATAGAAGACCCCGGCGGTGGTGGAACACCCCGGGGTCCGGCATCAGGAGCAAGCACTCCCCATGCAGATTCATCGTAGCGCCCACGCGCGCTGTTTCACCGTGCTTCCCAACGGCCTGTTGCAGGATCGCCGCCTCAGCTACACCGCGCGCGGCCTGCTCGCCGACCTGCTCTCCCGCCCCGACGGGTGGCGCGAGGACGGGCGGCACATGGCCGACAGCAGCCCGCAGGGGCGGGGCGCCGTTCGGCGGGCGCTCAACGAGCTCAAGGACGCCGGGTACTACCGGGTCGAGACGGTCCGACTGCCCGACGGCACCCTCCGTACCGACGTGCACGTGTACGACACTCCGCAGCGCCCGGCGTCACCGAGTGACCGTTCCTCGGACCCCGGTGAGCCCGAGGCCGGGCCGCCTGACAGCCTTGTAGTAAAGAACCCGGGAGAAGTACCCACCCTCCCCGCCCAGTTGACGCGAGCGGACGAGCAGACCCGCCGGGCGGTGGCGGCGCTCTTCCGTGCGATCCGGCCCGAACCGCGTCTGCGCCTCGGCGAGGCCGAGGCGCAGACGCTGGCACCACTCGTCGTCCAGTGGCTGGAACGCGGCAGCACGGCAACCGAGTTGGCCCATGCCCTGCTGCCCGGCCTGCCCGTGCCGCTGCACTCTCCGGTGGCGATCCTGCGTGACCGGCTCCAACGCAAGATGCCGCCCGCCCACGCGGCGCCATCACCGTCTTATGCCGAGTGTGCCAAGTGCCACGATCCGGTGCCCCGCCCCGGCATCTGCCGTCCCTGCGCCGGCCTCGTCCCCGGAACCCCCGGGACCCCCGCCGTCGCCACCGTCGGATCGGCGACCACCGGCGCCGCTCGCGCCCGCGCCGCCCTCCGCGGCCAGGGAGGTTGGACCCCGAATCGGGTAGGAGGGCCGGGTCACCCGGCCCTCCTCCCACACCACCGGACATGC
>NZ_JBHSOF010000100.1:0-10899 GCF_042656005.1 Kitasatospora misakiensis | reverse complement strand
CGCCACCACCCTCGGCCTCGCCCACACCACCCACCCGCTCCTCCGCGCCACCGTCGCGACCGCCTCGGACGGCGGGCTGCTGGCCACCGGCCGCCTCTCCGCGACCGACCAGCCCTGGCTCGCCGAGCAGAGCATCGGCGAGACGCCGGTCCTGCCCGTCGCGGCGCTGCTGGAACTCGCCGTTGCCGCAGGCGACTCCGTCGCCGCCGGCCGGATCGCCGAGCTGACCGTGGAGGCGCCGCTGCCGACCGGGCAGGCCGCGCAGATCCAGGTGGCCGTCGGTGCGCCGGACGCGGACGGGCGGCGCACCGTGGAGGTGCACTCCCGGACGGGCGAGGAGACGCCGTGGACCCGGCACGCGACCGGCGTGCTGGCGGACGAGGCGCCGGACGCCGACGCGACGGCGGCCCCGGCCGCCTGGCCGCCGGCCGGCGCGGAGCCGATCGATCCGGAGGAGCTGTACGAGCGGCTCGCCGGCGCCGGGTTGGCCGTGGACGGCGTGTCCCGGGCGGTGCGCCGTGCCTGGCGCCGGCCGGACGGCCTCTGCGCGGAGGTGGCGTTGTCGGAGGGGACGGACGTCGAGGGCTTCGGCATCCACCCCGTCCTACTCCAGGCGGCCCTGCTCGTCGCGGCCCCGGCCGACACCGGGGAGTCGGCGACCCCCCGGCTGGCCCTGGCCTGGGAGGACGTCGCGCTGCACGCGACCGGAGCGACCGAGCTGCGGGTCCGGCTGTCGTCGCTGGGTACGGACGCGTTCGCGCTCGCGGCCACCGACCCGACGGGTGCGCCCGTTCTCACGGCCGGCGCGGTGACCTTCCGGCCGGTCGACCCGGCGACGTACGTGCAGGCCCGCGCCGGGGAGGCCGGTGACGGGCTGCTGGGCATCGACTGGGTCCCGGTCACCGTCCCCACCGCCGCCACCACCACCGAACTGCCGGCCGACACCGAGCTGTTCCACACCCCGGCCGGCCTGTCGGTCCGCGACACCCTGCACCCCGTGCTGAAGGCCGTGCAGGAGTGGCTGACGGCCGAGCGCCCCGGCCGGCTCGTGGTGGTCACTCGCGGCGCCGTCGCCACGACGGCCGAGGCGGAGGTCACCGAGCTGGGCCAGGCCGCGGTGTGGGGCCTGCTGCGGACCGCGCAGACCGAGAACCCCGGGCGCTTCACCCTGGTCGACCTGGACGGCACCCCGGCCTCCGAGCAGGCGCTGGTCGCCGCGCTGGACGTCGACGAGCCACAACTCGCCCTCCGCGAGGGCCGCGTACACGCGCCCCGGCTCGTGTCCCGGCCGACACTCCACGAGCCCGCCACCTCGTCCCCGCCGGACCCCGAGGGCACCGCGCTGATCACCGGCGGCACCGGCCTGCTGGGCGGCCTGGTCGCCCGGCGCCTGGTCGAGGTGCACGGCGTGCGGCACCTGCTGCTGACCAGCCGCCGCGGCCCCGAGGCCCCCGGCGCGGCCAAACTGTGCGCCGAACTGGAGGCGCTCGGCGCGACGGTGACCGCCGTCGCCTGCGACACCGCCGACCGCGCGGCGCTCGGGAAGCTGCTGGCTGAGGTGCCCGCCGCGCACCCGCTCTCGGTGGTCGTGCACGCGGCCGGCGTCCTGGACGACGGCCTGGTGGGCTCGCTCACCGCCGAGCAGTTCGAGACGGTGCTGCGCCCCAAGGCGGACGCGGCGCTGCTGCTCGACGAACTGACCAGGGAGGCCGCGCCCGCCGCGTTCGTCCTGTTCTCCTCGACCGCCGGTGTGCTGGGCTCGCCCGGCCAGGGCAACTACGCGGCGGCGAACGCGCTGCTCGACGCGCTGGTCCAGCGCCGCCGGGCGCACGGCCTGCCCGGGACGTCGATCGCCTGGGGCCTGTGGGCGCGGAGCAGCGGCATGACGGGCCACCTGAGCGAGGCCGATGTGGCCCGGCTGGCCCGGGGCGGGGTGAGTCCGCTGGAGGACGAGCAGGGTCTGGCCCTGTTCGACGCCGCGCTCGCGGTCGGCGGCCCCGTCGTCGCGGCCGGGGTGGACCGCGCGGGCCTCCGTGCCCAGGCGGAGCGCGGTGCGCTGCCGCACCTGCTGCGCGGGCTGGTACCGGCCTCGCCGGCCCGCCGTCGGGCCAACGCGGCCACCGCCGTGGACACTTCGGCGCTGATGCGACGGCTGGCCGGAGCGAGCGCGGCCGAGCAGGACACGGTGCTGCTGGAGCTGGTGCGCTCCCAGGCCGCGACGGTGCTGGGCCACGCCTCCGCGGGCCGCATCGAACCCGACCGCGCGTTCCGGGAGTTGGGCTTCGACTCGCTGACGGCGGTGGAGCTGCGCAACCGGCTCCAGGGCGCCACCGGCCGGCAGCTGCCGATGACGCTGGTCTTCGACTACCCGTCGCCGGTCGCCCTCTCCCGCCACCTGCGGCAGGAGCTCGCCCCCTCGTCCGACACCGCACCCTCCGTCCTGCTGGCCGAACTCGACCGCCTGGCAGCGGCGTTGGACGCCGCCCGGCCCGGTTCCGGCGACGGCGGACCGCTGATCGCCGCCCGGCTCCAGGAGATGGCCCGCCGCTGGAACGCCGCCCCGGCGACCGGCGACCACGACCTCGATGCCGACGACGACCTCGAAACCGTCACCGACGACGAACTGTTCAGCGTCCTGGACGAAGAACTCGGCACGGCCTGACCCCCCGATGACACCGCGAGGAGCACACACCACCATGGGGAACGAGCAGAAGCTTCGCGACTACCTGAAGCGGGCGACGGCCGATCTGCGCCAGGCCAACCGGCAGTTGCGCGAGGCCGAGGACCGGGTCCACGAACCCGTCGCCATCGTCGGAATGAGCTGCCGCTACGCCGGCGGGGCCGACCGGCCGGACCGGCTCTGGCAGTTGGTCGCCGGGGGCGGTGACGCGGTCTCCTCCTTCCCCACCGACCGCGGCTGGGACCTGGACGCCCTCTTCGACCCGGACCCGGAGCGGCCCGGCACCTCCTACGCCTCCGAGAGCGGGTTCCTGCACGAGGCCAGCGGGTTCGACGCCGAGTTCTTCGGCATCTCGCCGCGCGAGGCGCTGGCGATGGACCCGCAGCAGCGGGTGCTGCTGGAGCTGGCCTGGGAGGCCTTCGAGCACGCCGGTCTCGACCCGGCCGCCGCGCACGGCAGCCGGACCGGCGTGTTCGCGGGCGTCATCCACCAGGAGTACGTGCCGCACGCCTTCTCCGGCGCCGAGGGCCTGGAGGGGTACCTCCTGACGGGCACCACGAGCAGCGTGGCGTCCGGGCGGATCGCCTACACCTTCGGCCTGGAGGGCCCGGCGGTCACCGTCGACACCGCGTGCTCCTCCTCGCTGGTCGCTCTCCACCTCGCGGTCCTGGCCCTGCGCAAGGGCGACTGCGACCTGGCGCTCGCCGGCGGCGCGACCGTGATGGCCACCCCGGCGCCGTTCGTCGAGTTCAGCCGCCAGCGGGGCCTCGCGCCCAACGGGCGGTGCAAGGCCTTCTCCGCCGACGCCGACGGCACCAACTTCTCGGAGGGCGCCGGCCTGCTGCTCGTCGAGCGGCTCTCCGACGCCCGCCGCAACGGGCACCAGGTCCTGGCCGTCATCCGCGGCTCGGCGATCAACCAGGACGGCGCGAGCAACGGCCTCACCGCCCCCAACGGCCCCGCGCAGCAGCGCGTCATCCGGCAGGCCCTCGCCGACGCCCGCCTCGCCGCCCGCGACATCGACGCGGCGGAGGCGCACGGCACCGGCACCTCGCTCGGCGACCCGATCGAGGCGCAGGCGCTGCTCGCCACGTACGGGCAGGACCGTCCGGCGGACGAACGGCCGCTCTGGCTCGGCGCGGTGAAGTCGAACGTCGGCCACACGCAGGCGGCCGCGGGGGTCGCCGGCGTGATCAAGATGGTCATGGCGATGCGCCACGGCGAGCTGCCGCGCACCCTGCACGTCTCCGAGCCGACGCCGAAGGTGGACTGGTCCTCCGGCGCGGTCTCGCTGCTCACCGAGAACCGTCCGTGGGAGACAGTCGACGGGCGCCCGCGCCGGGCCGCCGTCTCGTCGTTCGGCATCAGCGGCACCAACGCGCACGTCATCCTGGAGGAGCCGACGGCCGAGGAGCCGGCCGAGGCGGACGCGGGCGACTCCGGGACGGGCGACGCGGCCACGGGCCAGGCCGAGCGGACGTCCGAACTCCCCGCCGTCTGGCCGCTGTCGGCGAAGTCCCCGGCCGCGCTGCGCGACCAGGCACGGCGACTGCTGGACTGGCTCGCCCAGTACCCCGAGACCGCGCCCGCCGACATCGCGCACGTGCTCGCCACGGGGCGGGCGCTGTTCGAGCACCGCGCCGTCGTCCTGCCGGGCGCGCGGACGGAGGCCCTGGAGGCGCTCGCCGAAGGCACGGGCCACCCCGACGCCGTCACCGGCAGCTCTGCGGACAGCGGGAGGCTGGCCTTCCTGTTCACCGGGCAGGGCTCGCAGCGGGTCGGCATGGGCGAGGAACTGTACGGCGCCTTCCCGGTGTTCGCCGCCGCCTACGACGAGGCACTGAGCCACTTCGACCCCGGGCTGCGCGACATCATCGCCACCAACCCGGACGGGCTGCTGGACACCACCCTGCACACCCAGCCGGCGCTGTTCGCGCTGGAGACCGCGCTGTTCCGACTCCTGGAGCACCACGGCCTGAAGCCCGACTACCTCGCCGGGCACTCCATCGGCGAGATCGCCGCCGCCCACTGCGCCGGCGTCCTCTCACTCGCCGACGCGGCAAAGCTCGTCGCCGCACGGGCCCGTCTCATGCACAGCACCGGCGAAGGCGCGATGGCCACCCTCCAGGGGGTCGAGGAGGACGTCCTCCCGCACCTGGGCGAGGCGTTGACGATCGCCGCCATCAACTCCGGTGACGCCGTGGTGATCGCGGGAGACGTGGACGCCGTCCACGCCCTCGCAGCGGCATGGAAGGAACAGGGCCACAAGGCCAAGGTCCTCAACACCCGCCACGCCTTCCACTCCCACCACATGGACCCGATCCTCGACGAGTTCAAGGCGATCGCCGAAACGCTCACCTACCACCAGCCGGCCATCCCGATCATCTCCACCCTCACCGGCCACCCCGCCGACCAACTCGCCGAACCGTCTTACTGGGTCCGCCAGTTGCGTGAGGCCGTCCGCTTCCACGACGCCCTGACCACCCTCAGCCAGGCCGACGTCACCACCTACGTCGAACTCGGCCCCGACGCCACCCTCACCACCCTCGCCCGCACCACCCACCCCGAAGCCACCGCAACCGCCACCCTCACCCCGAACCGCCCCGAAGCCCACACCACCCTCACCGCCCTCGCCACCGCCCACACCCACGGACACACCACCCACTTCCCCACCCACGGCACCCACACCAACCTCCCCACCTACCCCTTCCAGCGCCGCACCTACTGGATCGACACCAGCTCCTCCAGCGGCGACCCGAGCCAGCTCGGCCAACTCCCCACCGCACACCCCCTCCTGTCGGCGGCGGTCCCGCTGGCGGAGGGCGACGGTGTGGTGTTCTCCGGCCGCGTCTCGCTGCGCACGCACCCCTGGCTGGCGGACCACGCCGTGCACGGGACGGTGCTGGTGCCGGGCACGGGCATGGCCGAGATGGCGCTGTTCGCCGGTGACCACGTCGGCTGCGCGCTCGTCGAGGAGCTGACGCTGGCCGCGCCGTTCGTGGTCCCCGAGCAGGGGGCCGTGCAGGTGCAGGTGACGGTGGGCGCGCCCGACGACGAGGGGCGCCGCCCGGTGTGGGTGCACTCCCGGCCGGGCGACGCCGAGGACGCGCCGTGGACGCGCCACGCGGAGGGCACGCTCGCCCGGACCGCGCCGGAGCCCCCGTCGGGCGGCGCCGACACGGCCTGGCCGCCGGCGGGCGCGCAGGCGGTGGACCTGGAGGGCTTCTACGAGCGGCTGACCGGGCTGGGGCTCGGCTACGGCCCGGTGTTCCAGGGCCTCACCGCGGCCTGGCAGGCGGGCGGGGAACTGTTCGGCGAGGTCACCCTCCCGACCGGCGGCACCCCGACCGCCGGCACCACGACCGCCGGCACCACGGCCGGCGGCAGCGGCCGGCGCCGCTTCGGCGTGCACCCGGCGCTGCTGGACGCCGCCCTGCACCCGCTCACCTTCGGCGCACTGACGCAGGCGCAGCAGGGCGAGTCCGGTCCGATCAGCCTGCCGTTCTCCTGGACGGACGTGGCCCTGCACGCCACCGACGCCACCTCGGTGCGGGTGCGGATCACGCCCGCGGCCTCCGGCGCGGTGGCGCTGGAGATCACGGATCCGGCGGGTTCGCCGGTGGTGTCGGTCGGGGCGCTGGTGCTGCGGACGGTGTCGCCGGAGTCGCTGCGGGCGCGGCCCGCCGAGCAGGACGCGCTGTACTCGCTCGGCTGGACGTCGCTCCCCCTCCCGACCGACCAGGCGCCCACCGACACCCCGCCCGTGGCCCGTACCGAGGATCTGGCGGCCGCCCTGGCGGCGACCGGGGCGGAGCTGCCGGAGGCGCTGCTGGTCGAGGTGCGCCCGGACGGCCTCGTCGGCGCCGAGCGGGCGCAGGGGGCCGCGGCCCGGGCGCTGGAGCTGGTGCGCCGCTGGGCGGCGGACGAGCGCGCCGGGGACGCGCGGCTGGTGCTGGTGACGGCCGGGGCCGTCGCCGCCCGCCCGGGCGAGGCGGTGACGGATCCGTGGTCGGCCACGGCGTGGGGTCTGGTGCGAGCCGCGCAGGCGGAGCACCCGGACCGGTTCGTGCTGCTGGACTCCGACGGCACGCCCGCCTCCGAGGCGGCGCTGGCCGCCGCGCTGGCCACCGGGGAGCCGCAGCTCGCGCTGCGCGAGGGCACCGCGTGGGTGCCGCGCCTGGCCAGGGAGCTCGGTGCGGGCGCGTTCGTGCCGCCGGCCGGGGAGAGCTCGTGGCGCCTGGACGTGACCGAGAAGGGCACGCTGGCCAATCTCGCCCTGGTCCCGCACCCGGCGGCGGAGGCGCCGCTGGCGCCGGGCCAGATCCGGATCGCGCTGCGCGCGGCGGGCCTGAACTTCCGTGACGTGCTGATCGGTCTGGGCATGTACCCGGGTGACGCGCTGATCGGCAGCGAGGGCGCGGGCGTGGTGCTGGAGGTCGGCCCGGGGGTGACCGGGCTGGTGCCGGGCGACCGGGTGATGGGCCTGCTGGACGGCGGGGCCGGGCCGGTCGCGATCACCGACCAGCGGCTCGTCACGCACGTCCCGGACGGCTGGAGCCTCGCCGAGGCGGCGGCGGCGCCGATCGTCTTCCTCACCGCCTACTACGCGCTGCACGACCTGTCCGGGATGCGCCCGGGCCAGCGCCTGCTGGTCCACTCGGCGGCGGGCGGCGTCGGCATGGCGACGCTGCAGCTGGCCGCGCACCTGGGCCTGGAGGTGTTCGGCACCGCGAGCGCCGGCAAGTGGGCGGCGGTCCGGGCGGCGGGCCTGGACGAGGCGCACCTGGCGTCCTCGCGCACCCTGGACTTCGAGCAGCGCTTCCTCGACGCGACGGGCGGCGAGGGCATGGACGTGGTGCTCGACTCGCTGGCGCGGGAGTTCGTGGACGCCTCGCTGCGGCTGCTGCCGCGCGGCGGCCGGTTCCTGGAGATGGGCAAGACCGACATCCGGGACGCGGCCGAGGTGGCCGGGCGGCACCCGGGCGTGGACTACCTGGCGTTCGACATGATGGACGCGGGCTTCGACCGCATCCAGGAGATGCTCGCCGCGCTGCGCGAGCTGTTCCAGGCCGGGGTGCTGCGTCCGCTGCCGGTGACCTGCTGGGACATCCGCCGCGCACCGGAGGCGTTCCGGCACCTGAGCCAGGCGAAGCACATCGGCAAGGTGGTGCTCACCGTGCCGCACGCGCCCGACCCGGCCGGCACGGTGCTGATCACCGGCGGCACCGGCGGGATCGGCCGGCTGCTGGCCCGGCACCTGGTGGCCGGGCACGGCGCCCGGGACGTGGTGCTGACCAGCCGGCGCGGCCTCGCGGCCGAGGGCGCCGCGGAGCTCGTCGCCGAGTTGGGCGAGGCGGGCGCGCGGGTGCGGGTGCTGGCCTGCGACGTGAGCGACCGCCGCGCGGTCGCCGACCTGCTGGCGGACCTCCCGGACCTGACCGCGGTGGTGCACACCTCGGGCGTCCTGGACGACGGGACGCTGGAGTCCTACGGCGCGGACCGGCTGGCGGCCGTGCTGCGGCCCAAGGTGGACGGCGCCCAGTGGCTGCACGAGCTGACGGCGGACCGCGACCTGGCGGCGTTCGTGCTGTTCTCGTCGATCGCGGGCACGGTCGGCAACCCCGGCCAGGGCGCCTACGCGGCGGGCAACGCCTACCTGGACGCGCTGGCCCAGCACCGGGCCGCCCTCGGCCTGCCGGCGACCTCGCTCGCCTGGGGCCTGTGGGCGCCGACGGCGGGCATGGTCGGCACGCTGGACGAGGACCGGCAGCGCCGGCTGGGCAAGCGGGGCGCGCTGCTGCCGCTCACCGACGCGCAGAACCTCGCGCTGTACGACGCGGCGGTGGCCGGTGCGCTGCCGGCCGTGGTGCCGGCCAAGCTGGACCGGTCGGCGCTGGACGGCGGCGGCCCGCTGCCGGCCGTACTACGCGACCTCGTACGGCGGCCGGTGCGGCAGGCGGCGAGCGGCGCGGCGAGCCCGTCCTCGCTGGCCCAGCGGCTGGCCGGCCGGGGCGGGGCGGAGCGCGCGGCGCTGCTGCTCGACCTGGTGCGCGGCGAGGTGGCGACCGTCCTCGGCCACACCGGCGCGGACGCGATCGGCGCCGACCAGGAGTTCCAGCAGCTCGGCTTCGACTCGCTGACGGCGGTCGAGCTCCGGAACCGGCTGAACTCCGCGACCGGTCTGCGGCTGCCCGCGACGCTGATCTTCGACTATCCGACCCCGGGCGCGCTGGCCGCCTTCCTCGGCGAGCGGCTGCTCGACGAGGCGGGTGCCGGGGCCGCGCCGACGGCGCCCGCCGCCCGCGCTTCAGCGGGTCCGGGCACGGACGCCGACGCCGAGCCGATCGCGATCGTCGGCATGGCCTGCCGCTACCCGGGCGGTGTCGGCTCGGCCGAGGAGCTGTGGCGGCTGGTCGCCGAGGGCCGGGACGCGATCAGCGGCTTCCCCGCCGACCGCGGCTGGGACGTCGACGCGATCTACGACCCCGAGCCGGGCAAGCCCGGTTACTCGTACGCGCGGACCGGCGGCTTCCTCGCCGACGTCGGCGGGTTCGACGCCGAGTTCTTCGGGATCTCGCCGCGCGAGGCGGCGGCCATGGACCCGCAGCAGCGCCTGCTGCTGGAGACCTCCTGGGAGACCCTGGAGCACGCCGGCATCGACCCGGCCGAACTGCGCGGATCGGCGACCGGCGTGTTCGCCGGCGTCATCGCGCAGGACTACATGGCCCGGCTGCCGCGCATCCCGGAGGGCTTCGAGGGCTACGTCGGCACCGGCAACACGACCAGTGTGGCGGCCGGCCGGCTGTCCTACACCTACGGGTTCGAGGGCCCGGCGGTGACGGTGGACACGGCGTGCTCCTCCTCGCTGGTGGCCCTGCACCTGGCCACCCAGGCGCTGCGCCGCGACGAGTGCTCGATGGCGCTGGCGGGCGGCATCACCGTGATGTCCGCGCCCTCGATGTTCACCGAGTTCAGCCGGCAGCGCGGGCTGTCGCCGGACGGCCGCTGCAAGGCCTTCGCGGCGGCGGCCGACGGCACCGGCTGGGGCGAGGGCGTCGGCCTGCTGCTGCTGGAGCGGCTCTCCGACGCGCAGCGCAACGGCCACCGCGTGCTCGGCCTGGTCCGGGGCACGGCGATCAACCAGGACGGCGCCAGCAACGGCCTGACCGCCCCCAACGGCCCGTCCCAGCAGCGCGTCATCCGCGCCGCCCTGGACAACGCCCGCCTCGACGCGGCCGACGTCGACGCGGTCGAGGCGCACGGCACCGGCACCGCCCTGGGCGACCCGATCGAGGCGCAGGCCCTGCTGGCCACCTACGGCCGCGGCCGGGACGGCGAACGGCCGCTCTGGCTGGGCTCGTTGAAGTCCAACATCGGCCACACCCAGGCGGCGGCCGGGGTCGGCGGCATCATCAAGATGGTCATGGCGATGCGCAACGGCGAACTGCCGCGCACCCTGCACGTCGACGAGCCCACGCCGCACGTCGACTGGGAGGCGGGCGCCGTCGAGCTGCTGACGGAAGCCCGGCCGTGGGAGGCGGACGGGGAGCGGCGGCGGCGCGCGGCCGTCTCGTCCTTCGGCATCAGCGGCACCAACGCCCATGTGATCCTGGAGGAGGCGCCGACGGCCGTGCCGGTCGCGGAGGCTCCCGCACCGGAGGCGGAGACGGACGGCGGCCCGGTGTTCTGGCCGCTGTCGGCGAAGTCGGAGCCCGCCCTGCGGGACCAGGCCCGCCGCCTGCACGCCTGGATCGCCGCCCACCCCGGGGCGGACGAGCGGGCGATCGCGACGGCCCTGCACCGCCGGGCCGGCTTCGAGCACCGGGCGGCCGTCGTGCCGACCGACCGCGCGACCGGCCTGGACGCGCTGGCGGCCCTCGCGGACGGTCAGCCGCACCCGGACCTGGTCACAGGGACGGCCGGGGTGAGCGGGAAGACCGTGTTCGTCTTCCCGGGGCAGGGCTCGCAGTGGCCCGCGATGGGTGAGCACCTGATGGCCACCAGCCCTGTTTTCGCTCAGCACATCGCGGCGTGCGCGGAGGCGTTCGCGCCGTACGCGAGCGACTGGAACCTCACCGAACTGCTCACCGAACCCAACCCCGAACTGCTGGAGCGGGTCGACATCGTCCAACCCGCCCTGTTCGCCGTCATGACCGGCCTCGCCGAGCTGTGGCGACACCACGGCATCGTGCCCGACGCCGTCATCGGCCACTCCCAGG
>NZ_JBHSOF010000099.1:0-11571 GCF_042656005.1 Kitasatospora misakiensis | reverse complement strand
GCATCCACCCTGCCCGGTCGCCCGACAGCGGCTGCCTATTGCCGGTCGGCCTAAGGTGCGGCCAAGGTTCCCCGTGCGGGCGGCGCCGGCGGGGTCGGGTCGGAGTCGGGCGGGTCAGTCCTTGCCGGGCGGGGCCTGGTGGTTGTGGCCGATCCGGCCCGCCTGGATGACGGAGCCGTTGAACGTCCCCCCGCTGATCTGGTTGTACACCGTGCTGCCGGACTGCTGCCGCGGGGTGAACTCCTCCAGCAGGGCGCGCAGTTCCACGGCCGCCTGCGGGTCCTGGCGGAGCAGTCGGCGGATCCGGTTGCGCAGCTCGGCGGCCTGGTCGCCGACCAGCTCGGCGTCGCCGTCGGCGCGGACCACCTCGACCCGGATCTCCTCCAGCTCGGCCGACACCTCCTCGGCGTCCCGGCCGCGCCCCAGCAGCCGCGCGAGGCGCGAACGCAGCTGCGTCCAGCCCTCGGTGGCCATCAGGCCGACCACCGTCGTGGCCCCCGTCGTCACCAGCTGTGCGATCTCGGCCTCCACGGCCTCCCCCTCCGTCGGTCCGTCTCCCGCCCCACGGTAGTGGAACCGCGGCTCCGGGCGGGGCGGAACGGCGCAGGTCAGAGGAAGGTGTGCCCCTCGCCCCGGTAGGTCGGCACGGTGCGCACCACGGCGTCCCCCGCCACCAGGTGCAACTCCGGGAAGCGCTCGCAGAGTTCCCCCGCCTTGGCGTGCCGGAACCAGACCCGGTCGCCGATCAGCAGGTCGTCGGCGGGCGCGCCGAGCAGCGGCGTCTGCACCTCGCCGGCCCCCTCCATCGGGTCGTAGCGCAGCCCCGGCGGCAGGTAGGGCACGGGGGAGCGGTCCGGCCCGGCCGCGCCGGACGCCGGGTAGCCGCCGCCGAGCACCGTCACCACGCCGACCCCGGGCCGGCGCACCACCGGCTGGCCGAACAGCGCGGCCGGCCGGCCCCGGAACGCCCGGTAGTTGTCGAAGAGCTGCGGCTGGTAGAGCCCGGACCCGGCCGCGACCTCGGTCACCGCCGGCTCGGCCACCGTGGACTCGACGCTGCCGGTGCCGCCGCCGTTGACGAACTCAAGCTCGGCCACCCGGCGCAGCCGCCGGACCGTCGCCGCCCGGCGCTCGGCCAGCTCGGTGCGGGCCCGGGCCTGCATCAGCCGGATCAGCCCGGAGCGCACCGGCCGCCCGGGCACCGCGTCGCCCACGCCGGCGATGTGCCCCTCGTAGGCCATCAGCCCGACCACCCGGAAGCCCCGGCGGCGCTGCACCAGCTCGGCGAAGGCGGCCACGTCCTCGGGGGTGCGCAGCGGCGAGCGGCGGGCGCCGACCCGGACCCGGCCGCCGAGCAGGTGCAGCGCGGTGTCCAGCTCCAGGCAGACCCGCACCTCGGCGGAGCCGGCCCGGGCCGCGTCGACCAGGTCCAGCTGGGCCGGGTCGTCCAGCACCACGGTGACGGCGGCGGCCAGCTCGGGGTCGGCGGTCAGCTCGGCGAAGGCGGAGCGGTCGCTGGAGGGGTAGGCGAGCAGGATGTCGCGCAGGCCGGAGCGGGCCAGCCAGAGCGACTCGGCGAGGGTGAAGCTCATCACCCCGGCGAAGCCCTCCACGGCCAGCACCCGCTCCAGCAGGGCGCGGCAGCGCACCGACTTGCTGGCGACCCGGACCGGCTTGCCGCCGGCCCGGCGCACCAGGTCGGCGGCGTTGGCGTCGAAGGCCGCCAGGTCGACGACGGCCACCGGGCCGTCCAGATGGGCGGTGGCGCGGTCGTACCGGGCGCGGTCGGCGGCCGGCGAGGGGGCGGACGCGGTGCGGGCAGCGGCTTCGAGCGTGGCCATGCGCGCAGACTGCCACACCCGGCCTACCCACGGGTAGGGGGCGGACGGGGGACCTTCGGGCGGACGGGGGCCTGGGGCTTTCAGGGCGAGGGGCCTTCGGTCCGTGTGGGGCGGCCGGGCGGTGGCATAGGGTCGGCCGGGTGGACCGCAACGACTTCCCCAACCCGGCGTTCGTCGGCAAGAGCATCCCCGACCCGGGCTTCTCCGGCGACGACGGCACCGCCGACCCGGCGCTGAGCGCCGCGCTCGCCCGCTGGGCGCAGGACCGCGCGGCCGAACCGGAGGTGCTGGCGGCGCTGACGCCCACCCGGCTGATGGTGCCGATCGTGGCGATCCTCGGCGAGGTCGAGGTGGACGAGCACGGGCACCGGCACGACAAGAGCAGTGACATGGCCGTCCCGCTGGTCGAGGCCGCCGACGGCCGCCGGGCGCTGCCGGCCTTCACCTCGCTGGCCTCGATGGCCCGCTGGCGGGCCGACGCCCGCCCGGCGCCGGTGGCCGCGCCGCAGGCCGCCATGGTCGCCTTCTCCGAGCGCGCGGACACCCTGCTGGTGGACCCGGCCGGCCCGGTGGCGTTCCAGCTGTCCGGGGCCCGGCTGCGGGCGCTGGCGGAGAACCGGCCGTACCTGCCGCCGGTGACCGACCCGCAGGTGCGCGAGGCGGTCCGGGCGCTGCTGGCCGCCGAGCCGCAGGTGACGTCCGGGCTGCTGGCCGGGGCCGAGGACTCCGACGGGGTGCTCGCGGTGGTGCTGGACGCGGGGCTGGACCAGACCGGGATGCAGGAGGCCGCGCAGCGGATCGGTCGGGCGGTGGCGACCGACCCGGTACTGCGGGTGCGGCTGGACCGGGGGCTGGACCTGGCGGTGCTCCCGGCGAGCGCCGCCCTCCCGGGCGAACCGCTCTACCGGCGCTGACGCACCCGGGCGCGGACGGACAACGATCGACGGCTGAGGGGCACCTACTCACGTGAGCAGGTGCCCCTCAGCCGTCGATCGCGCTCTGCTGCCCGTCGGCTCAGGAGTAGACCGGCCCGGTGAACTTCTCGCCCGGGCCCGAGCCCGGCGCGTCCGGGACGATCGAGGCCTCGCGGAAGGCCAGCTGCAGCGAGCGCAGGCCGTCGCGCAGCGGCGCGGCGTGGAAGTTGCTGATCTCCGGCGCGCCGGCGGTGATCAGGCCGGCCAGCGCGGTGATGAGCTTGCGGGCCTCGTCGAGGTCCTTGTCCTTCTCGCCGCCCTCGGCGAGACCGCACTTGACGGCCGCGGCGCTCATCAGGTGCACCGCCACGGTGGTGATCACCTCGACGGCCGGGACCTCGGCGATGTCCCGGGTGAGGTCGTCGAAGCCGATCGCCTCGTCGTCGACGGCGGGGGTCTGGGTGGGCTCGCTGCTCAAGGGGGGCTCTTCCGTCGTGCCGGTGTCCGTACAGAGGGAGCGTACAAGCCGGGGCACACGGGGGCGGAATGGCGTCGGACCCCCCGGCGCTGTATGCTTCGAGACTGACCGGCCAGGCGTCCTCACGGAGGCCAGGCCAGCAAGAGGAGGCTCCACCCAGGAGGCCCGAGAGGGCAACCGCGAAAGTCTCCCACCCGATCGGCCTCGCGGTCGACGGGTCCGGTCCGCGACGGGCGCCCAGCGCCGACGGTCGCCGCAGCGCCCCTCACCGGGCGTCGCCCCCGGTTGTGTGGAGCCCCGCTTGTACCGAGCGGGGCTTTTTTCGTGTCGCGGTGTGGGCGCAGAGATCCACAGCGCAGCACGAATGAAGCCCCGCCCAGTGGTCGAGTCCACTACGTGCGACCGCCGTCCGACGGCCGCATCGCAGAAGGTGCAACCGAGGAGGCCCCATCAGCACCGAGCCCCGCATCAACGACCGGATTCGCGTCCCCGAGGTGCGACTCGTCGGTCCCAGCGGCGAGCAGGTCGGCATCGTGCCGCTTGCCAAGGCGCTGGAGCTCGCGCAGGAGTACGACCTCGACCTCGTCGAGGTCGCGGCGACCGCCCGGCCGCCGGTGTGCAAGCTCATGGACTACGGCAAGTTCAAGTACGAGTCGGCCATGAAGGCCCGTGAGGCGCGCAAGAACCAGGCGCACACGGTCATCAAGGAGATGAAGCTCCGGCCGAAGATCGATCCGCACGACTATGACACCAAGAAGGGTCACGTCGTCCGGTTCCTCAAGCAGGGCGACAAGGTCAAGATCACGATCATGTTCCGCGGTCGTGAGCAGTCCCGCCCCGAGCTGGGCTTCCGTCTGCTCCAGCGGCTCGCCGACGACGTCCAGGACCTGGGCTTCGTCGAGTCCTCGCCGAAGCAGGACGGCCGTAACATGATCATGGTTCTCGGCCCGCACAAGAAGAAGACCGAGGCGATGGCCGAGGCCCGCGCCCTCGCGGACGCCCGCAAGGCCGAGCGCCAGGGCCGGACCCCCGGCTCCGACGCCGCCGAGGAGTCCGAGGAGTTCGACGAGGCCCTGGACGCCGTCGAGGCCGTCGAGGCCCCGGACGACGCCGAGCCTGCTGAGGCCCAGGACGCCGCCGCCGAGACGGAGGCCCCCGAGGCCGCCGCTCCGGTCGAGCAGCCGGCCGAGGCCTCCCAGGGCGCCTGACCTTCCCCGGTCAGAGAGCCCGGGAGACCGGCCACCAAGGTGACGGGGCGCCCCGCCCGGTCACCGCAGATCCATCCTTCACGCCCGCGCGGCGCACACCGCGCGGGCGTGGACGGACCGACGAGGAGATACGGCGACATGCCGAAGCAGAAGACGCACAGTGGCGCCAGCAAGCGCTTCAAGATCAGTGGCTCTGGCAAGGTGCTGCGCGAGCGCGCCGGCCGCCGCCACCTCCTGGAGCACAAGCCCTCGACGCTGACCCGCAAGCTGGCCGGAACGATCGAGCTGGCCCCCGCCGACGCCAAGAAGATCAAGAAGCTTCTCGGCAAGTGATCGCCCTCCCGCCCGGTGCGAGCCGTGTGCGGGGCAGCTGATCCTTCCCGACCCATTCGAATGACGGACCACGTGAAGTAGTCCGTGGTCCAACCCAAGGAGTAATCAAGTGGCACGCGTCAAGCGGGCAGTGAACGCCCACAAGAAGCGCCGGGTCATCCTGGAGCGCGCCAGCGGCTACCGCGGCCAGCGCTCGCGCCTGTACCGCAAGGCCAAGGAGCAGGTCACCCACTCGCTGGTCTACAACTTCAACGACCGCAAGAAGCGCAAGGGCGACTTCCGTCAGCTGTGGATCCAGCGCATCAACGCTGCGGCCCGTGCCAACGGCATCACCTACAACCGCTTCGTGCAGGGCCTGAAGGCCGCCAGCGTCGAGATCGACCGCAAGATGCTGGCCGACCTGGCCGTCAACGACCCGGGCGCGTTCGCCTCGCTCGTCGAGGTCGCCCAGAAGGCGCTGCCGGCCGACGTCAACGCCCCGAAGGCCGCCGCCGACGCCGCCTGATCCTCGGATCAGCCGTGTTGAGCTGACCGGACCCGCAGGCTCGATCCTGCGGGTCCGGTTTTGCGTTACCGCGTTTGCGTCACCGCGTTTCGTGTCACCCGTGTCACCTGTGTCACCCGTGTCACCCGTGTCACCGCGTTTTGCGCCACCGCTTTCGCGTCACCCCGTTTCGCGGCCCGCACAGAAGCCCGTACAGAGACGAGATCATGCCGAGCACCGACTCCCCCCTGCTCACCTCCCTGCGCTCGCCGCGCGTGGTCGCCGCCCGCCGGCTCGCCAAGCGGAGCCAGCGCGGCAAGGAGCGCCGCTTCCTCGCCGAGGGCCCGCAGGCCGTCCGCGAGGCCGTCGCGTTCGGGCGGCTGCCGGGCTCGGGCGAGCACGCCGTCGTCGAGGTGTACGCCACCGTCGAGGCCGCCGAACGGCACCCCGGCATCGTCGAGGCCGCGCTGGCCGAGGGGCTGCCGGTGCTCACCGCCACCGACGAGGTCATCGCCGAGATCTGCGACACGGTGACCCCGCAGGGCATCGTCGCGCTCTGCCGCTTCATCGACACCCCGTTCGCGGACGTCCTCGCCGCCCGCCCCCGGCTGGTCGCCGTGCTCGCCCACGTCCGCGACCCCGGGAACGCCGGCACCGTGCTGCGCACCGCCGACGCGGCCGGCGCCGACGCCGTGGTGCTCACCGACGCCTCCGTGGACCTCTACAACCCGAAGGCCGTCCGGGCCTCGGTCGGCAGCCTGTTCCACCTCCCGGTCGCCGTCGGCGTGCCGGTCGAGGAGGCGATCGGCCGGCTGCGCGAGGCCGGGGTGCGGGTGCTGGCCGCCGACGGCGCGGGGGAGCGCGACCTCGACCAGGAGCTCGACGAGGGCACCCTGGGGGCGCCCGGCGCCTGGGTGTTCGGCAACGAGGCGTGGGGGCTCCCGGAGGAGACCCGCGCGCTCACCGACGAGGTCGTGCGCGTCCCGATCCACGGACACGCCGAGAGCCTGAACCTGGCCACCGCCGCCGCGGTCTGCCTGTACGCCTCCGCCCGCGCCCAGCGCTCGCCCGGCGGGTGCCGCGCGGCCGGGTAGGGTCCGTTGCGAACCCCCGTCGCCCGCCCGGCGGACGGGCCGCCCGGGCGCGCCGGGAACTCCTCGTGAGCCCTATTACACGAGGCCGCGAGACGCTAGGGTCTGCCTCGGTGGGGGGAAAGACACGGTGGGTAATCGGGGAGGACACCCATGGTCGGCAGCGGGCCAGAGCTCGACCCGGACGACCTGCCGGACGGCCTGGTGGTCGCCGACGCGCGAGGCCGGGTGGTCTGCTTCAACCGCGCCGCCGCCCGGCTGACCGGCGTCCGCCCGGAGGCCGCGCTCGGCAGCGGGCTCGCGGACGTCCTCCCGCTGGAGGACCTCGACGGCCGCCGCTGGTGGCAGCTGACCGACCCGTACGGCGGTCTCGCCGTCCGCACCAGCCAGCCGGAGCGCAATCTGCTGCTGCCCGGGGGCCGCGAGGTGCTGGTCTCCGCCCGGTACGTCCGTGCCTACCCCAGGGGCCCGGTCGAGCGGCTGGTGGTCGCCCTGCGCGGCACCGAGGCGCGCCGGCGCACCGAGCGCAGCCACGCCGAGCTGATCGCCACCGTCGCGCACGAGCTGCGCTCGCCGCTCACCAGCGTCAAGGGCTTCACGGCGACCCTGCTCGCCAAGTGGGAGCGGTTCACCGACGGGCAGAAGCGGCTGATGCTGGAGACCGTGGACGCCGACGCCGACCGGGTCACCCGGCTGATCGCCGAGCTGCTGGACATCTCCCGGATCGACGCGGGCCGGCTGGAGCTGCGCAAGCAGGTGGTCGACCTGGCCGCCGCCGTCCGCCGGCACGTCGAGCGCAAGGTCGCCACCGGCATCCCCGAGGAGCGCTTCGACATCCGGATCGGCGAGCCGCTGACGGTGCTCTGGGCCGACCCGGACAAGGTCGACCAGGTGCTCGCCAACCTGCTGGAAAATGCCGTGCGGCACGGCGAGGGGACTGTCACCATCGAGGTGGCACCGGCCAAGGAGGTCGTCGAGGCCCCCGTCTGGGAGCGCCCCGGCACCCCGCCCCGCATCCTGGAAGGCACAGCGGTCACCGTGAGCGACGAAGGCACCGGCATCCCCGAGGACTCCATGCCGCGCGTCTTCACCCGCTTCTGGCGCGGCTCCAAGCGCGGCGGCACCGGCCTCGGCCTCTACATCGTCAAGGGCATCGTGGAGGCCCACGGCGGCTCGATCCGGGTGGACCGCGCGCCCGGCGGCGGCGCCCGCTTCCGATTTATCCTGCCCGCCGGGATTCCCGACTTCATGCTCTGAAGGAGCATGAACGACCGGCACAGCATGCTGTAGTCGGTCCACCGGCAGGGCTTCACGGCGGTCGCGCTACGCGCTGCGACTACACTCGACCTTTGGCGTTGTGGAACGCCCTGCGCGGCTGTGCCGCGGACATCTCCTCCCGAGTACCGAGGCGGGGCTGCCCGTGCCCCGGCCACGTCGGGCGTGACGCGAAGAACGAGCCCCTTACCTGAGCACGGACGAGCAGGAGCACGGGAAAGATAGAGATGTCGGCACCCAACAAGTCGTACGACCCGGTCGAGGTCGAGGCCCTCAAGCCCGAGGTGGTGGAGGCGGCCCGGGACGAGGCGCTCGCCGCGTTCGCCGCCGCCACCAGCCTCGACGAGCTGAAGCAGGCCAAGGTCGCCCACACCGGCGACCGCTCCGCGCTCTCCCTCGCCAACCGCGAGATCGGCGCCCTGCCCCCGCACGCCAAGGCCGCCGCCGGCAAGCTGATCGGCCAGGCCAGGGGCGCCGTCAACCAGGCGCTCGCCAAGCGGCAGGCCGAACTGGAGGCCGAGCGCGACGCCCGGGTCCTGGTCGAGGAGGCGGTGGACGTCACCCTGCCCTTCGACCGCACCCCGCGCGGCGCCCGCCACCCGCTGACCACGCTGGCCGAGCGCATCGAGGACACCTTCGTCGCGATGGGCTACGAGGTCGCCGAGGGCCCCGAGGTCGAGGCGGAGTGGCTCAACTTCGACGCCCTCAACCTGGGCCCTGACCACCCGGCCCGCTCCATGCAGGACACCTTCTTCGTCCAGGCCCCGGACGGCACCGCCGACTCCGGCGTGGTGCTGCGCACCCAGACCTCCCCGGTCCAGGCCCGCACCATGCTCGACCGCGAGCCCCCGCTCTACATCGTCTGCCCCGGCCGCGTCTACCGCACCGACGAGCTGGACGCCACCCACACCCCGGTCTTCCGGCAGGTCGAGGGCCTGGCCGTGGACGAGGGCATCACCTTCGCCGACCTCAAGGGCACCATCGAGCAGCTCGTCTCGACCCTGATCGGCGACGGCCTGGAGCTGCGCTGGCGGCCCTCGTACTTCCCGTTCACCGAGCCGAGCGCCGAGATCGACCTGCAGTGCTTCGTGTGCCGCGGCGAGTCGGTCGGCAACCCGGACCGGCCCTGCCGCACCTGCGGCTCCGAGGGCTGGATCGAGCTCGGCGGCTGCGGCGTCGTCAACCCGCGGGTGCTGGTCGCCTGCGGCGTGGACCCCAACCGCTACAGCGGCTTCGCGTTCGGCCTGGGCCTGGAGCGAATCCTGATGAACCGTCACAACGTCGCCGACATGCGCGACATGGTCGAGGGTGACGTGCGCTTCACCCTCCCGTTCGGGATGGAGATCTGATGCGCGTCCCGCTTTCCTGGCTGCGCGAGTACGTCGACCTGCCGACCGGCGAGACCGGCCGCGACGTGGCCGAGCGCCTGGTCCGCGCCGGCCTGGAGGTCGAGACCGTCGAGCAGCTCGGCGGCGACCTCAAGGGCCCGCTGGTGGTCGGCGAGGTGCTCTCCATCGAGGAGCTGACCGGCTTCAAGAAGCCGATCCGGCACTGCTGGGTCAACGTCGGCGACGCCAACGGCACCGGCGAGCCGCAGGAGATCGTCTGCGGCGCGACCAACTTCGCCGTCGGCGACAAGGTCGTGGTCGTCCTCCCGGGCGCCGTGCTGCCCGGCCCGTTCCCGATCGCCGCCCGCCAGACCTACGGCCACACCTCGGCCGGCATGATCTGCTCGGCCCGCGAGCTGGGCATGGGCGACGACCACGCGGGCATCATCGTGCTCCCGCCGGAGTACGAGCCCGGCACCGACGCGATCGAGCTGCTCCAGCTGGTCGACGAGGTGCTCGACATCGCCGTCACCCCGGACCGCGGCTACTGCCTGTCCATGCGCGGGGTCGCCCGCGAGGCCGCCGCCGCGTACGGGCTGCCGCTGGCCGACCCGGCGCTGCTCGACGTGCCGCCGGCCAACTCCTTCGGCTACCTGGTGAAGGTCAACGACCCGGCCGGCTGCGACCGCTTCGTGGCCCGCACCGTCGTCGGCCTCGACCCGGACGCCAAGTCCCCGATCTGGCTCCAGCGCCGGCTGCAGAAGGCGGGCATCCGCCCGATCTCGCTCGCCGTCGACATCACCAACTACGTGATGCTGGAGGTCGGCCAGCCGCTGCACGCCTACGACAAGCAGCGCGTCGACGGCCCGATCACGGTCCGCCGGGCCGAGCCGGGCGAGTCCCTCACCACCCTCGACGGCGTCGAGCGCGCGCTGTCCGCCGAGGACCTGCTGATCTGCGACAACAGCGGCCCGATCGGCCTGGCCGGTGTCATGGGCGGCGCCTCCACCGAGATCCTCGACCCGGCCGCAGGACCGGGCACCACCGAGGTGATCATCGAGGCGGCGCACTTCGACCCGGTCGCCATCGCCCGCGGCGCCAAGCGGCACAAGCTGCCCTCCGAGGCGTCCAAGCGCTTCGAGCGCGGCGTCGACCCGGAGGCCGCCCGCGCCGCCGCGCAGCGCGCCGTCGACCTGCTCGTGCTGATCGCCGGCGGCACCGCCGAGGCCGGTGTCACCGACATCGCCGCCCCGCACCCGGTGCGCACCATCACCATCGCCGCCGACCTGCCCGACCGGGTCGCCGGCACCACGTACGGCCGCGAGACCGTCACCCGGCGCCTGCAGGAGATCGGCTGCTCGGTCGCCGGCGCCGACGTCCTGGAGGTCACCCCGCCGACCTGGCGCCCCGACCTCACCGACCCGTACGACCTCGCCGAGGAGGTCATCCGGCTGGAGGGCTACGACAACGTCCCCGCCCGGATGCCCACCGTCCCGCCGGGAAAGGGCCTGACCGAGGCCCAGCGGATGCACCGCCGGGTCGGCGTGGCGCTGGCCGGCGCCGGCTACGTCGAGGTCAACAACTACCCGTTCGTCGGCGAGGCCTCCTTCGAGGCGCTCGGCCTGGAGCCGGACGACCGCCGCCGCCGGACCGTCACGCTGGTCAACCCGCTCAACGACGAGGAGCCGGGGCTGCGCACCACGCTGCTGCCGGGCCTGCTCGGGGCGCTGCGCCGCAACGTCGGCCGCGGCAACACCGATCTGGCGATCTTCGAGACGGGGACCGTCTTCCTGCCGAAGGACGAGCTGTCGGTCGCCCCGCGTCCGGCCGTCGACCGCCGCCCGACCGAGGAGGAGCTGGCCGCGCTGGACGCCGCGCTGCCGCACCAGCCGCGCCGGGTCGCCGTCGCGCTGGCCGGCGAGCGGCTGCCGTCCGGCTGGTGGGGCAAGGGCTCCCAGGCCGGCTGGGCCGACGCGATCGAGGCCGCCCGCACGGTGGCCCGCGCCGCCGGTGTGGAGCTGACCGTCCGCCAGGGCCAGCTGCTGCCCTGGCACCCGGGCCGCTGCGCCGAGCTGCTGGTGGCCGGCACCGACCGCGTGGTGGGCCACGCCGGCGAGCTGCACCCGCGCGCGGTCAAGGCGATGGGCCTGCCCGAGCGCACCGCCGCGATGGAGCTCGACCTGGACCTGCTGGCCGCCGACGGCGCCGAGCGGGTCTCGGGCCCGGCGGTCTCCGGCTTCCCGGTGGCCACCCAGGACGTCGCGCTGATCGTCGACGCGGCCGTGCCGGCCGCCGAGGTCGAGGCCGCGCTGCGCGCCGGGGCGGGTGAACTGCTGGAGGCGATCCGGCTGTTCGACGTCTTCACCGGCGAGCAGGTCGGCGAGGGCCGCAAGTCGCTGGCGTACGCGCTGCGGTTCCGCGCCGCGGACCGCACACTGACCGCCGACGAGGCGAGCGCCGCCCGCGAGGCGGCCGTCGCCGAGGCCCTCGCCCGCACCGGCGCGGTGCTGCGCGGCGCCTGACGGCCCGCCCGCCGCAGGGCACGAGGGGCCCCGACCGGGACGTCCGACGCTGTTGGTGAATTCGGGATCCTGATCATTTCGCCCCGTCGAGCTGTTG
>NZ_JBHSOF010000098.1:0-11579 GCF_042656005.1 Kitasatospora misakiensis | reverse complement strand
CGGTCACCCGTCGCATCCGGCACGTACTTCACACAGACAACGATCCTCAAGCTCATGAGCGGTTCTCCTGGTACGGGTGCACTGGTCGGATGCACTGGTCCACGGCCTCGGAGCACGCCGAGGGTACTGAGTGCCAAGCACGGCCGACCGCGCCCCACGGGCGGCATCGCACCACCCGGACCGGCCTGCCCTGTCGGCTCTCATCGACAGCGTCAGAGGCTCTCCGGAGAGGATACGGCACTCAGTACCCCTCGTAAAGGAACTCAGTACCCTTCGGGGCTTCGCGGGAGGCCGGGAGTCGGCCGGGGGACGGGGCTGAGACGGGGCGGAGACGGGGCGGCGAGGCCTCGGCAAGGCGGCCGCAAGGTTTGCGCAAGCACCCGCCAGGGGCCGTCATGGAATCCGCCAGAACACCCGGGCACACCCCCGCCGGGGCCGCCGAGACCCGGGGCCCCGGTCCGGGATCAAGGAGGGGGAACGACATGACCTTGGTGCACGGGGAAGTCGACCACGGGGAACGCGCCGGCCGGGAACGCGAGCTCCCGCCGAACGGGCACGCGGGCCGGGGTGGTCGACCGTGGGCCACGCTGACCGACTGCAAGGAGGTGCTGGTGGTCGTGCACTCGACGGTCTACGGCCAGCGGCTGCACGACATCTACCCGCTGCTCGGCGCCGACCTGCGGGTGCACGTCCAGTTCACGGTGGCGCCGCACGCGTTCAACGCGGGTGCGGCCGCCCACGTCCGGCGGCTCGGCGGCACGGTGCTGCCCTGGGAGGAGGCCGTCCGGCGGGAGTTCGACCTCGTCCTGGCGGCCGGCTCGCAGGGGCTGGAGCAGCTGCGCGGGCCGCTGGTCCGGCTGCCGCACGGGGCCGGGCACATCAAGCTCTCGCCGGCGACGGCCGGGGACGGGCCGAGCACGACCGGGGCCGGGGACGGGCGGACCGTCGCCGGGCTGGGGCCCGAGTACATCGTCTGGAACGGGCAGCTGGTGCCCACCGCGTACGCGCTCGCGCACAAGGACGAGCGCACCGAACTGGGCCGCGGCTGCCCCGAGGCGCTGCCGATCGCCGAGGTGGTCGGCGACGGCTGCTACGACCGGATCGCCGCCGCGCTCCCGGCCCGCGACCGCTACCGGGCCGCCCTCGGCCTGCGGCCCGGCGAACGGCTGGTGCTGGTCTGCTCCACCTGGGGCAGCGGCTCGCTGTTCACCCGGCTCGACGCCGTCCTGCCGCGGCTGGCCGCCGAACTGCCCCGGCGCGGCTACCGCACCGCGCTGCTCGTCCACCCCAACGTCGCCGCCGCACACGGCCCGTGGGCCGTCCGGTCGTGGGCGACGGCCACCGCGCGCGGGGCGGTCACCGTGCTCGGACCCGAGGAGGACTGGCGCCCGCTGCTGGTCGCCGCCGACTTCGTCATCGGCGACCACGGGTCCGTCACCCTCTACGGCACGATGACCGGCGCGCCGATCCTGCTCGCCGAGTACCCGCACCGCGACGTCAACCCGCGCTCGCCCGGCGCCCTGCTCGCCCGGACCGCGCCCGCGCTCAGCCCGGCCCACCCGCTGACCTCTCAACTCACCTACGCGGCCCGGCGGTACCGGCGAGCGGAGTACGCCGCGATCGCGGCCCGGATCAGCTCCGAACCCGGCCGGTTCGACCGTCGGATGCGGCGGCTCCTCTACCGCGTCCTCGGCCTCGGTGAGCCCGCCCACGTGCCGGAGCCGCCCGCCCTGCCGCTGCCCGCACCGCTCTGGCCCTCGGCCGACGGGACCGGACGGTGACCTCGTCCAGCACCGTGCCGCACCGCGCGCTCCGCACGGTGCGGCTCGCCCCGGCCGACGGCCCGCCGCCGTCGGCCGGGGCGCCCGGCACGCGCTTCGAGGCCCGGATCCACTCCCCCGCCGGCGTCTGCCACGGGCTGCTCACCACCCTTCGGCCCGGCCGTCCGGCGGCACTGCGCGGCTGGGTCGACGAGCACCTGGCGCTCGACCTCACCATCCCCGGCGCCACCCGCTGGCGTCACCACGCCGATGTGCTCCACCTCGGCCCATCCGGTGCCGTCCGGGCCCGGGAGCGGCTCGACGCCGTCCTCCGGGCGCACCCCGGCTGCGCGGTCGCCACCGCCGAGGACGCGGACGGCGCCCTGCTCGTCCTCGCCCGGACCGGCGGCCGTCTCACGCTCCGCGCCCCGTCGCCGGGACCACGGTCGGCCGTCGGCTCACTCATCCACGCCTGGCTGACCGCAGGCGGCGCGCTGACCGACCTCGCCTCCGTCTCCGTGACCGTGCCGGCCCCCGCCCGGGGGTACCGGCGCGGCGCCTGACCTCGCGAACGGCCGCCCGTACCCGCCGGGCCCACCAGGTCCGGCGGGTACGGGCGGTCAGCCGGCGGGGGGCGGGGCGGCCAGAGCGGCCAGCGCGGCGGTGAGGCGGGTGGTGTCGGGGGCGGAGAGGGTTCGGTAGCGGTCGAGGGACTCGCCGTAGCGGGCGGCGGCCTCGGTGAGGTCGCCGCAGGCGCGGGCGAGGTCCCCGGTGAGTTCGAGGACGCGGGCCTCCCAGTGGCGGGCGCGGCCGGCGCGGAACTCGGCGAGCGCCTCCGCGTAGCAGCGCCGCGCCTCGCCGTGGGCGCCGAGCGCGGCGTGGGCCTGGCCGAGGAAGGCGAGGGCCCGGGCCGCCTCGTAGGGAGCGGGCACGGCCGCCAGGACCCGGTGGGCCTCGGTGATGACGGGGACGGCCTCGGCAGGCCGGCCCGCCGTGACCAGGACGTCGCCGAGCGCCAGGCGGGCGAGCGCGGTGCCGCGGGTGTAGCCCCGGGCCTCCCGGAGGGCGGCCGTCGTGCGGAGGCAGTCGGCCGCCTCGGTCAGCCGGCCCGCCGTGCGGTGGGTCTGGCTCAGGCCGTAGAGGGCGTCGGCCTCGACGAGCGGTTCGCCGAGCTCGCGGGCCAGGTGGAGTGCCTCGGTGAACCATTCGGCGGCCTCCTCGCCCGCGCCCGCGTTGCGCAGGCCGGTGCCGCCGGAGGTGAGCATCCGCAGTTCGCCGTCGCGGTCACCGGCCGCGCGGGCGGCGCTCCGGCCGAGCCGGTGCGCCTCGATCCACAGCCGGGCCGGGCGCAGCCTCAGGAACAACGGCCACATGGCGTCGACGAGTTGCCAGGCGGTGGCCGACCGGCCGGTGGCGGCGGCCCAGCGGACGGTGTCGGCGAGCCGGCCGGTCTCCGCGTCGAGCCAGCCGACGGCGGCCGGCTCGTCCTCGAACTCGCGGACCCGGGGCACCGGTTCGGCGCGGTAGTCGCGGCGCAGGGTGCGGTGGCTGGGGCTGAGCAGGGCCTCGGCGGCGGTGGTGGTGGCGAGGTACCAGTCGAGGACGCGGTCGACGGCGGCCCGGCCCTCGGGCCGGTCGCGCACCTCCTCGGCGCGGGCCCGGGCGTGCAGTTTCACCACGTCGTGGAAGCGGAAGCCGCCCTCCATCTCCTCCAGCAGGTGGACGTCGATCAGGCCGTCGAGCAGCCGGTCGGCCTCGGCCGGGGGCAGGTCGCCGACCGCGCAGACGATGTCGAGCGTGAAGACGGGGAACGGCAGCAGGCCGAGCAGCCGGTACAGCCGGACGGTGTCCGGCCCCAGGACCTCGAAGGACGCGTCCAGGGCGTGTCGCACGGCCTCCCCCTCGACATCGAGCGCGGCGAGGCCCTGGGAATCCTGGCCGAGGGCCTCGGCGGTGGCGGCGAGCGGCTGCACCGGGCGGGCGGCGATCCGGGCGGCCGCCAGGCAGACGGCGAGCGGGAGCCGTCCGCAGCGCTCCACCACCTGGGCGGCGGCGGTCCGTTCGCGGGCCACCCGGTCGGCGCCGACCCGCTGGGCGAGCAGTTGCACCGAGGCGTCGTCCGAGAGCAGGCCGACCGTTCGGAACACGGCGCCGTCTATGCCCAGCCCGGTGAGCCGGCGGCGACTGGTCACCACGACCACGGCGTGGTCCGAGCCGGGCAGCAGCGGGCGGACCTGGGCGGCGGTGGAGGCGTTGTCGAGCAGGACGGCGATCCGGCGTTCGGCGGCAAGCGAGCGCCAGAGGGCCGCGCCCTCGGCGAGGCTGCGGGGTACGGGCGCGATGCCGAAGGCCCGCAGGAAGCCGCCGAGCGCCTCGGCCGGGTCGGCGGGGCCGCCGGGGGCGTGGCCGCGCAGGTCGGCGTAGAGCTGGCCGTCCGGGAAGCGGCCGGCGAGCCGGCGCAGCCACTGGGCCGCGAGCGCGGTCTTCCCCACCCCGGCGGGGCCGGTGACCACCACGGTGACGTCGGCGGCTCCCGGGACGTCGTCCAACTCCCGGTCCAGGGCCGCGAGATCCTCCTCCCGCCCGACCAGGCGGCGTGGGGTGGGCGGGAGTTGGCGCGGCACGGGGAGGGTCGGGGCGGCAGGCCGCTCGGGGGTCCGGCCGTAGACGGTGAGGTGGTGGATCGCCCCGGCCTGGACGACCGAGCCGTCGACCCGGCCGCCGGACAGCGAGTTCCACGCGCCGGGGTCCGGTTCGCGCGTTCCGTCCGGCGCGCTCATCGGCGACTCCCGACGGAACGCTGATGCCGAACTCCCGGCGCTCCGAACCGATCCGGCTCCACTGGCTCCCCCTACCGGTAGAACGATGGATTGAAGTGACGGGAGTGACCGATGTGAACGAACAATCGGCAATCCCCGCATACCACATAACGCACCGTAGGACGGAAGAATGTCAATAACGCCCCACCCCCACAGCCGCACGCGGTATGGATCCTCCCCCGGCAGACGTGGGATGCTCCGCTGCGACACGGCAAGCTGGTAGCCAACCGGCGGGGGGCGTCGAGTGGAGTTCCACCTTCTGGGTGCGGTCGAACTTTCGGTGAACGGCGAGTTGTCGGCTATCCGCTCGGACAAGCGGCGCCGGCTGGTGGCGGCCCTGGCCCTGGACGTCGGGCGGCCGCTCAGCCACGAGCTGCTGGCCGTCCGGCTGTGGGACGAGGATCCCCCGCCCAGCGCGGTGGCCAGCATCTACAGCCATGTCTCCCGCATTCGAAGCCAGTTGCGCATGGCCGTCGCCGTCGAACGCCCCGGTTCGCCCCGTGAGATCCCGACCATCGAGATGCGGTCGCACACATACACACTGCATGCCGACGCCCAATTGATCGACTGGCACCGCTTCGTGGACCTTTCCAAGAACGCCCGCCAACTCGCCGACAACGGCGACGACATCCAGGCCAGGACCGTCCTGGGCCGGGCCGAGGAAATCTGGCGCGGCGAACCGCTCGCCGGACTGCCGGGCAGCTGGGCGCAGTCCACCCGCGCCACCATGGCCGACCAGCGCCTCGCCACCACCCTGCTGCGGATCGAGATCGACCTCCGGCTCGGCCGCTTCGGCGAACTCGTCCCCGAACTCACCGCCCTCCGCGAGGAACGCCCCACCGACGAGCGGATCGCCGCCCACCTGCTGGTCGCCCTGCACGGCGCCGGTCGGCAGGCCGAGGCACTCGCCGTCTACCCCGCCGTCGTCCGCCGGCTGCGCGCCGAGCTCGGCACCGGCCCCGGCGAGGCCCTCACCCGCCTGCACGAGCGGATGCTCGCCGGCGCCCCGCTGACCGGGCCCGCCGCACGAACGCCCGCCGCCCCGCGCCCGGCGCCGGCCCCCCGCGGCGGCGCCACTCCATCCGCACCGCCGGGGCGGCACATGATCGGCCGCCGGGAGGACCTGCGCCGTCTGCTCGGCGGCACCGAGGAGGCGCCTGAGGAGGCGCGCGAGCAGGCGTTCGAGGAGGCGTCCGAGCAGGGCGGCGTGGTGACCGTGTCGGCGATCCTCGGCATGCCCGGGGTCGGCAAGACCACCCTCGCGCTGCACGCCGCGCACCTGATGCGGTCCCGGTTCCCCGAGGGGTACGTCCACCTCAACCTCGGCGCCCACGCCGTCAACCGGCGCCCGCTCGCTCCCCAGGAGGTGGCCACCGCGCTCCTGCGCCGACTCGGCGTGCCCGCGACGACCATCCCCCTCGACGACGAGGAACTGTTCGCCCTGTGCACCGAGGTGCTCGCCACCCGGCGCGCGGTGGTCGTCCTGGACGACGCGGCGACCGCGTCCCAGCTGCGGCCGCTGCTGCCCACCTCGCCCGCCGCACTGGTCTTCGTCACCAGCCGCCGCCGACTGGCCGAACTGCCCGGCTCCAGAGCGGTGTTCCTGGACATCCTGCCGGTGGACGACGCGGTTGCCCTGTTCACCTCGGTGGTGGGGCGGGAGCGCGCCGACGACCGGAGCCGGATCGTCGAGATCGTCGACCGCTGCGGGCTGCTCCCGCTGGCCATCGAGCTCGCCGCCAGCCGGTTCAAGGCGCGGCCCTCCTGGACCCTCGGCCACCTCGCCCGGCGGCTCTCCCGCAAGACCGGCCGACTGGCCGAGATCCGGCACGACACGGAGAGCGTCGCCCGCGCCTTCGAGATGACGTACCGGTCACTGCCGACCGAGCAGCGGGAGGCGTTCCGCCTGCTCGGCGTCCACCCCGGGCCGGACATCGGCCTGCACGCGGCGGCGGCCCTGCTCGGCCGCCCGGTCGACGAGACGGACCACCTGCTGGAGGCGCTGCTGCACTGCCACCTGGTGCAGGAGAACGTCCCGGAGCGATATCAGCTCCATGATCTCATCCGAGAGTACGCACACGTCCTGACGCGCGACGAGGAGGGTGAGGAGGAGGCCGGCGCGGCTCTCCGGCGGCTGCTCGGATTCACCCTCCACGCGGCCGACCAGGCAGACCGACTGCTCTATCCGCACCGGTCGAGGCTCCCGCTCCCGACGCTCAGTCAATTATCAGGAGCGGAAGGGTTACTGTACGACCTTGACCTCGATTCGAACGATTCGGCGAGATCCTGGCTGGACACCGAGCAGTCCGGTCTGATCGTCCTCGCCGGCCACGCCCGGGCCACCGGCCACCCGGAGGCCGCCGCCTGGCTCGCACACGTGCTGGCCGGCCATCTGGACGCCCAGGCCTACTGGAGTGAGGCCCACGAGATGCATCAGGCCGCCGCGACATACTGGCGTTCGGTACCGAACGACCGGTGCGAGGCCCGCGCACTGATCAACCTCGGCGCCACCCTCGCCAACGCCTCCCGCTACCCCGCCGCCCAGGAGGCACTCCAGAACGGCCTGGCCCTGTCCCGCGCCGAGCAGGACGACGACGCCACGGCGGAGGCGCTGAGCCTGCTGGGGGCACTGCACTGGTACCGGAGTTCACTCACCGAGGCCCTCGCTCTGCAGCGGGAATCCCTGCAGATTCGAAGAGAAACGGGCGACCTCTGGAACACCGCGCGATGCCTGGCGAACGTCGGAATCCTGGAGAATTCCCTGGGCAATTCGGAGAAGGCCCTCGGAGCCTACGAAACGGCGCTCCCGCTGGCCCGAAGGCTCGGCAATCGGACGTTGGAGCTGAGAATTCTCAACAATCTCGGCGACCTCTACCTGGGAATTCGGGACCACGCCGCCGCGCGCGCCTCGTTCGAACAGGTCCTGAGCCTGGAGAACGGCTCGATGCCCCGTTTCGAGCTGGCCGTCGTCAGAACCAACCTCGCCGCGTCGCTCCCCGTGCCGGAGCAGCTGGAGCGCGTCCTGTCGCTGTACCGGTCGGCACTGACCACCTTCCGGTCGACCGGCAGCATCCGGCACGAGTCCATCGCTTTGGCCGGCTTCGGTGACGCGCTGCTCGCGGCGGGGCGGCCGGACGAGGCCCGCGACCAGCACGCGCTCGCACTGGAACTCGCACGATCGGTCGGCGCGGCACGCGAGGAGGTGGCAGCACTCCGGGGCCTCGGCCGATGTGAACACCTACTCGGCGCGCGCGCCCGAGCGGTCGCCCATCTGACCGAGGCCGTCGTCCTGGCAGAGCAGGCCGAAGCGGCGGAAGAGGCGGCACTGGCCCGGGCGGCACTCTCGGAAATCGGCTCCGCCGACACCGAATAGGGCCCGTCGGATTACTCGGGGCATGCCCACGACAGGAAGCCCTTTAATCCTATTATCAGCACGAACGGTCACCTGCAAGCCGGTTTGATCGAGCTGACTAGCGAATGCTAGGAATAGCATAGCAGTTGCCAAGCACTCCAAGCTGGATACAGGAGAACGACCAACCGTGTTCGAGCACACCGACGAGCTCCTCCGTTCCCCCCTTCGCAACAACCGCCCGTTCGTCCACAATCGGTCCGGCGAGGAGCCCTACGTGGACCTCGTGGCGATCTGGTGCGTGCTCTTCCGCTAGACGAGTAGTTCCGATGTCGGTCAGTGGTCGTAGGCGATCAGTGAGCGGGTGACGGGTCGGCCGGTGGTGCGGTTGTGCCAGATGACGCAGGTCATCGCCAGTAGCCGCTGACCGGCCCGGGCGCCGACACCCTCGATGGTGCGGGCGCCGTGTTGTGCGAGGACGAGCTGGCCCTCGAGGGTGTCGTTGACGGACTCGATCAGCTGGCGGACCGACTTCAGCAGCCCCTCGCTGGGACGTGGGGCAAGGGTGCGGTAGGACGGCCGGAGCAACGGGATGCCGTACCGATCGAGGGATCGGTCAAGTTCGACGAAGACGTAGCCCGTGTCGGCGAGGATCAGCAGGCCCGGACGCTCTTCGACAAGGTGGGGCTCGGTCTCGACGATCGCGGCCGAGCTGAACCGCAGTCCCTCCACGGTCAGCCGCGAGATCCACCGCAACGGCCATCCGGGCAACCGCGCCTACCGTCCGCACGCGGCCCAGGCCCCGCGCCGAGGCCCCGTAGGCCGCGCCCCAAGCCCGGCAGGATCGCCACCAACGCCGAACTGCGGGACTTCATCCAGCACCGCCTGGACAGGAAGTGGAGCCCGGAGCAGATCTGCCAGGCTCTGCGGGACACCTTTCCCGAACGGCCGGAGATGCACGTGGTCCACGAGACCGTCTACCAGGCCCTCTACGTCCAAGGACGCGGCGAACTGCGCCGCGAACTGGCCGGCGCCCTGCGCACCGGCCGCCCAGCAGCCTGCATGGGTTCGAGGTGCGTTCGGCACGCTTCGCTGGGAACCCACGTGGGGGATGTCCGGTGAACCGCGTGTACCTCAGCGACGGCCGGCCGTAGTCCGACCGATCGCGGACCTGGTGGTCACTGCCCGGTTGGATTGGAGCTGAACTGGCGGGGCGGCTCGACCGCCGAGCTGCACTCGCCTGAGCTGGCGGTGGGGTTGGTCGGGCTCAACACGGTGGAAGAGCGCAAGCCAACTTTGTTGATCTTCGGCCGAGATGCCGCAGCCCCTCAAGATCTCCAGGAAGTGGGCCACCGTCAGGGCCCGGCGGCCTGCGAGCACTTCGCCGAGGGTGTTGTGTGAGTAGTTGGCCTCGCGGGCCATGTCCCGCAGGCTGAGCCCCTGGTAGCGCCGAAGGGCCACTAAGGCGTCCAAAAGCTCGGACACGGTCTCGATGTCGGTGATAGCCGTCAGGCGTCCGCCTGTGGCCCAGTGCGCGCGTGCGCGGGCCTCCACGGTGCCGACCGCGACGCGATCGTGGGCGAACGCATCGGCGTGGACCGTCTGTTGCAGCCACGTCCAGGTCTGCTGCCAAATCGCGATGGGCTCACCGCAGGCAACCGCCCAACCGCGAATGGTGCGCCAAGTCATGCGGGTGTCGGCGTTCTGCGCTGCAGAGAGCGAGCCAACCGAGACGCCGCTTCGCCGGGACATCTCCTCCAGGCTCGGCCCCCCAGCGCGAAGCCGTGCTTCACGAAGAAGGTGGGCGATGGTCACATGCGGGTCTTTGCTGCGCTTTGGCAGTGGGTACGAAATGCGGGCCACGGTTCCAACCCCCTCCCGGCCCATGCCCCGGGGGCAGGCCGACGGCCTGCCCCCGGGGCACCGAAGTCGGGCTAGTTGGAGATGCGGTAGATCAGCCCGGCTGCGAGCCCACACCCGGCCACCACTCCGAAGGCCTCGGTCGGCGTGCGGCCGCAGAGGATCAGCGTGACGACGGCCGCCGTGGTGATGGCGAACACCGCGACCGCGGCACCCGGGAACCGCCAAAGCCCGGTCGGCTGGACGACGGGAGGGGTCGCGATCGGCATGGTGATGCCCGCCGGCCAGAAGGCCGGAACGGTCGCGCCGTCGGCCAGGACGATGCCGACGGGCGTGGCGCCGGCCGGCTCGTTGGAGAACGCGGGGACCGCCTGCGTGCCGAGGGTGGCCAGGCGGTCAGCCGGCGCGGAGGGGCCGACCGGCTGGGGGGAGCTCGGCTGAGTGTTGTGGATCATCGGAATCGTTTCTCTACTCGCTAGTAGTTTGCCGGGACGTGAGGCCACCGATCTCCCTGTGCCTCCCACCGTTGGCGCGGTGGGACGGCGAAGACGGCTGCACCCTCGACGATCCTTGTCTGCTGATCGTCCGCGAGTCAAGCTGATCTACCGCACTGGGAACGGCAGTTGAAGACGGATCAGGAGTTCCTCAGATTCGTCACGAGCGCCGAGGATGCCCCTCGGCGGACTTGGCATGAACGAAGCGGGTAAGGCCATGTCATGGACGCGACTCGGCCGATCCGCCCGCCCGTCATCGACATGGCCCGGGCCCCCGCCCTTTGTCGCGAGTGCAACTCGCATCCACCTTCGAGTGCTCAGCGTGATTCATCGCGGTCTTCCCAGTGGTCGATCGCCCGCGGTCCCTGTGGTGACTTCAAGTGCAAGGAGTTCCGCAGTCAACGGATGTTCTGGGGCTCTGCCAACCTGGCACCTGGGGCACAAGTCCCGAGGCCAGAGCCATAGATCTTCAAATCTGTCACGCCGCAGGGCTGGTTTTCTTGCATGCTGACAACACATCAAGCAGACTGTCCTTAGCTTCGCTGTTCCCTATAGGCGATAGCTATGCCCTCTTGCAGGTGCTCCTGCAGGCGCGAACTTCGTTTCTTTGCCGGGACGGAACGCTCCAGGGGATGTTGAGTGTGGACTGTTGGCGCAGGTCACACTCGGTGTGGCGTACCGATGGATGTTGGTACCGCCACTCCGATCTTTTGCTGCTGGCATGCGCCTTTGCGTATCGCTGGCGTCCCGCCTTACGCTCCCGCTGCGGGAATATGAATAGCTGGTCTGAGTATTTGGATTCTGGCCAGTCGCAGGTGATGGCCCTAGTGGCTTGTGCTGACCAAGCCAGGTCATTAGGGCCGGGCGTGGTCCGGCGCTGGCGCGAGAGGTTCTGCCTAGCAACCTGCGGTGATCGCACGGGACTTGGCCGTCCTTCTCAGGGCACCATGCGACTGTTACCCCTTTTGCCGGGCTTCTCCGCCTCGTCGGCGGCCTTCTCCAGGGCCGCCAGAGCGTCCGACTCCAGGTGCATCCCGGCAGCGCCGTGGCGTGCCCGCGCGGTGATGGAATCCACGCTGACCAGCGACAAGTCCATCTCGCTCCGCTTCGCGGCCTCCGCGATCAGCCCCTCCAGCAGGGCTTAGAAGACGCCGGCGTCCCTCCAGACCCGGAAGCGACCGTAGACCGTCGGCCAGGGACCGAACTCGGACGGCATCTCCCGCCTCTGGGCGCCGGAGCGGACCTCTAGACCCGTACTTCGCGGGTCGCTGATTCGTATGGTGTGACCGGTCCGGGA
>NZ_JBHSOF010000097.1:0-12924 GCF_042656005.1 Kitasatospora misakiensis | reverse complement strand
GAGTGGAGAGTCGGCCAGATCGGCTTTCCGTTCCCTGATTGGCGATCACCCTCCCAGTCGCTGCCCCCTTGCTGTTCGCAAGGGGGCAGCGGAAGAAGACCCCTCCGCGTCAGCCCCATCGACTCCCTACTCCGACCCGCCCGGCGGAGCGGCCGGGGCGAGCGGGCCCAGGCCGAGCGTGGGCGGCCGCGGTTCGGGCGTGGGAAGTCGGTCCCTTCGACTTCCTACTCCCATCCCGAATCCGAACCCGATCTCCTCGGCTGGTGGTGCTCGCTCGACCGGAGCGAGCATCGCCGGACTTTGGACGAGCGGACCCCGGAGCGGGAAGGTCGGCGCGATCGACATCCCGCTCCAATCCAGGTTGTGGGGGGCTGCCGTTCGCTCGGTCCGAGCGATCGGCAGGCAGGGTGGTGGTCGAGTCGCGGAGTGGGAATTCGGCGCCTTCGACTTCTTACTCCCAGCCCCGAACCCGATCTCGTCGGCCGGTGGTGCTCGCTCGACCGGAGCGAGCACCACCGGACTTCGAACGAAGCGACCCCGGAGCAGAGGCGTTGGTGCCACGCAGAGGTGGGGATCAGGAGACCCCCGCCTCCTTGACGGCTTCCGCCTCGGCTTGGGGCGGGTCGCCGAACACTGCGGCCATGGCGCCGAGCGCGTCGTCCACTGCCAGCAGTGCCGCCAGCATCCGCAGCTGCTCGGGAGAGCCCGTCGGCGCCGCGCCCGGCTGGCGGGGGATCCGCGCCCGGATCGCCTGGTAGGCGGGTCCGGGCCGATGGCCGATCGCCCGTCGGACGGCCGCGCTGTTCGCGGCCACCGCCCGGTTGAGGCGGGCCACCCGGGGGTCGGACCAGAGTGCGGGATCCGCGACCGCCCCGTCCACCAGCACGCCCAATGGGGCCTCGCAGGCAACCACGGCGTCCACCACGTCGGCCCGGTACGGGCGCCCGGCCGGGGACCCGCGCCCGGTCAGCCGCCGGGCCGACCGGGCGGCACGGCGTTCGGCCCGCAGTGGGCGGGCCAGGAGCTCCAGCTGTGCGGCGCCGTAGGCGAACCGGGCCCGTCCGCGCAGCAGGGCGGGCCGGTCGGTGCCCGTGACACCCAGCAGGTCGTTCAGCGCGGCCAGCGCGTCGGCGGTGCGCCGGCGCAGGACGTCCCGGGTCCGGAGCGGGAGGATCAGCCAGGAGGCCGCGATGCCGACGGCCGCGCCGAGGCCGATCGCCGCCAGCCGGGTGCGCAGCAGGTCGTCCGAGCTCTGGCCGAACCAGCCGTACAGCAGGGAGAGCACGGCGGTGACGCAGCCCGCCCAGTAGGCGTAGCTGAGTTCGCGCAGCCAGGTGGCGAGCGCGAGGACCGCGAAGATCAGCACCACGGCGGCGTCCTCGTGCGGTCCGAAGGCACCCGCGACGGCCGTCGCGACCACCGTGCCCGCCGCCGCGCCGACCGCCCGCTGCAGCCCCTTGAACAGCACATCGCCCCGGCCGCGGGCGCCGCTGCAGACGATGAACGCGGTGAGCACCACCCAGGCCCAGTGGTCCGGCCAGACGGCCCGCCCGGCGACGAACGCCCCGCCCACCGCGCCCGCCATCTGGAGGGCCATCCGGGTGTGGACGTCCGGCCGCCGTCGGGCCCCTGGCTCCGGCGCCGACTCCGGTACGGGCGCACGGACGGGCGCCGGCACCAGCCCGGTCCGGACGGCGGCGGCCTGGAAGAGGGCCACCCAGGCACCCGACACGACGGCGATCAGCGCGACCCACAGGGTGTGGCCGTGGTCGGCGGCCGGCCCGCCGTCCGGCGGCATGACCAGCAGCGCCACCAGCGGCAGCACCAGCAGCCCGCCGGCCGGGGCCACCCGGGGGCCGAACCGGCGGACCCAGACCGCCAGGGCCGTCCCGAGGGTGAACAGGGCGTCGGCGACGTTCGGGTGGAGGGTCATCAGCCGCCCGATCTCGGCGGCGCCCGCGGCGGCGGCCGGCAGGACGGCGAGCCCGATCAGCCGGTCGTACCGGTCGGCGGTGAGCTGGATCCGGGCGGCGGTGGCGGCCAGCACCACGGCCTGGACGACCACGTCGACCCGCAGGTGGGCGAGGTGCTCGATCAGCAGTGCGGAGCCGTACGCGGCCAGCATGGCGGCCGTGGTGACGGCGGTCCCGCAGAGCAGTCGGAGCCCGGGGTCGAAGCGCACGGCCCGGGGGAGCCGGGAGAAGAAGCTACTCATCACGTACGGATTTCTCCCTTGCCTGCTCACGCTGACCGAGGAACCGCCGATGCTCTGCCATTCAAATAGTAAGTGTTAGCGTAGCAATATGGAGATTGATCAGCCGTGGCTCCCGGAGGCGGCGGAGATCCGCCAGGGCACCGTCCGGCTGGCCCGCCGGCTGCGCTCCGAACGCGCGGGGGAGGGCCTCAGCCTCAACAAGCTGAGCGTGCTCGGGCACCTGCTCCGGCACGGCCCGATGTCCCCCGGGGCGCTGGCCGCCGCCGACCACCAGCAGCCGCAGTCGCTGACCCGGGTGTTCGTCGAACTGGAGCGGGACGGTCTGCTCCGTCGCGTCCCGGACGAGCGGGACCGCCGGCAGTCCGTCCTCCACCTCACCGCGGACGGCCGCACCGCGCTGGCCCGCGACATGGCCGGCCGGGACGCCTGGCTGGCGGAGGCACTGGGGACCCTCTCCGAGACCGAGCGCGAGGTCCTCCGCCTCGCCGCCCGCCTGATGGACCGCTTGGCCGACGCCCCCGCCCGCCCCTGAAGCCCCGCCCACTCGTGAGGCCCCACCCACCCGTGAGGCCCCGCCCCTGAAGCCCCGCCGCCCCGCCGAGCCGCCGCCCCGCAGAATCGAAATCCGGTTCGACCGGCAGCCGCGCCCTGTGGGAAGCTCTCCGCGCACGGATCACCCGTGCGCCTTGGGGGGTTTCCACCGCCGTGTTGACGGCGCGGCCGAACCCCGACACCGGGAGCGCCGACGCGCAGGGCCGTACCCACCGGGTCGGGGACGTGCCGGTCGTCGACGGCGAGAAGACCACGATCACCTTCGCGTGCAGCGACTTCGGCCCCGCCGAGACCTTCACCGGGCCGCCGGCCCGTTCACCACGGAGTTCCACCACGATGCGCCGTACCACCGTCCTCGCCGCCGCCGCGACCGCTGTCGCCCTGGCCGCGCTCACCGCCTGCAACGACACCGAGGACAAGAACGCGGCGGCCCCCGCCCCGGCGACCACCACCGCCGCCGCGCCCGCGACCACCGCGGCCGCCCCCTCGCCCACCGCCACCGAGACCCCGGCGCCGGTCGCCACGACCCCGGCCGCCCCGGCCGGGGACTTCGACCCGGCGAAGGCCGTGGAGAACGCGAGCAAGGAGCCCTACGCGGTCTCCGTGCGGATGGGCACCGAGGTCGGGGGCAAGGAGAGCCTGGTCACCACCGGGCGGCAGAACCTCAACACCGACTACAGCGGCCGGGTCGAGATGAAGTCGACCGACGGCAGCCTGACCGTCGAGACGATCACCACCACCGACGCCTCGTACCTCCGGATGGGCCCGAACGAGAAGTGGGTCAAGGCGCCGAGGTCGGCCGACCTGCCGGTGCTCGACTACACGGCCTACGCCAAGCTGCTGCTGGCCCAGGGCCCGTCCGCCCGCAAGGGTGCGGAGACCCGCGACGGCGTGCCGACGCAGCACCTGGCCGGCCACATCGACCTGGAGCAGATCGCCGACATCGACCCGCGCACCTACCGCACCGCCAAGGCCAAGGGCCAGACGGGCTTCGACTTCGACCAGTGGATCGACGCCCAGGGCCGTACCCGCTACGTCGAGCAGGTCGTGGTCAGCAAGGGCGTCACGGCCGTCAACAAGGTGACCTTCACCGACTTCGGCCCCGCCGAGACCTTCGCCGCCCCCGCCGGCGCGGCTGCCGCGGCCACGAGCTGACCGCCGCACCCGTGGGGCCGCGCCCCGGCCCCACGGGTTGACCGGGTGTCAGCGCCGGGAAAACGAATCAGGCCCAGTCCGATGGCAACTCGCCACTGGCCTGGGCCTGTTCAGCACTTCTTGCGAAGTGCCCCCGGTAGGATTCGAACCTACGCACCCGCCTCCGGAGGGCGGTGCTCTATCCCCTGAGCTACGGGGGCCTGCTCAATGTCGTCGTCGCGTTCGCTTCGACGTGGAGAACACTACCAGGCCCGCGCCGCGCTCCGTGCACGGGTTTTCGCGACGTCCGGCGCACGGTCCAAGGGGCGGTCCAAGGGGCGGCCCGAGGAGCAGTCCGGCCGGCAGTCCGGCGGAAGTGCGCAAAGGCCGGACGGGGCGGCAGGGCCGCCGATACCCTCGGTGAGGTGTCGGGAGTGTCCGGGCGGGTCCTCGTGGTGGACGACAGCGAGGTGATCCGCCAGCTGATCAGGGTCAACCTGGAGCTTGAGGGCTTCGAGGTGGTGACCGCCGCCGACGGTGCCGAGTGTCTGGACGTGGTCCGCCGGGTGAAGCCCGACGTGGTGACGCTGGACGTGATGATGCCGAGGCTGGACGGTCTGCGGACGGCGGCCCGGCTGCGGGCGGCGCCCGGGACGCGGCTGCTGCCGATCGCGATCGTCAGCGCCTGCTCGCCGGCCGATCTGGACCTGGGGGAGTCGGTCGGGGTGGACGGCTACCTCGGCAAGCCCTTCGACCCGGCGGACCTGGTCGCGCTGGTCCGGCGGCTGATGGAGCGCGACCGGGAACACGACCGCGACCGGGAGCACGACCGCGAGCACGACCGGGAGCACCACCGGGAGCACAGAACAGCACAGCGGTTTCGCCCTGGGCGAACAGACGGGAGCGATCGGGCCTGAGCGGCCCGCCCGGGCGTCTCAACCGGCAAACCGAGTGGCGAGGGCCCACCCCCTCTCGCCTACGCTTGGCGTCGTGACCCCCGCAGAGCTTTCCCAGGCAGTCCAGGCCGCAGTGAGCGCCGCCGTCGAGGCGGGCGAGCTGGCCGTCGCCGTGCCCGAGCACGTGACGGTCGAGCGACCCAAGAACAGGGACCACGGCGACTACGCGACCAACGTGGCCCTCCAGCTCGCCAAGGCGGCCGGCAAGCCGCCGCGAGCCATTGCCGAGGTCCTGGCCGACCGCCTGCGAGGGATCACCGGGGTCGCCAAGGTCGACATCGCCGGTCCGGGCTTCCTGAACATCACCTTCGACGCCGCCACCCAGGGCGAGCTGGCCCGCACCATCGTCGAGGCGGGCGAGAGCTACGGCCGCAACGAGGCGCTCAAGGGCCTGAAGATCAACCTGGAGTTCGTCTCCGCCAACCCGACCGGCCCGATCCACATCGGCGGCGTCCGCTGGGCCGCCGTCGGCGACTCGCTCGCCCGGGTACTGCGCGCCACCGGCGCCGACGTCACCACCGAGTACTACCTCAACGACGCCGGCGTGCAGATCTCCAAGTTCGCCAAGTCGCTCCAGGCCTCCGCCAACGGCAAGCCCGTCCCGGAGGACGGCTACGTCGGCGAGTACATCGCCGACATCGCCAAGGCGATCACCGAGGGCGTCCCGGGCGTGCTCGACCTCCCGGAGGACGAGCAGCTCCAGGTCTTCCGCACCGAGGGCCTCACGCTCATGGTGGCCGAGATCAAGCGCTCGATGGAGGAGTTCGGCACCCACTTCGACGTCTGGTTCTCGGAGAAGTCGCTGCACGACTCCGGCGCCGTCGAGAAGGCCATCGAGCGGTTGCGCGAGCAGGGCCACGTCTTCGAGCAGGACGGCGCGATCTGGCTGCGCACCACCGACTTCGGCGACGACAAGGACCGCGTCCTGATCAAGGCCGACGGCGAGACCACCTACTTCGCCGCCGACGCCGCGTACTACCTGTCCAAGCGGGACCGCGGCTCCGAGGTCTCGGTCTACATGCTGGGCGCCGACCACCACGGCTACGTCAACCGCCTCAAGGCCATCGTGGCCTGCGCGGGCGACGACATGGACCGCAACATCGAGGTCCGGATCGGCCAGTTCGTGAAGATGATTCGCGACGGCGAAGAGGTCCGCATGTCCAAGCGGGCCGGCAACATCATCACCATCGACGACGTGGTCGACTGGATCGGCGTGGACGCCGCCCGCTACACCCTGGGCCGCACCCCCACCGACTCCACCATCACGCTCGACATCAACGTGCTGACCAGCCAGACCAACGAGAACCCGGTCTACTACGTCCAGTACGCCCACACCCGGATGTGCGGCGTGGCCCGCAAGGCCGCCGAGCTGGGCGTCGACAAGGGCGCGGCCGCCGACTTCAAACCCGAGCTGCTCGCCACCCAGTGGGAGAACGACGTCCTCGGCGTCCTCGGCGAGTTCCCGAAGATCCTGGCCACGGCCGGCGAGCTGCGCGAGCCGCACCGGGTCGCGCGCTACCTGGAGACCCTCGCGGGCAAGTACCACCGCCTGTACGAGAACTGCATGTTCCTGCCCAAGGGCGACGAGGAACTCACCGACACGCACCGCGCCCGGCTCTGGCTGGTCGAGGCCACCCGCACGGTCATGGCCAACGGCCTCACGCTCCTGGGCGTGACGGCGCCCGAGCGGATGTAGCACCACCCCCAAGCGCACAGCGGGGGCGGCTGACGGTCAACGAGGACCGTCGCCGCCCCTCGCCATAGGTCTCGAAGGATTGACGAGCATGAGTCGCTCCGCACACCCCGCAGGCCCCCGCCACGGTGACGTCCTGCCCGAGGGCCACTACCAGGCCCCGCCGACCGACCTGAACGCGCTCGACCCCAAGGTCTGGTCGAGCACCGTCGCCCGGGACGCCGAGGGCGTCGTCACCGTCGGCGGCGTCGACGTCAAGCGGCTGGCCGCCGAGTTCGGCACCCCGGCCTATGTGATGGACGAGGCCGACTTCCGGGCCCGGGCCCGCGCCTGGCGCGAGGCCTTCGGCGCGGACGCCGACGTCTTCTACGCGGGCAAGGCCTTCCTCTCCAAGGCGGTCGTGCGCTGGCTGCACGAGGAGGGCCTCAACCTCGACGTGTGCAGCCCCGGCGAACTCGCCGTCGCGTTGGCCGCCGGGATGCCGCCGGAGCGGATCGCGCTGCACGGCAACAACAAGTCGGTGGACGAGCTCGAACACGCGGTGAAGACCGGCGTCGGCCACATCGTGGTCGACTCCTACGAGGAGATCGAGCGCCTGGCGGCCATCGCCGGCCGCCAGGGCGTCCGCCAGCGGGTGCTGATCCGGGTCACCGTCGGCGTGGAGGCGCACACCCACGAGTTCATCGCCACCGCGCACGAGGACCAGAAGTTCGGTCTCTCGCTCACCGGGGGAGCGGCCGCCGAGGCCGTCCGCCGGGTGCTGGCGCACGGCGAGAGCCTCGAACTGCGCGGCATCCACTCGCACATCGGCTCGCAGATCTTCGACACCGCCGGCTTCGAGGTGGCCGCCCGCCGGGTGGTCGGCCTGCTGGCGCGGATCCGCGACGAGCACGGCGTCGAGCTGCCCGAGATCGACCTCGGCGGCGGCCTCGGCATCGCCTACACCAGCGAGGACGACCCGCGCGAGCCGGCCGAGATCGCCGCCGCGCTGGCCGAGATCGTGCGCCGCGAGTGCGCCGCCGCGCACCTCGCCGCCCCCCGGCTGAGCGTGGAGCCGGGCCGGGCGATCGTCGGCCCGACCGCGTTCACCCTGTACGAGGTCGGCACCGTCAAGCCGCTGGAGGGCCTGCGCACCTACGTCAGCGTGGACGGCGGGATGTCCGACAACATCCGCACCGCGCTCTACGACGCCGAGTACACGGTGGCCCTGGTGTCGCGCACCAGCGATGCCGGGCCGACGCTGGTCCGGGTGGTCGGCAAGCACTGCGAGTCCGGCGACATCGTCGTCCGGGACGCCTTCCTGCCGGCCGACCTGGCCCCCGGCGACCTGATCGCGGTGCCCGCCACCGGCGCCTACTGCCGCTCGATGGCGAGCAACTACAACCACGCCCTGAAGCCCCCGGTGCTCGCCGTCCGGGACGGCGCGGCCCGGGTGATCGTCCGGCGCGAGACGGAGGAGGATCTCCTGCGCCTCGATATCGGATGACGAAATCCTTGTCTCAGATCATGGAACGACCGTAGATCCGTACGGAAAGTCCCGGAGACTGGTGGAAGACCGAAAGTCCGGCGGGCCCTCGAAAATGTCCGCCGGAACGACCGAAGCACGATGAATGCAGAGCGGAGTCGGATGATGCGTACGCGGCCGCTGAAGGTGGCGTTGCTGGGCTGTGGTGTGGTGGGCTCCGAGGTGGCGCGCATCATGACGACAGACGCCGCCGACCTCGCCGCGCGCATCGGCGCGCCGGTCGAGCTCGCCGGCATCGCGGTCCGGCGCCAGGGGCGGGTCCGTCCGGGCGTGCCCGAGCACCTGCTCACCACCGACGCCGAGGCCCTGGTCACCCGGGGCGACATCGACGTGGTGATCGAGGTCGTGGGCGGTATCGAGCCGTCCAAGCACCTCCTCCTCTCGGCCTTCGCGCAGGGCGCCTCGGTGGTCAGCGCCAACAAGGCGCTGCTCGCCCAGGACGGCACCGAGCTGCACGCGGCGGCGGCCGCGGCCGGCGTCGACCTGTACTACGAGGCCGCGGTGGCCGGGGCGATCCCGCTGCTGCGCCCGCTGCGCGAGTCGCTGGCCGGCGACCGGGTCAACCGGGTGCTGGGCATCGTCAACGGCACCACCAACTTCATCCTCGACAAGATGGACACCACCGGCGCCGGCTACTCGGAGGCGCTGGAGGAGGCCACCGCGCTCGGCTACGCCGAGGCCGACCCGACGGCCGACGTGGAGGGCTTCGACGCCGCCGCCAAGGCCGCGATCCTGGCCGGCATCGCCTTCCACACCGAGGTGACCGCGGCGGACGTCTACCGCGAGGGCATCACCGAGGTGAGCGCCGCCGACATCGCCTCCGCGAAGGCGATGGGCTGCGTGGTCAAGCTGCTGGCGATCTGCGAGCGGGCCGCCGACGGCGAGTCGGTGACCGCGCGCGTCCACCCCGCGATGATCCCGCTGTCGCACCCGCTGGCCTCGGTCCGCGAGGCGTACAACGCGGTGTTCGTGGAGGCCGAGGCGGCCGGCCGGCTGATGTTCTACGGCCCGGGCGCGGGCGGCGCGCCGACCGCCTCGGCGGTCCTCGGCGACCTCGTCGCGGTCTGCCGCAACAAGCTCGCCGGTGCCACCGGCCCCGGCGACTCGGTCTACACGCAGCTGCCGGCCAAGCCGATGGACGAGGTCGTCACCCGCTACCACGTGAGCCTGGACGTCGACGACCGCGCGGGCGTGCTCGCCCAGGTCGCCTCCGTCTTCGCCGAGCACGGCGTCTCCATCGACACCGTGCGCCAGCAGGGCCGCGACGGCGACGCCTCGCTCGTCGTGGTCACCCACCGGGCCACCGACGCCGCGCTGTCGGCGACGGTCGACAAGCTCCGCGCACTCGACAGCGTGCGCGACGTGGCCAGCATCATGCGGGTCGAAGGGGAATAGGAACAGATGATGAGCAGCGTTGCCGAGAACGCCGCCAGAGGCACCCACACCCACCAGTGGCGGGGTCTGATCGAGGAGTACCGGGACCGCCTGCCGGTCAGCGCGGCGACCCCCGTGGTCACCCTGCTGGAGGGCGGCACCCCGCTGGTCCCCGCCCAGGTGCTGTCCGAGCGCACCGGCTGCGAGGTCTACCTCAAGGTCGAGGGCGCCAACCCGACCGGGTCCTTCAAGGACCGCGGTATGACGATGGCCATCTCCAAGGCGAAGGAGGACGGCGCCCAGGCCGTCATCTGCGCCTCCACCGGCAACACCTCGGCCTCCGCCGCCGCGTACGCGGTGCGGGCCGGGATGGTGTCGGCCGTGCTCGTCCCGCAGGGCAAGATCGCCCTCGGCAAGATGGGCCAGGCGCTGGTGCACGGCGCGAAGATCCTCCAGGTGGACGGGAACTTCGACGACTGCCTCACCCTTGCGCGTGAACTGTCCGAGAAGTATCCGGTGGCCCTGGTCAACTCGGTGAACCCGGTCCGGATCGAGGGTCAGAAGACCGCCGCCTTCGAGATCGTCGACATGCTCGGCGACGCGCCGGACATCCACGTCCTGCCGGTCGGCAACGCGGGCAACATCACCGCCTACTGGAAGGGCTACCGCGAGTACGCGGCGGACGGCCTGGCCGCCCGCCTGCCGCGGATGTGGGGCTTCCAGGCCGCCGGCTCGGCCCCGATCGTGGACGGCGCCCCGGTGCTCAAGCCGCAGACCATCGCCACCGCGATCCGGATCGGCAACCCGGCCTCCTGGGACTTCGCGCTCGCCGCGCGGGACGAGTCGGGCGGCCTGATCGACAAGGTGACCGACCGTCAGATCCTGTCCGCGTACCGGCTGTTGGCCGCGCAGGAGGGCGTCTTCGTGGAGCCCGCCTCGGCCGCCTCGGTGGCCGGCCTGCTGGCCAAGGCGGAGGCCGGCCTGGTCGACCCGGGCCAGCGGATCGTCTGCACCGTGACCGGCAACGGCCTCAAGGACCCGGACTGGGCGGTGGCCGGTGCGCCGCAGCCGCAGGTCGTCCCGATCGACCCCGAGACCGCCGCCCGGCGGCTGGGCCTGCTCGACTGACGCACCGCCGGCGCACCACCGCGGAGACTGGTGGCCGGACGGTCGGGCGGATTCCCGCCCCCCACCTCGGGCCACTCGGGCCGACCCTTTCGGGGGTCGGCCCGGTCTCGTTCTCGACTGACACTTTTGTGTCAATTGCGCCGCGCATTCCGATCCGATTCCGGCATGGATTCCGGCCAGAACCGGCAACACACCAGATCGAAGGCCCACGGGGTGTACCGCTGTGGAACCTGTCTTCGATACTCTGGGTCCGGCCGTGTGGCACATGCCCCGGGTCCGACCCCGTCGGGGGCCGCACCACCCACTGTGACCGCCCGCCCCGGCCGGGGCCCCAGGCCCCGCTCCCCACCCTCGCACCGACGCGCTTCGCGCCGCCCGATTTCCCCAGGAGAGTCCACCGCATGGCCGGTCCCGCGTTCCGTGCCGCCGCCGTCCGGGTCCGGGTCCCCGCGACCAGTGCCAACCTCGGCCCGGGCTTCGACGCCTTCGGACTCGCGCTGGGTCTGTACGACGACGTGGTCGTCCGGGTCGCCGACTCCGGGCTCTCCGTCGACATCGCCGGCGAGGGCGCCGACACGCTCCCGCGTGACGAGCGCCATCTGCTGGTCCGCTCGCTGCGCGCCGCCTTCGACCGGCTCGGCGGCCAGCCGCGCGGCCTCGAAGTGGTCTGCGCCAACCGGATACCGCACGGCCGCGGCCTGGGCTCCTCGTCCGCCGCGATCTGCGCCGGCATCGTCGCCGCCCGCGCCGTCACCATCGGCGGCCCGTCCGCCCTGGACGACGACGCCCTGCTGGCGCTCGCCTCCGAGCTGGAGGGCCACCCGGACAACGTCGCGGCCTGCCTGCGCGGCAACTTCACCGTGGCGTGGACCGAGGAGGACACCGCCAGGGCGATCGCCCTGGAGCCGTCCGCCGAGGTCGTCCCGGTGGTGTTCGTCCCGGCCACCGAGGTGCTCACCGAGACCGCCCGGGGCCTCCTGCCGAGGACCGTCCCGCTGGCCGACGCCGCCGCCAACGCCGGCCGGTCCGCGCTGCTGGTCGAGGCGCTGACCCGGCGGCCCGAACTGCTCCTCACCGCCACCGAGGACCGGATCCACCAGGACTACCGGGCCTCCGCGATGCCCGACAGCGCCGCGCTGGTGGCCGCGCTGCGCGCCGAGAACGTGCCCGCCGTGATCTCCGGCGCCGGCCCGACCGTGCTCGCGCTCACCGACGAGGCGGGCGTGCAGAAGGTCCTGGGCTTCGCCGAGGACCACGGCGCGGGGGGCCCGGTGTTCACCGCCCACCGGCTCGAACTCGACCGGACCGGCGCCTCGGTGCTCCCGCTCGACGTCTGACGCACGCCGTCCGCGACGGTCCGCGCCGGTGCGCCGGTGCCGGGCCGTCCGGACACGATTGGCAACCGCAAGGCTGGGGAATGTCTGAGGGGGTCGGTAGTGTTAACCTCATTGCTGCACCAGGTGCCCTCCGGGGCTAGGTGCGCCGCGTCCCGATCCCAGCACTCCGCACCAGCGGAGTCCCGGCGATATACGGGGCGACGATTCTCCGGGAGCCCACCGCAGCGCGTACGCAGCCTGCCTGCGCGACTTGCGGCCGCATCCCGAAGCCGTGACGGCACCTGACTCCCACCCGCGGCCTCCCTCCTTGAGGCCAGGACGGGCGGAGCGCGGGCCACCGTCACGCGACGGGGGCCCGGGATTCGCAGGCAGCGTGGGGGCGCTTTCTCCCGGCCGGCGGCCGGGGGGAGGGTCGATGGACGACCGTCCCACCACGCCACTCAGCACCACCGTGCGTCAAGCACCGCACCTCGCAGCTCTCCCCCGACCGGCACACCGCCATCCGGGGGATCACCGCCTCGGACCGACGCAGTCGAGCGTTGGTCAGGACAGCACAACCGGTCGCCGAGCCAGACAGGCCGACGTCCGCTCCAGGGAAGGACCCTTAGTGAGCGACACCACCGATCTGATGGGCGCGCGCCCGGACGCCGAGGCGTCGGACGCAGCCGCCGCCCCTGCGGCCCCGGCGCGGCGCCGCCGTACCGCCGCCGCGGGCCTGGACGGCATGGTCCTGGCCGAGCTGCAGAAGCTCGCCGCGGACCTGGGCATCACCGGTACCGGACGCATGCGCAAGAGCCAGCTGATCGAGACCATCAAGGAGAAGAGCGGCGGCGACCCGCTGCTCGCCGGCGCCCCCGCCGCTCCGGCCGCCAAGCGCGCGGCCAAGGCCGAGACCGCCGAGCCGGCCGAGAAGCCCGCCCGCCGGGCCACCAAGGCCGCGGCCCGGGCCGAGGCCCCCGCCGCCGACGCGCAGGCCCAGATCGAGATCCCGGTCCAGGCCGCCGCCACCG
>NZ_JBHSOF010000096.1:0-13738 GCF_042656005.1 Kitasatospora misakiensis | reverse complement strand
CGCCCCGAGCGGCGCGCCGTCGGCCCCGGCCGCCACCGGCGCGCCCACCGCGGCGCCCGCCGCCGCGGCCGCCGTCGACAAGAACACCGCCCCCGCCGACGCCCGGCTCACCCTGGCCAAGCCCGGCACCCCGGTGACCGCCCCCGCCGCCAACAGCGACCTCGCGCCCGGCACCGCGGCCGTCGCCACCGGCGCGCTCGCCCCCGGCTTCACGGTCACCCAGACCACCACCGTCACCGAGCAGCGCGGTCTCGGCCTGTCCGGGATCACCTGCACGCCGTCCGGCACCGGCTTCTGGTTCGTCGGCGCCTCCACCGCCGAGGGCCGCACCGACTACGTCAGCCTGGTCAACGCCGAGTCCACGGCCGCCGTGGTCGACATCAAGCTCTACGGCGACAAGGGCCTGATCGAGAACGACGCCGCCAACGGCATCACCGTCGCCCCCGGCAGCTCCCAGTCGGTGCTGCTGCCCACCATCAGCAAGGGCCAGGTCGCCGACCTCGCCGTGAACGTGGTCGCCCGCAGCGGCCGGGTCGGCGCCGCCCTGCACGCCGCCGACGGCAACAAGGGTGCCGACTGGCTGCCCGCCTCCGCCGACCCCGCGCCCACCCAGGTGCTGCCCGGCCTGCCCGCCGACACCTCCTCGGCCCGCCTGGTGGTCTGGGCCCCGCCGGAGGACGACGCCGACCTCAAGATCGAGCTCTCCGGCAAGAACGGCTGGTTCGTCCCGGCCGGCAACGAGTCCATCCATGTCAAGGCCGGCACGGTGGCCGTCGCCGACCTCGGCAAGGTGACCCGCGACGAGGTCGCCGGCCTGCGGGTGTCGCCCAGCGACGACAAGCACCCCACCCCCGTGGTGGCCGGCCTGCGGATCGACCGCGCCGCGGCGAACGGCAAGTCCGACGCCGCCTGGCTCGCCGGCACCGCGCCGGTCGGCGCCCGCGCCACCGTCGCCGACAACCGGGGCGGCGGCGCGTCCACGCTCTTCCTCACCTCCACCGGCGAGGCCGCCACCGTCCGGGTCACCGCCTCGGCCGGCACCGGCGGCGGCACCCCCGCCACCAAGGAGGTGCAGCTCCCGGCGGGCGGCACCGTCGCGCTCCCCGCGCCCGAGCCCACCGGGCTGAGCGGCAGCTACGCGCTCACCGTGGAGACCGTCTCCGGCGGGCCGGTCGCGGCCGCCCGGATGCTCGCGATCCCCTACAAGGACGTGCCGATGTTCACCATCCAGGCGCTGCGCGACGACCGGTCCACCGTCAAGGTCCCGCAGGCCTCCCAGGACCCGGGCGTGGTCCTGCGCTGAGCGGCGCACCGACCCGACGGCGGCGGGGGCGGCGGCATAACGGGTTGCGGCCCCCCCCGCCGTAAGGTCCTACTCCTCGTCGTAGCGCGGGTCGATCGCGTCGGGGGAGAGCCCCAGCAGCTCCGCCACCTGCTCGATCAGGATCTCGTGCACCAGCGCCGCGCGGTCCTCGCGCGACTTCGCCCGGATCTCCACCGGCCGCCGGTACACCACGATCTGACTCTTGCGCCCCTGGCGGCCCGGCGACACCCGGCCCAGCGGCACCCCGCCGTCCGGATCGGCGCCGTCCGGCTCGTGCAGCGGCACCTCCTGGACGGCGAACTCCACCTCGATCAGCTGCGGCCAGCGCCGTTCGAGGCGCTCCACCGATTCGCGCACGTAGTCGTCGAACAACTCGGAGCGGCTGAGCGAGATCGGAACCTGCGGCGGCGCCAGCGGGCCGCGAAGACCCCTGCCGTGCCGGTCGCGGTGCCGGGGGCGGCGTGAGGGACCCGTCGATGACTGCGGTGCGGAGCTGTCCATATCACTGCCGAGAGTAGTCCTTGGACGCCAGGAAGTGGACCACCCCCGCAGCTGTTCGCCCGGGGCGAGCGGAGCGCCCGGGCGGCGCGCGGACGACGACACGGCACACCCTCCGGACAGGCGGTCTTCGCTCCCCGGCGAGGAGTGCGGTACCGTCCACCCTCGTGAGCTCTGTACGTCGTTGTTCGCGGACCGCGTGCGGCCGTCCGGCCGTCGCGACGCTGACGTACGTCTACGCGGACTCCACCGCCGTCCTCGGCCCGCTCGCGACCTACGCCGAGCCGCACTGCTACGACCTGTGCGCCCAGCACGCCGAGCGCCTCACCGCCCCGCGCGGCTGGGAGGTCGTCAGGCTCGCCGCCGAGGCCGGCCCGCTGCGCCGCAGCAGTGACGACCTGGAGGCCCTCGCCAACGCCGTCCGCGAGGCCGCCCGCCCGCAGACCCCGCGTCAGGGCCGGGGCCCCGAGGGCGAGTCCACCGAGGCCGGCCGCCGCGGCCACCTCCGGGTGCTCCGCTCGCCCGACAACTGACCCGTCGGCCGTCCCCGCCCCGGCACGAGCCGTTCCGCGCGCCCGGGTACGCTCCCCCCTACCGGGTACCGGCCGCCGCCGTGCCCGGACGTATCGTGACCACGGGCGATCAGCCCGCCGGCCAGGCCGCCGGCGCGTTGCGCCGATCAGACACAGAACCAGGGTGGAGCCGCAGTGCGCGACCTCAAGCAGCTCGTGAAGGCGTACGACGTCCGGGGCGTCGTCCCCGACCAGTGGGACGAGAACCTCTCCCGCGCCTTCGGCGCCGCCTTCGTGCAGGTCACCGGCGCGTCCGCGATCGTGGTCGGCCACGACATGCGCCCCTCCTCCCCGTCGCTCAGCCGGGCCTTCGCCGAGGGCGCGGCCGGCTACGGCGCCGACGTCGTCCAGATCGGCCTCTGCTCCACCGACCAGCTGTACTACGCCAGCGGCGCGCTCGACCTGCCCGGCGCGATGTTCACCGCCAGCCACAACCCGGCCCAGTACAACGGCATCAAGCTCTGCCGGGCCGGCGCCGCCCCGGTCGGCCAGGACACCGGCCTCGCCGAGATCCGCGAGCTGGTCGAGTCCTGGACCGCCGAGGACGACACCGTCACCGTCCCGGCCCGGGACGTCCCGACCGGCACCCTCTCCGAGCAGGACACCCTGCGCGGCTACGCCGACCACCTGCTCGGCCTGGTCGACCTCGGCGGGATCCGCCCGCTCAAGGTCGCCGTCGACGCCGGCAACGGCATGGGCGGCCACACCGTGCCGACCGTCTTCGACGGCCTGCCGATCGAGCTCGTCCCGATGTACTTCGAGCTCGACGGCACCTTCCCCAACCACGAGGCCAACCCGCTCGACCCGAAGAACCTGGTCGACCTCCAGGCCAAGGTCCGCGAGGTCGGCGCCGACCTCGGCCTCGCCTTCGACGGCGACGCCGACCGCTGCTTCGTCGTCGACGAGCGCGGCGAGCCGGTCTCCCCCTCCGCGATCACCGCGCTGGTCGCCGTCCGCGAGATCGCCCGCGCCAAGGCCGCCGGCGAGGCCGAGCCGACCGTCATCCACAACCTGATCACCTCCTGGACCGTCCCCGAGGTGGTCCGCGAGCTGGGGGCCACGCCGGTCCGCACCCGGGTCGGCCACTCCTTCATCAAGCAGGAGATGGCCGTCACCGACGCCGTCTTCGGCGGCGAGCACTCCGCGCACTACTACTTCCGCGACTTCTGGCGCGCCGACACCGGCATGCTCGCCGCGCTGCACGTGCTGGCCGCCCTCGGCGGGCAGCCGGACACCCTCTCCGCGCTCACCGCCGAGTACGACCGCTACGCCGCCTCCGGCGAGATCAACAGCACCGTCGCCGACCAGGCCGCCCGGACCGCCGCCGTCCGCGCCGCCTACGCCGTCGAGGGCACCGAGGTCGACGAGCTGGACGGCCTCACCGTGGCCGGCCCGGACTGGTGGTTCAACCTGCGCGCCTCCAACACCGAGCCGCTGCTGCGGCTGAACGTCGAGGCCAAGGACCCGTCGAGGATGGCCGAGCTGCGCGACGGCGTCCTCGCGATCGTCCGCGCCTGACGTAGGCCCCCTGTGCCCCGGCCGGTAGGGTTTCCTCGCGGCCGGGGCACCACCGTGCCGACCGCGGACACCCCGTGTGCCGACCGCCGACACCCCGTACCGAGACCGGAGACCGAACGCCATGAAGCTCGAATCCTTCCTGCTGGAGATCCTGGTCTGCCCGCAGTGCCGGGCCGCGCTCACCGAGGGCGGCGGCGAGGAGCAGCCCGAGCTGGTCTGCACCGGTGAGAGCTGCGGTCTGGTGTACCCGGTGCGCGACGGTATTCCGGTGCTGCTGGTGGACGAGGCCCGCCGCCCGGCCTGATCCTGGGACGGGGTGCCCCCGGTCCCGAGCCGGGGCCGGCCGTCCCGTCCGCCACCCCGCAGTCCCGCCGTCCCGCCGTTCGCCGTCCTCAGCGCCCAGCCAGCAGCCGGAGGCCCGCCGCATGCTCGACGACACCCTGCTCGACGACCCGGCCGCCCTCCAGCGCGCCGACCACGACCGCGCCCTGCTCGCCCTCGCCGGCTCCGGCGCCCGGGTCCGCACCGCCCTGCGGCTCGCCGAGGCCGCCGGCCTGGACCGGCTGCGCCCCGACGGCCGCCCGCGCGCCGTCCTGGTCGCCGGGCACGGCAGCGCGCTGACCGCCGGCGAGATGCTCGCGGCGCTGGCCGGCACCGCGAGCCTGATCGCCCCGCTGCCGCCCACCGGCGCCGCGCCCGTCCCGCGCGCCGACCGGGGCGGCGCCCCGGCCGTCTTCACCGCCGGCCTGGCCTGGCAGCTGCCCGGCTGGGCGGGCCCGCTGGACCTGCTGGTGATCAGCTCCGCCGGCGGCGGCGAACGGGGCCTGGTCGCGCTCGCCGAGCAGGCGTACGCGCGCGGCTGCGCGATCGTCGTCACCGCGCCCGAGGGCAGCCCGCTCGCCGAGGCCGCGCTGCAGGTCCGCGCGCTGCCGCTGCCGTTCGTGCCGTCCGGCCTGGCCGAACCGCCCGCCGACGGCGGCCCCGCGGCCGGGTACGGCACCGAGCCGGACCTGCCCGCCGAGGACCCGGCCGCGCTCTGGGCCCACCTCACCCCGCTGCTCGCGCTCACCCAGAAGCTCGGCGTGACGCAGCTGGCCTACGACGCGCTCGCGGCCACCGCCGACCTGCTGGACGCCACCGCCGTCCGCTGCCGGCCGGACGCCGCCGCGTACACCAACCCGGCCAAGAGCCTGGCCGCCCGGCTGGCCGGGACCGTCCCGCTGCTCTGGGCGGAGGGCCCGGTGGCCGGCGCGGCGGCCGGCCGGTTCGCCGCCCAGCTCGCCGACCGGGCCGGGCGCCCGGCCCTGGCGGGCCTGCTGCCGCAGGTGCTGACCGCGCACCGCGGCATGTTCACCGGGCAGCTCGGCGGGGGCGCCGACCCGGACGACTTCTTCCGCGACCGGGTCGAGGAGCCCGACCCGCTGCACCTCCAGGTCCTGCTGCTGCGGCAGATCGCCGAGGAGGCGCCCGCCGGGCCGGGGTCGCCGGAGGCCTCGGGGGCTCAGGGAGCTTCGGGTGCCTCGGGGGTCCCGGGGGAGGACGACGGTCCGGCCGAGGTCCCGGCCGACGACGCGGGCCCGCGCAGCTTCGGCGCCAGCCGGGCGCACCGGCTCGCCGCCGCCCACGACGTCCGGCTCACCGAGTACGCCAGCCACCGCTCCGAACCGCTGCACGCGCTGGCCGACCTCGTCGCGCTCACCGACTTCGCCGCCGTCTACCTCGGGCTCGCCGCCGCGCAGTCCTGAGCCGGTGGCCCGGGCGGCCCGGTACCGTATGCGCTCGACGACGACCGGGCCACCGGACGACCGGGCACGGGCCGTGCGGACGGCCCCCGACGGAGGGACCTTCCGAGCATGAGCACCGAAGGCGGTACCAAGGCGCTGGTCGCGGCGCTGACCGCGAACCTGGGCATCGCGGCGAGCAAATTCGTGGCGTTCGCCTTCTCCGGCTCCTCCTCGATGCTCGCCGAGGGCGTCCACTCGCTGGCCGACTCCGGCAACCAGGTGCTGCTGCTGGTCGGCGGCAAGCGGGCCCAGCGGGAGGCCACCCCCGAGCACCCGTTCGGGTACGGGCGCGAGCGGTACATCTACGCCTTCCTGGTGTCGATCGTGCTGTTCAGCGTCGGCGGCATGTTCGCCGTCTACGAGGGCTACGAGAAGATCGCCCACCCGCACGAGCTGGAGAACTGGTACTGGCCGGTGGGCGTGCTGGTCCTCGCCATCGGGCTGGAGGGCTGGTCCTTCCTCACCGCGTTCCGCGAGGCCGTCAAGGACAAGGGCGAGCACGGCTGGCCGGCGTACATCCGCCGGGCCAAGGCCCCCGAGCTGCCGGTCGTGCTGCTGGAGGACACCGGCGCGCTGGTCGGTCTGGTGCTGGCGCTGTTCGGCGTCGGGCTGACCGCGATCACCGGTGACGGGGTCTGGGACGGCGTCGGCACGCTCTGCATCGGCGTGCTGCTGATCGTCATCGCGTTCGTCCTGGCGATCGAGACCCGGTCGCTGCTGCTCGGCGAGTCGGCCCACCCCGAGGTGGTGGCCCGGATCCGGGACGCGCTGGTCGACCACGACTCCGTCGACCGGGTCATCCACATGCGGACCATGCACCTCGGCCCGGAGGAGCTGCTGGTCGCGGCCAAGATCGCCGTCCCGTCCGACTCGACGGCCCCCGAGGTCGCCGCCGCCATCGACGCGGCCGAGGTCCGGATCCGGCGCGCGGTGCCGATCGCCCGGGTGATCTACCTGGAGCCGGACATCTACAGCGCCGAGAAGGAGGCGGCGGGCGACGACCCGTACGCCACGCCCGGCGGGCCGGTCCCCGGCGGGGTGCACTGAGGCGGCGCACTCCGGGTCTCGCGCACCCGTGCGGGAGGCTCGCGGAGGTCCGGGGCGGCGGGCCCCGAAGCCCCGCCCTGGAGGCCGAAAAACGGCCGTACCGGGCCGCTCCCCGGGGCCGTCGGTGTAGATTCGTCCCCGGTGCCAGAACGTCGCTGCTGATGGCGGTCGATCGGCGGTCCGCTCCCCCCGGGGGGCGCTCCGGTCGAGGGAGAGAGGTCCTCCGACGGTACGTGCCGAGCAACAGGACAGCCGTACCGCGCCGAACCCGCCGCGGGCCGGACTCCCTGGCGTCGCCGCACACCCGTTGCGGCCCGCCGCGTTGTGACGCACCCCAGGACCTTGGCCCGCCCCGCCCCACCCCTCAGCGAGGAGCAGACGCATGTCGACCGACATCACCGGTGACTTCAAGGTCGCCGACCTTTCCCTGGCCCCGTTCGGCCGCAAGGAGATCCAGCTCGCCGAGCACGAGATGCCCGGCCTGATGGCGATCCGCGCCGAGTACGCCGCGTCGCAGCCGCTGGCCGGCGCCCGGATCACCGGCTCGCTGCACATGACCGTGCAGACCGCCGTCCTCATCGAGACCCTCACCGCCCTCGGCGCCGAGGTCCGCTGGTGCTCCTGCAACATCTTCTCCACCCAGGACCACGCCGCCGCGGCCATCGCCGTCGGCCCGGAGGGCACCCCGGAGAACCCGCAGGGCGTGCCGGTCTTCGCCTGGAAGGGCGAGACCCTGGACGAGTACTGGTGGTGCACCGAGCAGGCGCTGACCTGGCCGGACGGCCAGACCCCGAACATGATCCTGGACGACGGCGGTGACGCCACCCTGCTGATCCACAAGGGCGTCGAGTTCGAGAAGGCCGGCGCCGCGCCGGACCCGTCCACCGCCGACAACGACGAGTTCCGCATCATCCTTGAGCTGCTCAACCGCACGCTCACGGAGACCCCCAGCAAGTGGACCGAGGTCGCCGCCACCATCAAGGGCGTCACCGAGGAGACCACCACCGGTGTCCACCGCCTGTACGAGATGCACCGCGACGGCAAGCTGCTGTTCCCGGCGATCAACGTCAACGACTCGGTCACCAAGTCGAAGTTCGACAACAAGTACGGCTGCCGCCACTCGCTGATCGACGGCATCAACCGCGCCACCGACGTCCTGATCGGCGGCAAGGTCGCGGTCGTCTGCGGCTACGGCGACGTCGGCAAGGGCTGCGCCGAGTCGCTGCGCGGCCAGGGCGCCCGGGTCATCGTCACCGAGATCGACCCGATCTGCGCGCTGCAGGCCGCGATGGACGGCTACCAGGTCACCACCCTGGACGAGGTCGTCGAGATCGCCGACATCTTCATCACCACGACCGGCAACAAGGACATCATCATGGCCTCCCACATGGCCCGGATGAAGCACCAGGCCATCGTGGGCAACATCGGCCACTTCGACAACGAGATCGACATGGCCGGCCTCGCGAAGCTCCCGGGCGTCGTGAAGACCGAGGTCAAGCCGCAGGTCCACGAGTGGCGCAAGGAGGACGGCCGCACCATCATCGTCCTCTCCGAGGGCCGCCTGCTGAACCTGGGCAACGCGACCGGCCACCCGTCGTTCGTGATGTCCAACTCCTTCGCCAACCAGACGATCGCCCAGATCGAGCTGTTCACGAAGACCGAGCAGTACCCGATCGGCGTCTACGTGCTGCCGAAGCACCTGGACGAGAAGGTCGCCCGCCTGCACCTCGACGCGCTGGGCGTCAAGCTGACCACCCTCTCCCAGGACCAGGCCGACTACATCGGCGTCCCGGTCGAGGGCCCGTACAAGGCGGAGCAGTACCGCTACTGACGCGGTGACGGACACACGCCGGTGGCCGGCGTCCCCTCACGGGGGCGCCGGCCACCGGCGTGTCAGGCCCGGTCGGCTCGGGCCGGTCAGCTCAGGCCCGTCAGCTCGGGCCGGTCAGTGGACGACGTCGGTGGTCCACCCGGCCTGGTCGGTGCCGAGCGGGGTGACGCGCTCCAGCCAGCCGGCGAGGCCGCCGGTCGCGCCGAACGGGTCCTCGCTCCCCGTGGCGCGCGCACACGTCTTCACCCCCCGGGCGACGGCGCACCGCTCGGCGTTCGACAGCGTTCCGGCCGGCACCGGCCGGGGCTCGGGCAGCGGGGTGGCGGGCTCGCCGTCGGGGCGGAGCTCGACACCGAGGTAGTCCTCCCCGGACCGGTAGGTGACGCCCGCGGACCAGGGGAAGCCGAGCGCGGCCGGGGCACCCAGCTGGAGGTTCACCCCGACCGGGGTGAAGCCGGCGGGGACGTCCCGGACCTCGAAGGGCAGCCGCACCGCCTGCCGACCGGTCGTCACCTTCTCGGCGATCCTCGGCAGCGTGTCGACGACACCGTCCGCGGCGCTCAGGTAGCTGCCGTGCAGTTCGACCCAGCTCCCGTCGGCCGCCTGCCAGCGGAGCCAGTAGTCGCCCGCGGTGCCCGTCGGGTCGTCCGGCCCGCGGCCCAGCCAGTACGCCGGCCGGCCGTTCACCGGCCGGGTGTCCACCCGGTACTGCGGCCGGCCGAGGTTGTCGGGCCCGACCGGCGGCGCCTCCCCGGCCGGGTGGACGGAGAGGAAGATCGTCTGATGGTTCATCGGCAGCGCCTCCGGGCCGGTCTGCGGGGGGCCGTAGGCCTTGCCGCCGAACTCGGTGGGCGCTCCCGTGAACCCGATCGTGTAGCCGACGCCGTCGAAGCCCTCGGGCAGCCAGCCGAAGACGGCCGGGACGGTGAGCGGGTCGTGGCCGGTGTCCGGGCCGAGGGCCGGCAGCACCGGGCTCGACGCGGTCGGGCCCGCGGCGGCCGACGACGGGGCGGCGGTGGTCCGGTCGGGCAGGGCGGTGCCGAGGACCGAGGCCCCGAGCACCACCGCCGTCGCCGCGCCGAGCCCGCCGAGCCGGCGTCGGCGCAGCCGGGAGCGGCCCTGGCGGATCACCCACGCGGTGTCCGTCCGGCTGACCGGGGCCGGCGCGTCGGCCAGCGCGACGAGGCCGGCGGCCAGATCGGCGGCGAGGCGGTCCCCGGTCGGATCGGTGTGGTCGTTCATGACGCTGCCCCTTCCACCGGCACGGCGGGCCGGAGGTCTCGGAGGTCCTGAGGATGCGGAAGGTCGAGGAGGTGCCGGGCGCCCGCGGAGCCGGCGGCGTCCGGGGTGCCGGGGGGATTCCGGTGACCGAGGGAGCGGCGCAGTGCGTCGAGCCCCCGGGAGGTCTGGCTCTTCACGTTGCCCGTGGAGCACCCCAGCGCCGCCGCGGTCTGCTCCACCGTCAGATCGCAGTAGTGGCGCAGCACCACGGTGGCCCGCTGCCGGGGTGGCAGGGCGGCCAGCGCGCGCCGGAGGTCGACCGCGAGGTCCAGGTCGGCGGGGGCGGCGGCCGGCTCCGGCACCGCCCCGGTACGGCGCCGGGCCGTCCAGCGCCCCCAGGGGGAGCGCTGCTCGGCGAGGAAGGTGTTCACCAGGACGGTCCGGGCGTAGCCGTCCAGGTTCTCCAGCCGGGACAGCCGCGCCCAGCGCACGTACAGCTTGGTGACCGCCTCCTGGACGAGGTCGTCCGCGCGGTGCCAGTCACCGCAGAGCAGGTAGGCCACCTTGCGGAGCCACGGCGCCCGAGCCGCGACGAACGCCGTGAACTCGGCGTCGCGGGTCTGCTTCGCCATCGATGAGTGCTCCCTTCCGCGGCGCCGCGGTCGCGGCGCCCACCTCCCTAATGCGGGGTGCCGGGCGGAGGTTGCACGCCCGTTCGAGCCGGTTCGACGGCCCGGTCCGGGCCGGACGTAGGCTTCGGGCATGCCCAACGGCCGGTACTCGCTCCACGACACCCATGACCACGTGCTGCTCGGCGAGGAGCGCTTCAGCTGCGCACCCGGCCCGGTCGGCTGGCGGTACGTCTCCAAGACCTACGCGCCGGACGGCCGCGTCCTCGGCACGGTGGACCTCACCCTGGACTCGCGCGCCCGCCCGCTCCGGATGGAACTGCGGGCCGGGGGCTGGCAGGTCCGGGGCGGCGCGGTCGACGGGGTCGCCTGGGTGCGGGCCGACGCGTCCGACCCGGCCGGCGAGCAGGCGGTGGAGGGGCACGACCGGGCGCACGGGTTCGCCGGGCGGTCGCCGGCGTTCCTGGTCGCCGCCGCGCGGCTGCTCCGGCTGCGGGAGGGGGCGAGCGCGCGGGTCCGGCTGGTCGCGTTCACCGAGCCGGTGCTGGCGCCGCGCACCTTCGACCAGGGGTGGCTGCTGGAGGGCGTCGACACCCACGACACGGACTCCGGGCCGCTGCTCGTCGAGCGGTACCAGGTGGCGGACCTGGAGACCGGCGAGCAGCAGGTGGTGCACCTGGCCGGGGACGTGGTGCTGGCCGCCGGCGGGATCGAGCTGGAGGAGCTGGAGTCGCCGCCGAACGCGTGGCCGGCCGAGTTCGGGTACGGCGAGGGGCTCGGCTGAGGCGTGCGGGGTTCGCTCAGGCGGGCGGGGCGAAGCCGGTGCCGGCGGCCGGGGGGCTCGGCGGAACGGGCGGCGCGGCGAGGGGTGCGACGGGCGGTGTGACGGGAGAGGCCGGCGGCGTCGGTGCCCAGGGCTGCTGTTGCTGCCGCTGTACCTGGGCCTGCTGCTGCGCCTGCTGGAACGCGTACCCCTGGGCCCGGGTCCACTCGCGCCGCTGCCGCTCGCTCAGCACCGCGCCCAGGTACGCCGCCGGGTGCACCCCGTACGGCACCGGGTGTCCGGTCCGGGCCACCAGGTCGTCCGCGAGCCGCGCGGACATCTGATGGGCGACCGCCTGGTCCAGCTCGCCGATCCGCCCGAGGAACTGGCGGACGGCCAGCCAGAGCGGCTCCGGCACGGCGGAGAGGTCCAGCGCGACCAGCTCACCGCCGATCGCCTGCAGCAGCTGCGGGTTCACCGGCGGCAGTGCGGCGGCCGCGCCGCCGGCACCGGGCACCCGCTCGCGGACCACCAGCGTCCCCGCGAAGACGTCGCCCAGCCGCTTCCCCTCGGAGGACACCGCCGAGCAGACCACCGCCGGTACGCCGAGCAGCACGATGATCTCCAGGAAGCCGACCAGCCCGCGCACCAGCGAGTGCCGGAACCGCACCGGCCCGCCGTCGCTGCGCACCACCCGGAGCCCCAGCGCGGTCTTCCCGAGCGAGCGCCCGCGGCTCAGGGTCTCGATCATGATCGGCAGCGCCACCAGGAAGAACACGGTCAGCCCGATCGTCACGGCGGCGACCGCGGCACCGTCCAGGTCCGGCGCGAGCAGGCTCAGCGCCAGGGTCGTCGCCACCAGGCCGGCGACCTGCACGGCGAGGTCCAGCGCGACGGCCAGCCCCCGGCTCGGAAGCTTCGCCGCGCGCAGGCCGAGGACGACCGCCTCGCCCGTCACCAGGTCGCTCAAGACACCTGTCCGTTCCCGTCGGTGGTACGCGGCTCGTGGCGGGGATCCGGCGGATCGGCCCCACGATCCCGTGATCTGCTGCCGTCAACATACGGGGCCCCGGAGCCGCCCGGGAAGAGAGGTCCCGGCCGCTGCCGCACCCTCCCGCCCTGGCATGCTGGGCCCACCTGTCCGCACCCGCCCGACCGCGCGCCCCGCGCCGACCATGGAGCCGCCGCATGGACCTGGACGTCTTCGTCGCCACCCACCAGGGGGAGTGGGCCCGGCTGGACGCCCTCGCCAAGAAGCGGCGTCCGACCGGCGAGGAGGCGGACGAACTCGTCGCCCTCTACCAGCGCGTCACCGGCCATCTGGCCAAGGTCCAGGCCGCGGCGCCCGACCCCACCCTCGAAGGCCGGCTCACCAGCCTGGTCTCGCGGGCCCGGGACGCGGTCACCGGCAGCCGGACCAGCGGCTGGCGGGACGTCGCCCGCTACTACACGGTCAGCTTCCCCGCCGCGCTCTACCGGTCGCGCCGCTGGTGGATCCCGGTCGCGGTGCTCTCCCTGGTGGCCACCGCGGTGATCGCCTGGTGGGTGGCCGCCCACCCCGAGGTCCGCAACAGCGTGGCCGCGCCGGACGCGCTGCGCGAGATGACCAGGCCGGGCGGCGCGTACGAGGCCTACTACTCCGACCGCCCGGCGAGCTCCTTCGCGGCCCAGGTCTGGACGAACAACGCCTGGATCGCCGTGCAGTGCCTGCTCTACGGGGTGGTGCTCGGCCTCCCGGTGCTGTGGGTGCTGTGGAGCAACGTCCTCAACCTCGGGCTCGGCGTCGGACTGATGGCGTCCGCCGGCCGGCTCGACATCTTCCTCGGCCTGCTCATCCCGCACGGCCTGCTGGAGCTGACCGCCGTCTTCGTCGCCGGCGGCCTGGGCCTGCGCCTCGGCTGGACGATCGTCGACCCCGGCCCGCGCAGCCGCGCCACCGCGCTCGCCGAACAGGGCCGCTCGATCATCGGAATGGGAATCGGTCTGGCGACGGTGCTGGCGGTGTCCGGGGTGTTGGAGGCCTTCGTGACGCCGTCCGGCCTGCCGACCTGGGCCCGGATCACCATCGGCGCGCTCGCCGAGGTCGCTTTCCTCTTTTACGCCCTGGTGCTGGGCCGGAAGGCCGCCGCGACCGGCGAGACCGGCGACCTGGAGGCGGCCGACCGCGCCGACCTCCAGCCGGTCGCGGCCTGAGCCTGTGATCACCAGGGCCTCTGACCTGGTACTCTTCTCGCATCCCAGCAAAACCATTGACGTGGTCGTGCTGGGCTAGTAGGTTTGAACGGTTGGGACCGACTGGACAACAGTCAGGCTCAGGCGTTAGTGTCTACGACACCGCCGAGTCGAGGTGAGTGTGCTTCACGAATGCACGCCCTCTCCGACAAGGTAAATCCCGGAACTGAGCACACCGAAAGCTTTGATAAGCTTCGGAGCGAAGTCGAAGGAAATCCCCCCAGCGGGAATTCGGAGAAACGAAAGCCGGTCAAACCGGCCGCGCGGATCTGATAAGCTGGAAACACGAAAGAACGAAGCGCCCGGAGGGCCGGTGTGA
>NZ_JBHSOF010000095.1:0-14397 GCF_042656005.1 Kitasatospora misakiensis | reverse complement strand
CTTGGACGCCCTCTGCCCTTTGGCGGGCCGGAACTTCGGATCTACTCGTCTAGGGGCCAACAGGGGCGTCCGGGGCGCCGACGGGCCGGAGGGTCCCGGCCGCCGCGCGACGGGCGCGTGAACGGTGACGGCGGGGCGGGCCCACGAGCCCGCCCCGCCGTCACGCGCCCGTCAGTCCGCGAGGCGCTCCCGCAGGTCGGCGAGGATCCCCGCCGCCTCCTCCAAGCCGTACCGGCGGCACCGCTCGACGGCGGCGGCGAGCCGTTCCCGGGCCTCCGCCCGGCGGCCGAGGTCGGTGCCCTCGATCAGCGCGGCCAGCCGGACGGCCTCGGCGCGCGGGGTCTCGGCCTGCTCCCCGCCCGCCTCGTACGCGGAGATCGTCCGCTCGGCCTCGGCCAGCGCCTCCTCGTACCGGTCCGCCACCGCGTAGACGCGGGCCCGCTCGTAGTGGACGGCGGCGCGCGGGTACCAGGTCTCGACCCCGGGCTCGGTGCGCTCCGTCCGCTCCCGCACGGCGTCCGCCTCGGCCAGCCGAGCGAGCGCCGACTCCAGCCCGTCCGGACCCTCGTGCTGCACCGTGAGCCGGGCGAACTGCCGCAGCATCCCGGCGACCGGCGCGGCCTGCGGCCACTGCTCGTGCGCGGCGAGCGCCCGGGCCCGGGCGGCGTGCGCGGCCTCCCAGCGGTCGGCGAGGGCGAGCGCGACGGCCGCCTCCGCGGCGACCATGGTGCGCAGGTGGAGGTCCTCGGTCCAGTCCTCCAGGACGGTGGCCAGCCGCAGGTACTCCTCGGCGGCGTCCCGGTACTCGTCCAGCGTGTACAGGCCGCGCGCGAGGTCGAGCCGGGCCTGGGCGAGCAACCGGTCGTCCAGCCGCCCGGCGGCGGTGTCGGCCAGCACCGACTCCAGGACGGCCACCGCGTCGGCGGGCCGGTCGGCGGCGCTCAGCAGGTCGGCGAGCTGCAGCCTGGTCCGCGCCGCGTCCCCGGCGGCCTCCGGGCCCTTGCGGTCGAACCGGCCGGCCGCCTCGGAGAGCGCCCGGATCGCGGCGCCGGTGTCCCCGAGCTGGGCGCTGGCGTGCCCGGCCATCAGATAGGTGGCGGCGAACGGGTAGGAGTCGTCGGCCCAGCGGGCCGCCGCCGCCAGGGCGCGGTGGAGCACCTCCACGGCCTCGGCCTGCTCCCCGCTCTGCAGCAGCGCCTGCCCCAGCAGACCGTACGCCCGCGGGGTGTGCCAGGGCTGCTCGGCCTGCTCCAACTCGGCGATGACGGACCGCAGTTCCTCGACCGCCTCGGCGCTCCTGCCCTGCCGGGCGGCGATGTCGGCGGCGTACTGGCGGGCCACCGAGAGCCGGCGCACGGAGCCGCGCGCGGCGGCGGCCTCGCGGTAGGCGGTGACCGCGGCGGCGAAGCGCGCGGCCTGCTCGGCGGGCGGCTGCTCGGGCGGTTCGGGCAGCACCCGGGCGAGTTCGTGGTGCGCGGCGTAGGCGCGGCACTGGAGGACGACCAGGTGGTCGTCGTCCGTGAGGGCCGGGCCGCCGGGCGCGGCGGCCAGCTCCTCGGCCCGGGCCAGCGCGGCGTCCAGGGCCACCCAGTCGACGACCGGCCCGGTCGTCGACTGAGCCTGGTCCTCGTCCCCGACCTGCTCCTCGTCCTCGTCCCGGACGAGCTCGGCGACCAGCGCGCGGGTCCGGGTCGCCAGCGCGCGTCCGGCCAGCCCCTCCCGCTCGAAGAGGTCCCCGGCGGCCAGCAGCTCGGCGGCGCCCTCCTCCCAGGCGCCCCGGTCGAGCGCCGCATGCGCCCGCCGCTCCGCGAGTTCGGCGCGCAGCCGCCCGAGCGACCCCACCCCGGCCCCGAACGGATCGGCCCCGTCGGCGGCGGCCCCGTCGGCGGCGGCCCCGTCGTCGGCGGAGAGCCGCTCGTCGATCCGCCGCCAGAGCCGCTCCGCGTCGGGGTGCCCGAGCAGGTGCAGCTCACGGGCGCGGAGCACCAGCGCCGCGAAGTCCTCCGGTTCCGGCTCGGTCTCCCGGGCCGGCACCGCCGGGACGACCGGCACCGCGGCCAGTTCCGGCGCCGCCGCGGCCCGCACGCCGAGCGCGAGCGGCTCGGCGAGCAGCGGCCGGCGGGCGAGCCGGTCACGGCGGCGGGCGCTCACCGCGTCGGTGCCGTTGCGGGCGTCGAAGCGGGCGGCGAGGGCGTCGGCCTCGGTGCGCAGGTGGGCCAGCAGGGTGTCGACGGTCCAGCTCGCGCCGGGCGGGCCGCTGACGGTGAGTGCGCCGTGGCCGGCCCGGGCGAGGCCGGAGATCAGCACCTCGACGCCGGTGAGGAAGTCCAGCCGGCTGATCGGGTCGCCGGTGACCCCGAAGAGGTCCCGGTTCTCGGCGAGGATCTCCAGGCCGCGCGGCTCGTTGCCGGACAGCGCGCAGAACTCGATGTGCTGGCCCACCGAACGCGCCAGCCCGCTCTTGCCCCGGGCGAACCGGTAGCCGACCAGGTGGCTGGAGCGGGCCTCGTCCAGCCGGCCCTGGCGCAGCAGCGGCAGCAGTGCCTGGGCGTGGCTGACGAAGGGCTCCTCGGCGCAGCTGCTCTCGCCGCTCAGCACCGGCCGCCAGACCTCCAGGGCGGCCGCGTCGTCGCCCTGGCGGACGAGGTAGCCGGCCCGGGCGCGGACCTCGCAGGCGTGGCAGTCGCTCAGCTCGGTGCGGGGCCGCGCGACCCACAGCTCGTAGGCGTCCTGGGCGGACTCGCCGATGTGCGCGGCGAGGTGGAAGCGCTGGGCGTAGTACGGCTGGAGGCCGTGCCCGGCGGCGCGGTAGCGGTTGCGCATCTCCTCCTGCCAGCGGCGGACCGCGGCGAGCGGCACGTCGGGGGTGCCGAGCAGCGAGGTGGCGACCCACTTGAAGCGCCAGAACACCTGCTGCCGCGCCCACTCGCCGAAGTCGTCCGGGTCGGTGTCCCAGAGCTTGAGGACGCGGGCGAACACGACCGGGGCCTTGCTCCGCTCGCCGTCGTACTCGTAGGCCTCCATGAGTTCGAGGAGCGCCATGGAGCGGAGCGCGGTGTCGTCGAACTGCTCGGCGGCGTCGACGAGTTCCTCGGCGGTGACGGTCCGCTGCCGGCCGTAGGGGCGGGCGTCGTTGTCGCGCAGCGCGGCCATCACCGCGTCGACGGAGTCCAGCATCACGCCTCCTCCCGCGGGTCCCGCGAGCCCGGCGCGCCAGGAGTGCCAGGAGTGCCGGCAGCGCCCCCGGCGGCCTCGTGGCCGAGCATCGCGTGGTCGAGCAGGCTGATGAACGAGCGGTTGAGCAGCGCGCTCTCGCTGGAGGTGAGCGGCCGGCGGGTGAGCAGCACGGCCTGCCCGTAGAGGGTCTCGACGGCGGTGACGGCGAGTTCGCGGTCGCCGATCGAGGCCGCCCGGCGGACCAGCGGGTTGAGGTGGTTGAGCACGAGCTGGGCGCGGGGCGCCTCGGCGCGCAGCGAGCCGAGGATGTCGGCCCACAACCCGTCGGCCTCCTCGGCGAGTTGGGCGCGGCTCCGCTCGTGCCTGGCCTCCCGGTTGTCGAGCAGCAGGGCGGGCGCGCTGGTCGGGTGGAAGCTGCGCAGGGCGACGTCGCAGTCGAACCGGCCGACCACCTCGCGGGCGACGGCGAGGAAGGCCGAGGCGGCGAGTTCGGCGGCCGGGTCGACGGTGTCCAGGTGCGCGGTGACGGTGCTGGGGTCGAGATCGGCGACGGAGGTGCCGGGCCGGATCTCGGGCAGCCGGTGCACGAGGTCGCGGTCGTAGGTGTAGCCGCCGTTGACGACGCCGAGCCCGGCGGCGCCGGCGATCGGGGCGACCTGGCGGAACTCCTCGACGGTGCGGGTGACCAGCACCACCGGGTGGGTGCGGGCGAACTCGTCCAGCGTGACGTTGCCGTCGGTGGTCTCGAACGGCAGCCAGGGCAGCAGCATCCGCAGCAACTCGTCGTCGTAGCGGGCGAGTTCCTTGACGGCCAGGTGGTGCACCGAGATGAACCGGTGGAGCAGCGCCGGGTCGCTGGCGGACAGGCCGGTGAGCCAGTCGCGGATCCGGGCGCCGAGCGCGTCGCGGACGGCGGCGAGCGTCTCGTCGGCGTACAGGCCCTCGCGGGAGGCGGTGGGCCGCAGGCCGTCGGTGTCGACCACGCAGCGGACGAAGAACGCCCAGTCGGGGAGGAGTTCGTCGGCGTGGTCGGAGAGCAGCATGCCCTTGAGGTGCACCCGGTGGCCGGCCCGGCGGGACGGCGGGACGGCGTCGGGCAGCACGTAGGCGACGCCGCGCAGGCCGACCAGGGGCAGGTCCAGCTCGATGGTGTCGAGCGGGGTGAAGTCGAAGGTCGAGCGGCAGTACGCGGCCAGCGCCTCACGGCGGGCCAGCGGGGAGCCCTGCCGGTCGGCCCACGGCGGGGTGTGGTTGACCCGGGTCGACTCGCCGCGGCCGTCGACCACGGTGACCTCGTGGCGCAGCAGGCTGCCGAACTCGCGGGCCAGGGAGAGCACCCGGTCGGCGCGGGTCCACTCGGCGGCGTCGGCGCGCGGCGCGAGCCGGACGGTGGTGCCGGGCTCGGGCTTGGCCTCGGCGGGCAGGGTGCGGATGGTGTAGCGGCCGTCCGAGCCGCCGCGCCACTCGATGACCGGCGCGTCGGGGGCGGCGGCGGAGCGGGTGACGACGGTGATCTCGTCGGCGACCACGAAGCAGGCCAGCAGGCCGATGCCGAACTGGCCGATGAAGTCGCCGCGGGCGCGGGCGAGTCCGGCACCGTCGAGGCCGCCGTCGGCGTCGCGCTTGGAGCTGCGGCCGATGGTGGCGAGGAAGGTGTGGACGTCCTGCTCGGTCAGGCCGATGCCGGTGTCGGTGACGGTGAGCCCGTGGTCGGCGCGGACGGTGATCGAGGCGGGCGCGGACGGGTCGAGGGCCTGCCGGGCCGATATCGCGTCGACCGCGTTCTGCAGGAGCTCGCGCAGGTAGACCCGGGGGCTGGAGTAGAGGTGGTGGGAGAGCAGGTCGACCAGGCCGCGCAGGTCGACCTGGAAGGTGTGCGCGCTCGTCGGGTTCTCGGATGGGGACACCGGTGGCTCTTTCGATCGCAAGGGGTGTGTCGGGCTTCGGGAAGGCGGCGCATCGCGCGGACGGGGCCGGACGGGACCGGCGCGCCTAGCGTGGCACGCAGCGGTCGCGGTGGGCGCGGTAGTTCTCGGCCTCGTCGCCGCCCAGGTAGGACCAGGGCCTGTCGGTGACGACGTCGTCGAGGGTGGCGAACACGGCGTGGGCGAGTTCGCGCTCGTCGGCGAGCGAGAGGACCATCGCGAAGGCGTTGTGGGCGGCCCGCCAGTCGCGCCGGCGCCGGTAGGCCGGGTGCAGCACGGACCGCAGCGCGGCCTCGCGGAGCCCGGCGCGGACGGCGGGGCCGGTCAGGTAGGCGTGGTCCTCGCCGTCCGGCAGGTCGAGCCAGTGCTCCAGGTGCGCGAGGGCGACGATCTCGCCGAGCGGGCTGCCCTCGGGGGCGCCGAGCATCGCCTTGCGGGCGAAGGCGTGCATCTCCTCGTGCGAGCCGCCCCACTTGGCGCAGAGCTGCTGGAGCCGCTGCTGGTGGGAGGCGAGGTGGTCGGGGGCGCGGCGCAGCGCGGCCTCGAAGCGGGCGGTGGCGACGGTCCGGCCGAGCGAGGCGCCGCGCGCGCCGATCTGCAGGAAGAACCAGGGCGCGAGCCAGGACGGCTCGCGTTCGGCCGCCTCCAGCAGCTGCTCCTCGGCGAGGTCGAGCCGCTCGTGGAAGAGGCTCCACTGCTCCTCGGTGACGTGCTGGGCGCGCTGACCGGTGCGGGCCTCCCAGGCCCAGGCGATGTGCCGGGCGCCGGAGAGCAGCAGCGCGAGGGTGTCCTCGGGCCGCTCGGCGACGGTCGTGGCCAGCCAGCGCTCGGTGCCCTCGACGGAGGTGATCCGGTGGAGCAGCCAGGTCAGCTCGGCCTGGTCGGGGACGGCGGCGAGGGCGGGGCCGAGCGCGGTCCAGTCGCCGGCGTCGGCGAGGGCGCGCAACCGGCGCAGCTCCTCGTCGCCGTGCGAGAGGTCGAGTACGGGGGTGAGGCCGCGCGGTGCCTTCCGTCCGGGCCCGCGGCTCCGACGGCCGGCCGGGCCCGACGGGGCGTCCTCGCCTGATCGTCGTCGGAAAAAGGACATCGTGCGGCCCCCCTGAGACCTCGTCGACCGGGACGGTCAGCGCTTTCGTTCGGGTGGCCTCGCAGCGGCCACTCGGATGCCCTGCATATCACGCGCCTCCGACATCCCGTCGACCAGCCCTGTCCCGGGCGCCCGCACAAACGGATCCAGCCGTGCCCCACCACCCAACGGACCCGGCCCCGCCGCCGAGCGGTGGGGCCGGGTCCTGCGCCGTGCGGTGCCGCGGGGTCAGACCCGGTCGGCGGCGATCAGCAGGTACTGGAAGGAGCCGTCCTTGTAGGAGTTGATGAACGCCTCCTCGATGCCGGTCACCAGGGACGGCACGGTGGCGCGCAGCTCCCAGTACGGCAGGGTGGCGGCGGTGAGGTCGATGACCGCGTTCGGCACCAGGCGGTTGTCGGCCATCGCCTTGAAGTACTCGCGGCGGGAGTGGATGTTGCACTCGAAGTGGGCGTTGATCTGGGAGACCCACTTCGAGGGCTGGCCGTAGGTCGGGTTCCAGCAGCCGGTGATGGTGACGTACCGGCCGCCGACCGAGAGGATCCGGGAGTGCTCGCCGAGCAGGTCCTCCAGGTCGACGTACATGCTGGACTCGTTGTTCCAGGAGGCCCGGACGCTGCCGTTGTCGAACGGCATGTCCAGCATGTTGCGGACCTGGGCGCGCACCGAATCGTCGATGCCGAGCTCCTTGGCCCGGCGGTTGCCGAACTCGGCCTGCTTGGCCGACAGGGTCACGCCCTCGACCTTGCAACCGAAGCGCTGGTGGGCCATCACCATCGAGCCGCCGCGGCCACAGCCCGCGTCGACCAGGGTGTGCTCGGGGCGGATGTCACCGAGGTTGTCCAGCAGCACGTCGGTCTGCGCGGACTCCAGCCGGTGCAGCTCGGCGACGAGCTTCTTCTCGCGCTCGCTGTCGTCCGGGGAGCCCAGCGCGGCCTGGTCCACCTCGCCGATGCCGTAGTGGTGGTGGTAGAGACCGTCGACATCGCCGAGGCGCAGGTTCACCGGCCGTGCCTCATGGTCCCAGTAACGGGCGATGTCGCCCTGGTACGGGGTGGCCGGCCCGGGGACGGCGGTGCGGTTGACGGGGGTGGTGTCGGTGACGGACACGGTTCAGCTCCTTGGTTACCAGAAGTCGGGCAGGCTGTAGCGGTACGTGTTGGTCTGATGCCAGTTGTGGTTGCCGTCGACCCACGCGGCGACCCCACGCAGGAAGCGCACCACCACCGGGACGGGGCAGGCGGCGGCCAGCGCGGCGGCCTCCGCCTCGAAGGCGTGCATGAGTTCGTTGTGCACCTCGACGGCCTTCAGATAGCCGTCGCGGTCACTGAGGCCCTCGCGCTCGGAGATCACCACCGGCAGGTTCAGGTGCGTCCCCGGGCTCGACAGCTCCTTGGTGTACGAGTACAGGTCGTTCACGATGGTGGTGGCGTTCGAGGCGAGCGCGATGACCCGCTGCATGGCGGGGCGGGCGTGCAGGTCGGCGGGCAGCTCGTAGCCGCCGACGGTGTCCGTGATGGTCGGGCAGGGACGGAAGTTGTTGAACTGCCGCATCGACAGGTACTCCCACACCTGCGGCACGTGGTCCTCCTGGGCCCAGGCGCCCTCGGCGAGGTACCCGAGGTGCAGGCGCGCCATGTCGTGCCGGAACCGGTCCGACTGCGAGGCGGTGGCGGCCCGCTCGAAGTACTCCATCGCCGAGCGGTAGGCGCGCCGGGGCGCGTCCGAGGCCAGGGACTCCGCCCACGAGCCCTGGTACTCGCCGGTGGTGTGCACCGGGTCGAGCGCGGTGTGGGCGAGCAGCAGCCGGCTGCCCAGGCCGATCGGCGAACCGCCGTGGTCCTCGCAGTAGTAGTCGTCGACGGCGTTCTCGGCGACCATCAGCCGGGTGGCGATCATGACGTGGTCGACGCTGGGCGCGTCGGGATGGCAGCCGACCATGTAGCGGCTCACCGAGAAGCCGTCGAACTCGTCCTCGTAGTCCGGCGGGAAGAGCTCCACCTCCTCGGCCCACAGCTTGATCCGGCGGCTCACCTCCGCCACCCGCTCCGCGTCCGGCTCCGCCACCGGGTGGAAGTACAGCCCCGGGATCGGGTCGCCGCTCTTCGGCTTGCCCGACGCCGCCTCTCCCACGCCGTCGGGCACCGGCACCTCATGACGTGGCGTCAGACTCAGTCCGGAGGTGCCGAGTCCGCTCGGTCCGCGGAGGAGCTGCTCCAGCGTGCTCCCGCTCATGACCGCACCGCCGCACTGCGTCCGGGGCGCGGGTGCTGCGACCTCTGCGGTGCCTCGCTGCGCGGTGTCTCGCCGCTCGTGGCCACGGGCATGGGAGAACCTTCCTCTGTGAAGGGGACACGTCCTGACGGGCCGTCGCCTCGTCCCGAAAGGGGGATCTCCGCATGCGGCGGCGCCCCCTCTCGCTTGTTGCCCAACCGTAGGCGGGGCGGAACGATCTGAACCGCTTCGCATGATCCTGTGCACTCGAAAGGGTGAACGTTCACACGTGTTGCGTTTGAAACAGCGCATCCCATGATCGGTTCGGACCGGCACCATCGACGACCCGGCCACCGGGGCCGGCGGGGCCGGATCGGGCACTGCGACCGCCCCCTCGCCACACACGTGCGGCGCCGCCACCCGGCAGCGGGCCTCTGGCGCGGTCTTCTATGATGGAATAGGCAAAAATCAGGACGATTAGTGACAGGTACATGCCCAGGAATCGCCGCGATCCGCCGGTCGGGCGTCGGGTTCGTACCGCGCGACCGGCCCTACGAGGGGCTCGTCCCGGACCGGTCGCCTGTCCCTGGAGTCCATCGCCGGCCTCGCCCCCGCCCTCGGTTTCACGCGGGAGAACCTCCTCACCCTCGCGCGGGTGTCGTCGTTCCGGATCCAGGCGATCTACGGCGGCATCGTCCTGGTCGCGCTGCTGGTCACCGGGCTCGCCACCGGCGAAGCACAGGAGCAGGTCCTGTCCGGGCGGACCCCGATCCGTCTGGCGGGCACGCGACCCGAGGCATCACAATGGGGTCAGGAGTGGATTGTCATGCGCCTTGAGCCAGCTGTGGGCGGGCCGACCGCGAGGTCCGCCGACGGGGATGCCACGCCGAGCGGAGAGCACCGGCCGTTCGACATGGCGAACACCGCGACAGCAGTGATCGACGCGGCGGGCACCGTCATGGGTTGGACCGCGTCCGCAGCGGAGTTTCTCGGCTATTCCCCCGCCGAGGTGGTCAACCACTCCGCCGCACCGCTGCTGGCGACACCGGAGGACGTGTCACGGGCGCCGGGCGTCTCCGAGCAGTGCCGGACGGGGAACGGCTGGGGCGGCCTGGTCGCGCTCAGGCACCGTGACGGCCGGCGGATCGAGGTCGGCCTGCGGGTCTCGTCGATGTTCGACCTGAACGGGCAGGACTGCGTGCTCGTCTCCGCGGTCGACCTCGCGCAGACGCCGTCCTGGGCGGTGAACGGCTCGGTACTCGAAGGCTTCCTGACCCGTTCGCCGATCGGCATGGCGGTGCTCAGTCCGGATCTGCGGTACGTCTGGATGAACGACACCCTGGAACGCTACGGCGGGATCCCCCGCGACCAGCGGCTCGGACACCGGATGAAGGAGTCGCTGCCCGGCCTGAACACCGAGGCGCTCGAGGCGCAGATGCACAAGGTGCTGGCGACGGGCGAACCGGTGATCGACTACGAGTACCAGGGCTGGACCTGGGCGGATCCGCACCGGCAGCACTCGTACTCGACCTCGTTCTTCAGGCTCACCGACCGGGACGGCACCGTGCTCGGCGTGTGCTACATGGGCATGGACGTCACCGACCGGTGGAAGGCGCGGGAGCGTCTGGCCCTGCTCGACGAGGCCGGTGCGAAGATCGGAAGCACCCTGGACATCATGCGCACCGCCCAGGAACTGGCCGACTTCGCCGTGCCGCGCCTCGCCGACTTCACCACCGTCGACCTGCTGGACTCGGTCCTGAACGGTGACGATCCGGCTCCGGGTCCGCTCCCTTCCCGGCCCGCGATGCGGCGCGCCGGGCTGCGGTCGGTCCGCGAGGGCGCCCCCGAGGCGGTCGCCGCGCTCGGCGAACCGGTCAACGTCGTGCCGCCCCACGACGGCAACTACCTGATCGAGGGCGAGGCCTTCCTGGCCCCGTCCCTGGATCCGTCCGACAGCATGTGGGCGATCGAGCACCCGGACAGAGCGGCGAAGATCCGCGAGTTCGGGTTCCACTCACTCATGACCGTGCCGCTGCGAGCGCGCGGTGTCGTCCTCGGTGTGGCCACCTTCGCCCGGTCGCTGAACCCGGCCCCCTTCGAGCCCGACGACCTCCTCCTCGCCGAGGAGCTCGGGGCCCGGGCCGCGGTGTACGTGGACAACGCCCGCCGCTACACCCGCGAGCACGCCGCGTCCCTCACGCTTCAGCGCAGCCTGCTCCCCCACACGCTCAACGGCGGTACGGCCCTGGAGGTGGCATCCCGCTACCTCCCGGCGGACGGGCGGGACGGCGTGGGCGGCGACTGGTTCGACGTGATCCCGCTGTCCGGCGCCCGGGTCGCCCTGGTCGTCGGCGACGTGGTCGGGCACGGCATCAACGCCGCGGCGACGATGGGGCGGCTGCGCACCGCCGTGCACACCCTCGCCGACATGGATCTGCACCCGGCCGAGCTGCTGGCCCGCCTCGACGACCTGGTGATCCGCCTCACGGAGGAGGAATCGGACGACGAAGCCGTCGCCCCGGCCGTCCTGGGCGCCACCTGCCTGTACGCCGTCTACGATCCGGTCACCCGGCGGTGCACCATGGCCAGGGCCGGTCACCCCCCGCCCGCGGTGGTCGCGACCGACGGCACCGTCACCTTCCTCGACCTGCCCGCCGGTCCGCCGCTCGGTCTCGGAGGACTGCCCTTCGAGGCCGCCGAACTGGAACTGCCCGAGGGAAGCCTGATCGCGCTCTACACCGACGGGCTCGTCGAGGCGTTCGACCACGACATCGACGAGGGGCTGACCCGTCTGAGCACCGCCCTGGCCCAGCCGGACCTGCCGCTGGACGCCCTGTGCGGGGCGGTGGTCGACACCGTGCTGACCGGCCCGCCGCCCGACGACGTCGCCCTGCTGATCGCCCGCACGCGTGCCCTGGACGCCCATCAGGTCGCCTCGTGGGAGGTGCCGTCCGATCCGGCCGTCGTCGCGAACACCCGGTCCCTGGCCCTCCAACAGCTCGCCCGATGGGGCCTGGACGACCTGGCGATGACCACGGAACTCATCGTCAGCGAACTGGTCACCAACGCCATCCGCTACGGCGGCGGTCCGATCCGGCTGCGTCTGATCCGGCACGCCGTCCTGGTCTGCGAGGTGTCCGACGCCAGCAGCACCTCACCGCGGCTGCGCCACGCCCGCGCCACCGACGAGGGCGGCCGCGGCCTGTTCCTGGTCGCCCAACTCACCCGCCGCTGGGGCCACCGCTACACCACCGACGGCAAGCTCATCTGGGCGGAACAGGACCTTCCGGCCCCCACCCCGGCGTGACCAGCAGCCGCCCGGCCAGCGCCGTGCCGGCCGTGACGGCGGCGATCGTGGCGTCGAACAGCGGCCGGATGTTGCGCTGGTGCCAGAGCGACAGGGTGGCGGCCCAGGCGGCCTCCCGGGCCCGGGCGGTCGAGAAGCCCGCCACCAGGTACCGCAGCGGTTCGGCCGACCCGGCGGCCTCGGCGATCCGCGTCTCGAAGGCGGCCCGCTCCTCCGCCTCGGCCTGCACCATCAGCTCGCCGACCAGGAGGTAGTCCTCGTGCACCGGCGGGGTGTCGGGCGTGGAGCGGCGTTCGATGCAGGTCTCGACGACGGCGAGCGGCAGGTCGTGGCAGAGGTGGGCGTTGGTCCCGGCGAAGGCGAACTGCACCGGCCACACCCTCCGGTCGCCCCGCGCGTCGACCAGCGGCTGCCAGGCCTCGCCGACCGGCCGACCGGCGTCGGCGGCGTCCACCACGTCGAAGTACTGGTTGGCGAGCAGGACCCCGAGCCGCTCGACGAACGCCGGGTCCTGCACCTCGCCGGCCGCGACCCGCCGCTCCACCAGCGCGGCCACCCGCAGGTGCATCCGGTTGAAGCAGGCGATCCCGTCCGCCGGGTCCAGCCGCGCCCCGATCGCCCTCATCCGCTCGACGACCTCGTCGACGCTCTGCGCGGGCCTGGCATGTGACTGAGCCATGGGGCGGTCCTTCCGTCGCGGTTCTCCGGCTGCCACCTATACACACCGCCACCGCCCCCGATCCGCCGCCCCGGTGCACGCCCCACCACCGTCACCCGATCCGACGAGTCCTCCGCCCGCGCCGGGACCGTCCTCCTCCGGCCGGAGTCGTAGAAGGGAAAGAGATGTCGGACAGTCATATGGCCCACACAGCCGCGTTTCTGACAGCTACACAGCCACAGCACCCGCATTGGTAGAGACCAATGGCAACACCAAAGGGGTGGCAGTCGAGCCCAAGGCTCGACTGGCACCCCCATACAGCTTCGTCCGCCGGCGGCGGCTCGGCTCAGCGCATCCGACGGATCAGATCGCCGGGACCGGGTAGGTCGGGTACTCGACGCCCGAGACGTGCTGGACGACCCGGATGACCTGGCAGGAGTAACCGAACTCGTTGTCGTACCACAGGTAGAGGATGGCGTTGTCGCCCTCGACCTTGGTGGCGCCGGCGTCGACGATCGACGCGTGGCGCGAGCCGATGAAGTCGTTCGACACCGCGTCGGGGGCGGTGGTGAAGTCGATCTGGCGCTTCAGCGAGGAGGTCAGCGAGACGTTGCGGAGGTAGTCGAGGACCTCCTCGCGGTCGGTCTCGCGGGACAGCTGGAGGTTCAGGATCGCGATCGAGACGTCCGGCACCGGCACGCGGATCGAGCTGCCGGTGATCTTCGCCTTGAGGTCCGGCAGCGCCTTCGCGACGGCCGAGGCGGCACCGGTCTCGGTGATCACCATGTTCAGCGGTGCCGAGCGGCCACGACGGTCGGCCTTGTGGTAGTTGTCCAGCAGGTTCTGGTCGTTGGTGAACGAGTGGACGGTCTCCACGTGGCCGCGGAGCACGCCGAACTCGTCGTCCATCGCCTTCAGCGGCGGAACGATCGCGTTGGTGGTGCAGGAGGCGCAGGAGAGGATCTGCTCGTCCGGCTTGATGGTGTCGTGGTTGACGCCGTGCACGATGTTGGGCACGTCGCCCTTGCCCGGGGCGGTCAGGACGACCTTCTCGACGCCCGGACGGAGGTGCTTCGACAGCCCCTCGCGGTCCCGCCACTTGCCCGTGTTGTCGATGAGGATGGCGTCCCGGATGCCGTACGCCGTGTAGTCGACCTCGGACGGGTCGTTGGCGTAGATCACCTTGATCGCGGTGCCGTTGGCGACGATCGTGCTGTTCGCCTCGTCGACCGTGATGGTGCCCTGGAACTGCCCGTGGATGGAGTCACGGCGAAGCAGCGAGGCGCGCTTCACGATGTCCTGGTCGCCGCCACCACGGACCACGATGGCCCGCAGGCGCAGACCGTTGCCGGAGCCGGCCTTCTCGATCAGCAGACGGGCGACCAGGCGGCCGATGCGGCCGAAGCCGTAGAGGACGACGTCGCGGGGCGACTCACGGCGCTCGAACTTGTTGGCACCGGTGGCGCCGGCGACGGCCTCGGCGGTGAACTGCTCCACCGAGAGGCCGCGGCTGTCGGCACGGTAGGTGGCGGCGAGCATGCCGAGGTCGATCTGGGAAGGACCGAGATCCAGGGTGGTCAGCGCCTGCAGGAAGGGCAGCGTCTCGGTGACCGAGAGCTCCTCACCGGCGATCTGGCGGGCGAATCGGTGGGTCTTCAGGATGCTGACCACCGACTTGTTCACCAGGGAACGGCTGTACAGCAGGACGGTGACGTCCCGCTCCCGGTGCAGTCGGCCGATGATGGGGATCATCGATTCCGCGATCTCCTCGCGGTTCTTCCAGTCCGTGAACACGTCGTCGTTGACAGTCACAAGTCCATCTTTCGAGCTAGGGAGGGTGCTCACATGCTAACTGCGCCCCACCCCGCCGATCGAAACAGGTCCCCCCTGGCCCGCATGACAAGAATCACAGCGATCACGCCGGCAGCGCCCGGACCAGCCGAAACGGCACAAAACAAAAAACCCCCGCCGGAAATCCGGCGGGGGTTCTTTGGAATGATTGTTCGGCGGCGTCCTACTCTCCCACAGG
>NZ_JBHSOF010000094.1:0-14784 GCF_042656005.1 Kitasatospora misakiensis | reverse complement strand
GCTCCCCCGGGTCGGGGCTGAGCGCCGCGGCGCGTTCCAGGAAGGAGGCGGCCGCCGCCCGGCCGCCGCGGGCCAGCGCCCGGGCGGCCGAACGCTCCAGCGCGGCGGCGACCGGCTCGTTCGGTCCGACCGCGGCGTGTGCCAGGTGCCAGGCCCGCCGGTCGGGATCACGCTCGGCGTCGGTGGCGTCGGCGAGCGCGCCGTGCACCGCCCGCAGGGCGTCGGCGGCGGCGCCGCGGCAGGCCGCCGAGCGCACCAGCGGGTGCCGGAACCGCACCGGCGCGCCCAGTTTGAGCAGTCCGGCAGCCTCGGCCGGTGCCGCCGCGTCGGGCCCGATGCCCAGCGGGCGCAGGGCGCGCCACAGCAGCAGTTCGTCACCGACCGGCTCGACGGCCGCGAGCAGCAGCAGGGTGCGGGTGGCTTCGGGCAGCGCGTCGATGCGTCGGCGGAAGCCCTCCTCGACCCGGGTCGCCAGCGGGGCGACGCCGTGCCCGCCGAAGCCGAAGGCCAGTTCCGCCGCCGACAGCCCCTGGGGCAGTTCGAGCAGGGCGAGCGGGTTCCCGCCGGTCTCGGCGACGAGCCGGTCCCGCACCCGCGGGTCGGTCGGCCCGGGCAGCGCCGAGTCGAGCAGCGCCCGGGCGTCCGCGTCGGCCAGCCCCCTCAGCGGCAGGCCCGGCAGGTCGGCGAGGTCCCCCTCCCCGTCGGTGACCCGCTCCGCGAAGACCAGCGCCACCGATTCGGCGTCCAGCCGCCGGCCGACGAACCCGAGGATCCGCAGGGACATCAGGTCCAGCCACTGCGCGTCGTCGACCAGGCACACCAGCGGGTTCCCGGCCGCCGCCTCGGCGAACAGGCCGAGGACCGCCATCCCGACCAGCAGCAGCTCGGGCGCGGGCCCGGCGCTCAGGCCGAACGCGACCCGCAGCGCGTCCTGCTGCACCTGCGGCAGCCGGTCGAGGTGCGACAGCAGCGGGGCGCAGAGGCGTTGCAGCCCCGAGTAGGCGAAGTCGGACTCCGCCTCGATGCCGTCCGTGCGGACGACCTGCATCCGCGCCGCCCGCACGGCCACGTGGTCGAGCAGCGCGGACTTGCCGATGCCCGCCTCGCCGCGCAGCACCAGCACCCGGCTCCGCCCGTCGCGCAGCTCACGCAACAGGAGGTCCAGGGCCTCCAGTTCACGGTGCCGCCCGAGCAGCCGGTTGTTCTTGTCCTGCCCCATGTACGTCCTCCGGCGCGTGTCCCCGACAGGGTCGCCCCTCCCGAGGAGCTTCGCGCCCATCCTACGAAAATCTCGGCGACCAAGATCAACCCGGCGCCGGCCGGCCTCCTCGACGACCTGGTGGCCCGCCACAGGCCACGGGTCCGGACCGCCGCCCTCGACGTGACCGACGCGGACGCGGCCCGCGCGGCGGAGACCCGGAAGTGGGCCGCGGCGAGCCGGTCGGCGGACTTCCCGCCCGAGGGGTGACCGACCGGGCGGGCCCCAGGTCCCGTCTTCAAGCCCCCGCAGACGGGGGCTTGAAGACGGGCCCTAACCGGCCCGCACGGGGCCGGTGCTGCCGCGCAGGGAGACCGGCGGGGCCAGGAGGATGTTGCGGAAGGGGGTGGTGGGGTCGGCGATGCGTTCGAGCAGCAGGTCCATGGCCTGGGTTCCGATGTCCTGGGCCGGAACGTCCGCGGCGGTCAGTGGGGGGCGGAACTCCTCGGCCCAGGTGCGGCCGACGACGCCGGTGATGGAGAAGTCCCTGGGCACGGCGAGGCCGGCCTCCTCCAGGCCGCGCTGGATGCCGGGCAGCGCGGCCTCGTTGATGGTCGCGATCGCGGTGACCTCAGGGTGGTCGCGCAGGAGCCGGGTGGCGCATTCCAGGCCGGCGGCCGCGTCGTCCCCGCACTCCAGGTCGATGCCCTGGATGCCGCGCTGGGCGAGGGCCGCGGTGAAGCCGTCACGGGCCCGGTGCCCCGGCCCGTAGCCGGCCGCCACCAGTTCGACCGAGCGGTTGACCAGCGCGATGCGCTGGTGGCCCAGGTCCGCGAGGTGGTGCACGCACTGGCTGATCACCGTGGCGTAGTCGACGTCGATCCAGCACATCTCGTGGGCGCGGGCCGTGTGCCCGATGCCGACGAACGGCAGCTTGGCGCCCTGCAGCCTGCGGACCCGGGAATCCTCCAGGCGGATCTCCATCAGGATCGCCCCGTCGACGCGCCCGCCGGAGAGGAGGCGCTCGAACGACCGGTCGTGGTCGCCCCCGGAGGGGGACAGCAGGACGTCCAGGTCGGCGCGGGCCGCGGCTTCGACCACGCTGGCCACGAAGCCCAGTTGCATGTGGGTCAGCCGCCTGCTGGCCGGGGGGATCACCAGGCCGATGGTCCGGGTCCGGCCCTCCTTGAGCGCGCGGGCAGCGGCATTGGGCCGGTAGCCCAGCTCGTCGATGACGTCCTGGATGCGCTTGCGGGTGGCGTCCGAGACCGAGCGCTTGCCGCTGAGCGCGTAGGAGACGGTGCTCCGCGAGACGCCTGCCCGGCTGGCGATCTCCCCGATGTTCATCGCTGTCCTCATGGAGATGGGGTGTCCTTGGTCCGCTGGATGGCGGGCATCTGTCGCGCCTGAGAGTCGAACCGATTCGCCAAACGGTAGTGCGCTTCTTCATCGGCCGCAAGCCGCACCACAGGCCGGGCCCACCAGAAGCCACGTATTTCAGCCCTCAGTCGCTCTGCGGCGAAGTTCGCCCGAGCTATTGACGGCCTCAGGCGCCGGTCCTATGTTCCTGTCGAACCGATTCGCGCAATCGATTCGACACAGGGCCGTAACACGGAAGCGGCCTCCCCGTTACCCCCTCCACCCCTCCACCCCTCAGCGCCTTCCGCAAGCAAGACCGAAGGGTTCGGTGCCATGAACAGATCCACCGGTCGGCGGCTCGCCGCCGCCACGCTCGCCGCCGTCCTCGCCTCCGTCGGCACCGCGTGCTCCTCCTCGACCGGGACGGCCGCTTCCGACGGGGGCAGCGCCGGCGGGACCTACACCGTCTGGGACCCGTACCCGCAGTTCGACGCCGGTTCGGCCTGGGCCGAGCTGCTGGACGCCTGCGGCACCCAGGCCGGTGTGCGGATCAAGCGGACCGCCTTCGACACCAGCGACCTGACCAACAAGGAACTCCTCGCGGCGCAGCAGGGCAACTCCCCGGACGTGCTGATCGTCGACAATCCGGTGGTCTCCACGCTCGCCCAGGCCGGTGTGCTGACCTCGACCAAGGAGAACGCCGTCGACACCTCGGCGGTGTCGCCCAACCTGCTCGCGGCCGGTCAGAGCGGCGGCGAGACCTTCGGCACCCCGATCGGCGCGAACACCCTGGCGCTGTACTACAACAAGGCGGTCCTGACGGCCGCCGGCGTGGACGTCGCATCGATCAAGGACTGGGCGTCCCTGACCACGGCCCTGACGAAGGTCAAGGCCGCCGGCAAGAAGGGCATCACCTTCTCCGGGATCGGCACCGAGGAGGGGAGCTTCCAGTTCCTCCCGTGGCTCTGGGGATCGGGGGCGCAGCTCACCCACCTGGACTCCGCCCAGGCCGCTTCCGCCCTGTCGCTGTGGACCGACTGGGTCAAGCAGGGCCTGGCCCCCAACTCGGTCATCAACAACACGCAGACCACCAGCTGGCAGGAGTTCGCCGGCGGCGAGTTCGCCTTCGCGGAGAACGGCACCTGGCAGCTGGCCAACGCGAAGAAGGCCGGCTTCGAGTACGGGGTCATCCCGGTCCCCGGCATCAACGGTGGCACCGCCCCGGCCCCGACCGGTGGCGAGTTCGTCACCGTCCCGGTCCAGAAGAAGACGGCCCGCTACGGCGTCTCGGCCAAGCTGGTGTCCTGTCTGACCAGCGCGGACAACTCCTACGCCACCGACGCCACCCTGTCCTACATCGCGCCCACCCCCGCGGTGCAGGACAAGCAGGCCGCCGCCGACCCCGGCCTGCAGGCGTGGGTCGACGCGGTCAAGGCGGCCAAGGGCCGTACCAGCGACGACCTGGGCACCAAGTACCCGAAGATCTCCGAGCAGTTGTGGACCTCGGTCCAGGCCGCGCTGACCGGATCCAAGTCACCGCAGGCCGCACTCTCCGCAGCGCAGTCGGCCGCCGTCCAGTAGCACCACCAGCCGCGAGGACGACAGGACCCGCCGATGAACGACACAGCACGGATACCGGACAGCCGCTCTGTGCGCGACGGGGACGGGGCGGCCGCCGCCGCCCCGTCCCGCGAACGCGCCGACGCCGGGCCCACCAGGTCCCGCCCCCGCTCCCAGCAGTGGGCCGCCTGGGGATTCCTCACCCCGGTGGTGATCTACCTCGGCGTGTTCTACGCCTATCCCCTCTACCGGAACCTCGACCTGAGCCTGCGCGACTACACGGTGCGCTCGTTCGTGGACGGCAACGCCGCGTTCACCGGGTCGGCGAACTACCGCGCGGTCCTGGACGACCCCACGTTCCTGCCCGCACTGCTGCACACCGTGGTGTTCACCGCCGCCAGCCTGCTCCTGCAGTACGGGATCGGCCTGGCCCTCGCGGTCTTCTTCACCCAGCACTTCCGCCTCGCGGCCACGCTCCGCGCCGTGTTCCTGGTGCCCTGGCTGCTCCCGCTGATCGTGTCCGCCTCCACCTGGTCGTGGATGCTCAACAGCGACTCCGGCCTCGTCAACGCCGTCCTGCACGCGATCGGCATCGGCCCGGTCAACTGGCTCACCTCCCCGAGCTGGTCCCTGGCGTCGGTGGTGATCGCGAACATCTGGATCGGGATCCCGTTCAACCTGGTGGTCCTGTACAGCGGCCTGCAGGGCATTCCGGCCTCCCTCTACGAGGCCGCCGCCCTGGACGGGGCGAACGCCTGGCAGCGCTTCCGCCACGTCACCTTCCCGCTGCTGCGCCCGGTGTCGGCGATCACCCTGCTGCTGGGCCTGGTCTACACCCTCAAGGTCTTCGACATCATCTGGATCATGACCAGGGGTGGCCCGGTCAACTCCTCGACCACACTGGCCACCTGGTCCTACCGGCTCGGCTTCGGGAACGCGCTGCCGGCCTTCGGGCGCGGCGCTGCCGTCGGGAACCTGCTGGTCCTGATCGCCCTGGGCTTCGGCCTGGTGTACATCCGTGTCCAGCGAAAGCAGCAGACGTCATGACCACACGACACACCGCCTGGTGGAAGACCGCGATCGGACTCCTGCTCACCGCGCTGATGCTGTTCCCGGTCTACTGGATGCTGAACGTGTCCTTCACCCCCGACCAGGACATGCGCAAGTCCCCACCGGACTGGTTCCCGGCCCACGGCACCCTGGAGGGTTACCGGGCCGTCCTGGACCAGCAACTCCCCTATCTGGGTACCAGCCTGGCCGTCGCCCTCGGCACCGTCTGCCTCACCGTCGCCGTCTCCGCACCCGCCGGCTACGCGCTGGCGAAGCTGCGCCCGCGAGGCGGCGGAGTGATCGGTTTCGTGCTGCTGGTCGCGCAGATGATCCCCGGCATCATCATGGCGATGGGCTTCTACACCATCTACCTCAAGCTCGGGATGCTGCAGTCGCTGCCGGGCCTGATCATCGCCGACTCCACGATCGCCGTCCCATTCGCCGTGCTGATCTTCACCGCGTTCATGGACGGGATCCCCGGCGAACTGCTGCAGGCCGCCAGGACCGACGGCGCGGGCCACCTGCGGACGTTCTGGTCGATCGTCCTGCCGATGAGCCGCAACGCGATCGTCACCGTCTCGCTGTTCGCCTTCCTCTGGGCCTGGTCCGACTTCGTGTTCGCCAGCACCCTGGCCGGCGGCGGCGCCCACGAACCGATCACGCTGGGGATCTACCACTACATCGGCAACAACAACCAGCAGTGGAACGCCATCATGGCCACCGCCGTGGTCGCCTCCGTCCCCACCGCGCTGATCCTGGTCCTGGCCCAGCGCTACGTCGCCGCCGGCGTCACCGCCGGAGCCGTCAAGGACTGACACCCCGCCGGCACCTCCCCTCCCCCGGAAGCCTCCGCCCGTCGGCGAACCCGCGCCCCGCGGCCGCCGCACGGTCGGCAGAGCACGCCCCCGCACCAGAAACGAGCGCCCTGCGATGACCGACGCCCTCACTGGCCCGGCCTTCAACATCCGCGACATCCCCTTCAGCAGTCACGGCTCCTGGTTCAGCATCTCCCCCGTGACCTCCGAGCACGTCCGCGCCGAGGACCTGCACCTGGTCTCCCACCAGGGCGGCATGCGTCCCGTGCTGCGCCTGGTCCCCGTCGAAGGGGAGCACGGCGAGCGGGTCGAGACGCACTGGAACGCCACACCGGGGCGGCTCACCTGGGCCGGGCAGGACGGGCACATCGAACTGACCTACCAGTCCGCCGACACCCTGCGGCTGCGCGGTACCGGCCTGGGCCTGCGGATCCGCGCCTCGGCCGAACGGCTCACACCGTTCAGCGGCACGTACTTCCTCCACGACCCGCTCGACGACTCCTACGTGTTCACCTCCTACGAGACCGGCCGGCGCTACCGGATCAGCGTGCTGGCCGGGCAGGAGGTGGACGTCCAGGGTGTCGAGTCGCTCGGCGCCGCCGGCCGCGGGCTGACCCTGACCGGCGACGGCACCGGAGCCTGGGAGGCGGCGGTCGAGGAGCTGGACAGCGCCCGCCCGCCCTACGCACCGTCAGGAACCCACGAGGAGACGGCGGCCCGGGCCGACCAGGGGTTCACGCGGTTCGCCGACGCGGTCACCCCCTGGCGTACCCCGGACAGCCCGGCCGCCGAACTGGCCGCCTACGTGGTCTGGTCCGCGACGGTGGGGCCGGCCGGGTTCCTCGGGCGCCCGGCCGTACTGATGTCCAAGCACTGGATGGACAAGGTCTGGAGCTGGGACCACTGCTTCAACGCCCTCGCCCTGGCCCCCGGAGCACCGGAGTTGGCCTGGGACCAGTTCCAGATCATATTCGATCACCAGGACGAGAGCGGCGCGCTGCCCGACTCCGTGACCCACTCCGAAGTCCTCTACAACTTCGTCAAGCCCCCCATCCACGGCTGGGCCCTGCGCCACCTGCGACGGCGCCTGCCGCACCCGCTGAGCCGCACCCGGCTCACCGACGCGTACCACCGCCTGGCACGGTGGACCAGGTTCTGGCTCGACTCCAGGCGCGCACCCGGCCAGCCCCTGCCGCACTACCAGCACGGCAACGACAGCGGCTGGGACAACGCCACCACCTTCGACCCCGGACGCCTGCGGATCACCGCCGACCTCTCCGCCTTCCTGATCCTGCAACTGCGCGAACTCGCCGGCCTGGCCACCGAGCTCGACCGCGCCGACGAGGCGGCCGCCTGGGCGCACTCGGCGGACACCCTCCAGGCCGCCGTGATCCAGGACCTGTGGACGGGTGAACGCTTCCAGGCCCGGTCCCCCCGGACCGGCACGGGTGCCACCAGCCTCAGCCTGCTGGACCTGATGCCCGTCGTCCTCGGCGAGCACCTGCCCACCGACATCGGCACGCACCTGGCCGCCCGCATCGAAACCCACCTGACCGCCCACGGACTGGCCACCGAGCGGCCCGACTCACCCCACTACCAGGCCGACGGCTACTGGCGCGGACCGATCTGGGCACCCGCCACCGTCCTCATCGAGGACGGCCTGCGCCGCGCCGGGCACGTGGACCTGGCCGACGAGATCAGCGCCCGCTTCCGCGCCCTGTGCGAGAACTCCGGCTTCGCCGAGAACTTCGACGCCCTCACCGGCGAAGGACTGCGCGACCGCGCCTACACCTGGACCGCCAGCAGCTACCTCCTGCTCGCCGAGGACCACACCAGGCGCACCCACCCCCAGAACGGCGACCACCGCCGGTAGGTCGCCCGCACCCGCCCCACCCACACCCACATCCCACCAGTCGGGAGAGCCGCCATGCACCCGCACCGCCGCAAACTGACCGTCAGCCTCGCCGCCCTGCTCACCACCCTGGCCGCCGGGATCGCCCCCGCCACCACCGCGCACGCCGCCGACACCGGTATCACCGTCGACTTCGCCACCGCCGGCGGAGCCCCCAACTACCGTGCCTCCGGCATGATCTACGGAATGACGCCGAACGGCGCGCTGCCCCAGGACCACTTCCTCACCGACATCAAGTGGCACTTCATGCGGGCCGGCGGCGCCCAGCTCAACAGCGGCGGCTACGCCACCAGCCTCGCCGACTACCGGACCCGCTGGGACTCCACACTCGCCCAGTACAAGCGCACCGCCGCCCTCGGCGGCACCTTCATCATCCTGCCGCACGACCTCTGGGGCGCCGACAGCACCACCCACGTGGGCTGGCCCGGCGACAACGGCAACTGGACGCAGTTCGACAACTTCGTCAACCAGCTGTTCTCCGACGTCAAGGCCAACAACATGACCGTCCAGTGGGACCTGTGGAACGAAGCCGACGGCAGTGGCTTCTGGGGCGCCTCGCAGGCCCAGTACCTGCAGATGTGGTCCCGCTTCCACGCCGCCGTCCGCGCCAACTTCCCCCACCAGCTCATCGTCGGCCCCAGCATGGCGGGCCAGCCCACCTCCAACAACCGCTGGTGGAACACCTACCTCGACCACGTCAAGGCCAACAACGTCGCCCCCGACATCTACAGCTGGCACGACGAGCCGGGCGAGCCCGTCGCCGGAGCCGCGAACGCCAACTCCACACTCGCCGCCCACGGCCTCACCAACACCCGCCCGTACCAGATCAACGAGTACGCCACGCTGTCCCAGCAGACTCCCGGCGGCGGCGGCTGGTTCATCAGCCGGCTGGAGCGCGCGGGCGCCGACGGCCTGCGCGGCAACTGGGCCTCCGGCACCGCCCTGCACGACTACGCGGCGAACCTGCTCACCAAGAACAGCGCCGGACAGTACCTCCCCAAGGGCGAGTGGTTCACCTACCGCTTCTACGGCTCCCAGACCGGCAACATCGTCAACCTCGTCCCGGGCGGCAACACCGACGGTTTCGCCACCAAGGACAACGCCGCGGGCAACGCGAAGATCCTGCTCGGCAGCAACGGCAACACCGGCAACGTCACGGTCAACCTCACCGGCCTGAACACCACCTCCGTGGTCTCCGGCGGGAAGGTCCGCGCGATCCTGCAGCGCCTGCCGTACGTCGGCGGCGCCGCGATGAACGGACCGGTCACCGTCACCGACCAGAACCTCACCGTCACCTCCAACGGTGCCTCCCTGACGGTCCCGTGGACCGACTCCCGCGACGGCTACACCGTGACCCTGCTCCCGCCGACCAACACCACCGTCTCCACCGTCGCGATCAGTGAGAACGGTGGCAACCAGTGCCTGGACGACACCGACCTCAGCAAGGCCGACGGCACCCGGTACCAGCAGTACAACTGCGAGGGCGGGTACCAGCAGATGCTCGACTTCAAGCCCGTCGCCGGGGTGGCCAACACCTACACCGTCGTCAACGAACTCAGCGGTAAGTGCCTCGACGTCCTCGCCGCCTCCACCGCCGAGGGCGCCGCCATCGGCCAGTGGACCTGCAACGGCGGAACCAACCAGCAGTTCACCCTCCGGCCCGTCAGCGCACTCGGCAACAGCCAGGACTACCAGCTCGTGGCCGTTCACAGCGGCAAGTGCGTCGACGTCGCCGGCGCCTCCACCGCCCCCGGCGCCCTCGTCCACCAGTGGACCTGCGACGCGGCAGGCGTCCTGGGCACCAAGAAGAACCAGATCTGGCGGCTCACCGGCAAGGCCTGATCCACGGCCCGGGCGCCGGACCGTGCCCCCTCCGGGGCTCCTCCTCGTACGTCGGGGGTGCGGTCAGTCTCCCGGTCCGGCGCCCGGGCCGTCCGGGTCGCCGTACTCGCCAGGGGCGTCCGGGTCGCCGTACTGGGCGCGCCACTCGCGGGCGCGGGCGTTGTGCCAGTCCACGCCCTGCTGCGCCTGGTGCTCGGAGAGGCCGCTGAGCGCGGCGACCACGGCGAGCGGCACCGGCTCCTCGTAGTCGGCGAGCGCGCGGCAGACCTTGGCCGCCCACTGCTCCTCCGGGACGAACGGGCGGCCGCGGTATTCGTCGACCAGCGCGGCGAGGTGCTCGGCCGAGCAGGCGGTGATGACCCGCCTGCCGTCGAGCGCCGGGTCGGAGGCGTGCACGGCGGAGGAGTCCGGGACGAGCGCGCCGAGCAGCTCCTCGCCGAGGACGACCTGTCCGCAGTGGTCGCAGAGGTCGTACGCCGACGCGTCGTGCGCGCCGGCGCCACCGTCCGCCGGGGGTTCGTAGTGCTCCACGCCCGACGCCTACCCGATGGGCGCCGAGGCAACCACCCCGGTACGGGCGGCCCGGGAAGGGGATCGTCGGCGGCCCCCGGCCCGCCGAAGGGGGACCGGGGGCCGCGGCCTTTGAGAACGGGAACGCGTTCCGCGCTCGGCTCGCTCGGCTCGGTTCGCTCAGCTCGGGGAGATGCGGCCCCGCCAGCCTCCTTCCTCCCGACCCTGTTCCTCGATGAAGTCCTTGAACCGCCTCAGGTCGCCCTTCACCCGCCGGTCGACCATGCCCATGGCGGAGCCGGCCTTCTCGGCGAGGCCCTCGGGCTGGAAGTCGATGGCCAGGCTCACCCTGGTGTGCGTGTCGTCGATGCTCCGGAAGGTGACGACGCCCTTCTGCCGCACCTCGCCCTCGACCGTCCGCCAGGCGATCCGCTCGTCCGGCAGCTGGTCGACGATCTCGGTGTCGAACTCGCGGCTGACGCCCCCGATGCTGGTCCGCCAGTGGTTGTGGCGGTCGTCCAGCTGGGTCACCGCCTCGACGCCTTCCATGAAGCGGGGGAACTCCTCGAAGAGGGTCCACTGGTTGTACGCGGTGTGCAGCGGCACGTCGACGTCGACCGACTCCTTGACCATGCTCATCAGGTGCCTCCCTGCTGGTTGCGCGGTTGGTGGGGCCGGGCGCTCCCGGCGCCGTCGGCGCGCCTGCCCCACCGGCCCGCCGCTAATCCTCCGAGCCCCGGAACCGTCCCAGTGGGTGCCACCCGGTGGCCGACCGGCGCCGCCCGGGATTGCATGGGAGGGCCCGATCCCCTGCTCCGGGAGGCAGTCGTGTACGAGATGTGGGCCGAGTCCGATCCGGCGGAGGAGCCGTCGGGCCTGATGTGGCACGTGGTGTCGAAGAACGACGCGTCGACGGCGCTCTGCGGGCAGTCGCTGGAGCTGTCCCGCCGGGTGGTGCCGAACGGCATGGAGGTGCCGGCCGGGTTGCCCGACCGCTACTGCGATCCGTGCCTGGTCACGGTGCGGGAGACCATGGCGGCGGCCGACCACTGAGCGTCGACGCGTCGACCGGCGGGCGCCTGGCCACCGTGGTGCACCGGGCCGCCCGGGCGGGCGGCCCGGTGCGGTGCGGGCGGGTGCGGATGGGTGCGCTGGCGGACGCGCGCGCCCTCCCGGGTTTGGCCGCGCGGCGGACGGCTAGCCGCCGGGTATGAACACTTCCCCGTACGACCTCCCGCAGGCCCGCCCGTGGTCCCGGCGGCTGCGCCGCGCGCTGGACGCGCCGGCCGACTGGCGCTTCCTCGACCGGCCGGCCCGGCCGCTCGCCGACGCGCTGAACGGCCTCCCGCTGGGCCCCTCCCGCGACCTCCTGCACGGCGTGTGGCTCGGCCACCCGCTGCATCCGGCGCTGGTCCAGCTCCCGCTCGGCTGCTGGATCTCGGCGGAACTCCTGGACTCCCTGCCCGGCGGACGGCGGGCGGCGGGCGTTCTGATCGCCGCCGGACTGGTCACCGCCGGGCCCGCCACCGCGGCCGGCTGGGTCGACTGGGCCCGGCTGGACCCGCCGCGCCGGCGCACCGGCCTGGTGCACGCCGCCGCCAACACCACCGGCGTCCTGCTGTTCGCCGCTTCGCTGCTGGCCCGCTGCCGGTGCCGGCCCGTCCGGGGCCGGCTGCTCGGCCTGGCCGGGCTCACCGCCGTGTCGGTCGGCGGCGTGCTCGGCGGGCACCTGGCCTACCACCAGGGTGCGGGCCCCAACCGGGCGGCGGCGGTGCACCGGGTGGCGCCCCCGGAGTGGATCGGGGTCGGCCCGGTCGAGAACTTCCCGCCGGGCGAACCGGTCCGGCGCACCGTCGACGGGCTGGCGGTGGTCGTCGTCCACGGCGGCGAGGACGACTGGCACGTGCTCGCGGACCGCTGCGCCCACCTGTCGGGGCCGCTGTCCGAGGGCACACTGGTGGACGGCTGTCTGCGCTGTCCGTGGCACGGCAGCGAGTTCCGGCTGCGCGACGGCGAGGTCGTCCGCGGGCCGGCCACCGCCCCGCAGCCGGTGCTCCAGGCCCGGGTCCTCTCCGGGCACCTGGAGATCCGACTGCCCGGGGCCGGCTGACGCCCGCCTAGCTCACCGTCCACTCCGCCGGGTCGCGGCGCGGCGCACGGCACGCGTCCGGCCGGCACGCGTCCGGCCGTCGCCGCCGGCCGGGCGCCGGAGCAGCATTCCGGCACAGCCGAGCACCAGCAGCCAGCCAGCGATCAGCGGCCACAGCAGCGGTGCCGCCTCGGCGGACAGCCCGGCGGCCAGCAGCACCGGCGGCAGCAGTCCCAGCACGGGCAGGGTCCCGGGGCGCGAGCCGCTGGTCGCCGCCCACACCCGTCCGCGTACCGCGAGCCCCCGGGCCCGCAACCCTGCCACGATCCGCCTCTGCCGCCTCTGCTGCCTCATCCCGTCCGCCTTCCTCTCCGCACACGTCCGCACACGCGGTCCGACCCCTCCGACCCCCGGCCGTCCGGCTTCCCCGAACCGCGCACCCCGAACACCGCGCACCGTTTCGCCCCGACACCACCCCCACCCGGCCACAACCCCGCGCGCCCCCACGCGCCGGCTCGGCCGATCCCGTCCGGTCAGCTCCGATCACGGTCCGCCCTCGGTGAAGGTGAAGGCGCCGGTCACGGCGGGGCGCCGTCGCGGACGGGGAAGGCGTCGGTGGCGCCGGTGAGTTCGAGGACGCGCCGGACCAGCGGCCGGGGGCGCGCGAGTTCGATCCGGCTGCCGGCGGCGTGTGCCCGGACGGCGGCGGCGAGCAGTTCGGACAGGCCGGTGGAGTCGCAGAACGCGAGGTCGCCGCAGTCGATCACGACGACCGTGCCGGGCGTGGCGAGCGCGCGGTCGAGGGCTTCGCGCAGGACGGCGACGGAGTCCAGGTCGAGTTCTCCGTCCAGGGCGACGACGGTGCCGCCGCCCCACGGCCGGGTGCGGGTGGTGAGTCCGAGGGGCTGGTCCGGGGCGGTCGTGATGCCGTCGGGAGGTCGGGACGGACGGCGGGTCATGGCGGGTGCTCCTGTTCCTTCGCGGCGGCGGTCGCGAGAACGGGTCGCGAGGTCGGGCCGCAGGATCCGGCGGCGGTGCCCGTTCCTCCTCCTTGTTCATACCGACGGCCCCCCACAGAGCGGCTATCCGCTGTGGGGGGCCGGAAACCCCGGAAGGGGCATCGGTTGTCGGCCGGGTCACGGTCCGGCCGGGGTCGGTCGGTGCGGGGATCAGCCGGGGCCGTCGGGCGGGTCGTCCGTCCAGGCCGCCGCGTCGCGGTCCTCCAGCTGCTCGCGCAGGTGCGCGAGGGTGGCGGAGAGCAGCCGGGACACGTGCATCTGGGAGACGCCGATCCGGTCGGCTATCTCGGACTGCGTCCGGTCCTCCCAGAACCGCAGTTTGAGCACCGTCTGCTCGCGCTCCGGCAGCTGTCCGAGCAGGGGGCGGACGGCGGTGCGGAACTCGGCCAGCTCGATGCCCGGGTCGCAGCAGCCGAGCCGGTCCAGCAGCGCGCTGCCGGCCTCGTCGCTGTCCTGCTCACGCAGCGCGTCGAGCGAGTTGGGCCGGTAGACCCGGCCGGCGACCAGTCCCTCGATGACGTCCTCGACAGTGAGGTGGAGGGCCTCGGCGAGCTCCTCGGGGTGCGGCAGCCGGCCGAGTTGCTGCTCCAGCCGGTCGGAGCCCCGGGCCACCGTGAGGTAGCACTCCTGCATCCGGCGCGGCACCCGGACCGGCCAGGAGGTGTCCCGGAAGAACCGCTTGACCTCGCCGGCGATGGTGGGGATGGCGTAGGTGACGAACTCGACGCCGCGCCCCGGGTCGTAGCCGTCGACCGCCTTGATCAGCCCGACGGTGCCGACCTGGAGGATGTCGTCCATGTCCTCGGGGCGGTGCCGGAACCGGCCGGCGATGAACCGCACCAGCGGCATGTTGAGCTCGATGATCGTGCCCCGGACGTAGCTGTAGGCGTGCGACTCACGGGGCAGCCCGGCGAGCCGCGCGAAGAGCGCGTCGCTCAGCCCGCGCGCCTCGGCCTTGCCCATGGCCCGCAGCTCCGCCTCGGTGGGGCGCGGCGGCAGGTCCGACGGCAGGTCCGGCGCCAGGTCCGACCGCAGGTCCGACGGCAGCTCGGCCGCCGGCGGGGGCGGCGGAACATCGGACCGGACGGGCGACGAGCCGGCCTGGCGACCGGTTCCCAGGGTCGAAGTGGACACGGCGGTTCTCCTGGGCAGAAGGGAACGCCTGGGGCCGCGAGCGAGGTGGGGCGTCGTCGCCCCGCGCGCTGCGGCTCCTCTCCCGAGATCCTCTGCCCGGCTTCTTCAAGCGATGGTCCAAGCGGCGTCCGCTGGGGACGCGGGAGCGTCCGCGGAGTCCGCGGCCACTCCGGTGGTGTTGGTACCCGACTTGAGGTGATTCATGCCGTTCTACCCCGATTTAACGCCCGCCGAACCGGGCAATCGGGTAGGAGGGCCGGGTCACCCGGCCCTCCTCCCACACCACCGGACATGCG
>NZ_JBHSOF010000093.1:0-15628 GCF_042656005.1 Kitasatospora misakiensis | reverse complement strand
AGCAACAGCTCGACGGGGCGAAATGATCAGGATCCCGAATTCACCAACAGCGTCGTGGTCGAACCACCCCGGGGCCCGCCGTGCGGCGACCGTCCGTCAGGCCTGCGGAGCGCCGTTCTGCTCCGCCGCCACCTGCCGCTTCACCTCGGTCATGTCCAGGTTCCGGGCCTGGCCGATCAGGTCCTCGAACACCGGCTCGGGCAGCGCGCCGGCCTGCGAGAAGACGAGCACGCCCTCGCGGATGATCGCCAGCGTCGGGATCGACTGGATGCCGAAGGCCGCGGCCAGCTCCTGCTGGGCCTCGGTGTCGACCTTGGCGAACACGAGGTCCGGGTGACGCTCGGCAGCCTTCTCGAAGACCGGAGCGAACTGGCGGCACGGGCCGCACCAGCTCGCCCAGAAGTCGATGAAGACGAAGTCCTTGCCGCCCACACCGGGGACGATCTCGTCGAAGTTCTCCTTGGTCAGCTCGACCGTGCTGCTCATGTCGCGATTCCTGCCCTTCCGGTGGTGGCGGTCAAGGCCATGTGCCCCCGACAACGGCTGCTGTCCGCGCGCTATTCCGCGGACCCTACCGCGCGATTCTTCGAACAGACCGGGGCCCCCGTCCGTACCGGAGGGTGTCCGGCACCGATGTGCTCACGCACCGACCCGAGAGCGGTCACCATGCGCAACACCCGCCCTACCGCCAGCCGTACCGACAGCCGCACCACCGGGCCCGACCGGGATTCCGCTCGGGAGCCCGCGCGGCGCTCCGCCCGGCGTCCGGGCCGGCTCGCCGTGCTCGCCGCGGCCGGACTGGCCGTCGGCGCCCTGGTCGCCGGCTGCGGCTCGTCCACCTACGGCGGCTCGTCACCGACGACACCGCCCACGTCCTCGGCACCCTCGGCACCCTCCGCGCCCTCCTCGTCCACCTCGCCCTCCTCCGCCACCCTGCGGACCACCGCCGACCCCCGGCTCGGCACCATCGTCACCGACGGCGCCGGCTTCACCCTCTACCGGTTCGACAAGGACACCGCCGCGCCGCCCACCTCCACCTGCAACGGCGACTGCGCCACGACCTGGCCGCCGGTCCCGGCCGACGGCACCCCGGCCACCGTCAACGGCATCGACGCCAAGCTGGTCGGCGCCGTCACCCGGGCCGACGGCGCCAAGCAGCTCACCCTCGCCGGGTGGCCGCTGTACCGCTACGCGCCCGACCGGAACCCCGGCGACACCAAGGGCCAGGGCGTGAACGGCAGCTGGTTCGCGGTGACCCCCACCGGCGACCGGGCCGCCGCCTCCGCCACCGGGAGCCCCGGCGGCTACGGCCACGGCTACTGAACCGGACCGTTCACCGACGACGTTCGACCCGGAGGCGCGGGTGCGCGAGGATGTGGTGGTGACCCAGGAGCCCCCCGGCGGCGGCCGCCCGGCCGCGCGGGGTGCGCCGGTACCGGACGAGGAGCTGATGCGCGCCCTCTACCAGGAGCACGCCGGGCCGCTGCTGGGCTTCGTGCTCCACCTGGTCGCCGGGGACCGGCAGCGCGCCGAGGACGTGGTGCAGGAGACCCTGCTGCGTGCCTGGCGCAACCTCCACCGGCTCGACCCGGCGGTGCCGTCGCTGCGCCCCTGGCTGGCCACCGTCGCCCGGCGGATCGTCATCGACGGGCACCGCGCCGAGCTCGCCCGACCGCGCGAAGTGGACGCCGCACCGCTGGAGTCGCTGCCCGCCGAGGACGAGTTGGACCGCGCGCTGCGGATGATGACGGTCGCCGACGCCCTCGACGACCTCTCGCCCGCGCACCGCGAGGTGATCGTGGAGACGTACTTCAAGGGGCGCACGGCCGGCGAGGCGGCCGCCGAACTCGGCATCCCCGCGGGCACCGTGCGCTCGCGGCTGTACTACGCGCTGCGCGCGCTCAGGCTCGCGCTGGAGGAACGGGGAGTGACATCGTGACACCGTCCGAACCCGGTCCCGAGCCGGCCGTGCACCTCGACGTCGCCGCCTACGTCCTCGGCGTGCTGGACGGGCCCGAACGCGAGGCCTTCGACGCCCACCTCGCGACCGGCTGCCCGCAGTGCGCCGAACAGCTGGCCGAACTCGCCCCCGTCGGAGGCCTGCTGGCCGAGTACGCGGTCGGTGCCGACCCGGCCGACCCCGTGCCGCGCCCGGACCGGGTGATGCTCGGCCGGCTGGTGGAGGAGGTCCGGGCGAGCCGCCGGCGCGGCCGGGTCCGTCGGCTGGCGCTGGTCGTCGCGGCGGCCGCCGCGGTGCTCGCCGGACCGGCGGTCACCGCCGCCGTGATCACCGCGGACTCCCCGCCCGCCGTGGTCGCCACGGCCGCCGGACACCAGTTCACCGCGGCGGACCCGGTGTCCGGGGCGCACGCCGTGGTCGGCGTCGACGCGGTGCCCTGGGGCAGCAAGATCACCCTCGAACTCTCCGGCGTCCGCGGGCCGTTGACCTGCGACCTGGTCGCCGTCTCCGGGACGGGCGGGCGGCAGACCGTGACCACCTGGAGCGTCCCCGCCGCCGGCTACACCGCCGCCGCCCTCCACACCACCGGCGGCACCGCGTTCCCGCCCGCCACCATCGACCACTTCGAGATCCGCACCCTCGACACCGGCACCCTCCTCCTCACCGTCCCCATCGTCCCCACCGGGACGTCCTGACACTGCCTTGGCCAGGTGCCCGGAGTGGGAAGTCGACGAGGCCGACTTCCCACTCCGCTCCGGCTCCGCCCGCCCGCGTTCACCGGGCGGTGCGGGCGGCACGGGAGGCGATCCGGGTGAGGGCGCGGGCGCACCGGCGGGCGAAGAGCTGCTGGCCGAGGGGGAACAGGGGGCCGGCGAGCCGGGCGTACCAGCGCTGCGGGCGGCTGAAGGCGTTCACGGTGAACCAGACCGCCCCGTCCGGGCCCATCTCCACCACGAAGGTCTCCTCGCCGACCGCGAGATGGCCCCGCCGGGTGCCGTACGTGAAGCCGTGACGGTCGCGATCGCCGCCGTCGTCGGTGCTCCGGACCACCCGGCACGGGGCGGCGGCCCGCAGCGGGCCGAGGCCGATGGCGCACCGGACGGCGACGCCCGGCGCGGCGCGCTCCGCCTCGGCGGTGATCCGGACGCCGGCGGCCCGGTGCATCCGCCAGCCCAGCACGGCCGCCCCGGTGGCGTCCAGGGCGGCGCGGCCGTGGCCGACCAGGGCGCGGTGGCGCAGGTGGTGGTAGCCGGCCGGCAGCGGGGCGTCGAAATCGAAGCTGGCGCCGACCTCGGGGTAGCTGAGGTCGTCCAGCCGCGCGGTGGTGTTCATCGGACGGTCTCCTGGGTGATGGGCGCGAGCCGTCGCCAGGCGAGCAGCGAGCAGAGCGCGAAGCCGAGGGCGTTGCCGACGCCGTGGGTGGCGGCCATCCAGCCGAGGGTGGGGTGGGGGATCCCGGAGGCCTCGCCGAGGGCCCACCAGAGGGCGAGCAGCATGGTGACGGCGAGGACGGCCGCCGAGACGCCGAGCAGGGCGGGCGTACCGGTGAGCCGCCGCCTGCCCGGGTCCACCGCCCCGGCCCGGGTGCGCAGGTCGCGCCAGGTGAGCAGGCCGACCATCCACATACCGGCGGTGAGGACGACGGCGCCGACGAGTTCGGCCCAGTCCCCGACGAAGTAGCCGCCGAGCACCAGCAGCGTCCCGGCCGGGACGCTGAGCGCCGCCCACCGCGCGGCCGGACGGCCGGGGACGGCGCGGCACACCAGTCCGGCGACCAGGGCGGCGGTGAACCCGGCGTAGTGGAAGTGCGGGACGGTGAGGGCGAGGATGTCGAGGTCGAAGCCGAACAGCCGGTACCCGGAGCGCTCGGCGACCAGGGCGAGTCCGGCGACCGACGGCGTGACCAGCGCGGTGAGTACGGCGATCTCGGGCGGTGCGAGGGAGCGGGTGCGGGCCAGGCGGAGCGGGGCGTGCGCGGCGACGGCGAGGGTGCCGAGCGCGTAGAGTACGGCGCTGCCGGTGGCGAGCGGGCCGCGCGGCAGCCAGAGCGAGAGGGCGCCGGGGACTGCGGCGAGCGGCCAGAGGCGGCGCAGCCGGGCGAGCCCGGGCTCGTCGATGAGGGCGAGCCCGAGCGGGATCACCGCGCCCATACCGAGCAGGACCAGCAGGCTCACCAGTTCGGCGGTGCCTCGTCCCATGGCCTCCCACACTCCTTGAACGCGTTCAAACTTCCGCTGCGCGCCGACTCTACGCGCGGGATTGAACGCGTTCAAGTTGCCCCCGGCGGCCCGCTCGCCCGCCTGCCTGGTGTTCCCGCAGGGGGCGGCGCACCCTGGAGGTGTAACCGGACGAGGACCGATCGTCGGAGGTGACCCGCCATGCAGACTCTTGTCGGTTGGCACATCGAGATGGAGTTCCGCGAGGAGGGGGCGCGGACGGCCGCCGCCGCCCTGCTGCGACTGGGGGACGGGACGGAGCTGCGCGCGCACGGCTACACCAGCCGTCACCCGTCCGACCCGGAACAGCTCAGGGTCGGCGAGGAGATCGCGGCCGCCCGGGCGCTCAACGACCTCGCCTCGCAGCTGCTCACCAAGGCCCACGGCGAGATCCAGGAGGTCAGCCCGGTCCCGACCCACCCGCTGTCGTGACGCCCTCGGACGGCACCGCCGGACCGGCCGCCCACCGGTCGCGCATCCCGCTGATCTGCCCGCGGTGCGGCAAGGAGCAGCGGGTGGTGCCGGGCGGTCCTGGCCGGGCGGTCAAGGTGGTGCACGCCGGCAGCGGACAGGAGGCCTGCGAGCCGGACGACCTGGCCCGCGCCCCGGAGAACGGCCCGGCCTGAGCACCCACCTCGCGCGTCCGCCCGACCTGGCGCCCGCCCGACCTGGCACCCACCCGACCGGGGCCGCCTCAGTTCGGGCAGTACGTGGTCGGCACCGGCCACTCCGGCCCGATCAGCCGCTGCTCCCGCTCGTTGAGCGTGATCCGGATGCCGACCGTCCCGGCCAGTCCGAGCCGCATCCGGCTGCGGGCCAGGGCCAGGAAGGCCGTCAGGCCGTACTTGTTGATCAGCGACGCGCGGTAGCGGGCGGTGGCGTCCTCGTCGCAGACCGCGGCCCGGGCCGGGAGCTGGCGCCCGGTCGGGCGGCCGTGCGCGTCGCACGGGCCGACCAGGACCTTGGGGTGGCGGCGGATCCGTTCGGCCTCGCCGGAGTGGGCGGGGGTCCAGATGCCGAGCGCCGTGCCGTCGGCGACCACCCAGCTCTGCGAGTGGACCTGGCGGCCGTCCTCGCCGTAGGTGGTGAGCAGGAGGTACTTGCTGTCGGCCAGCTGGTCGGTACGGTCGTGCACGGTGTCCTCCCTCTCCGGGACCGCCGGTGCTCTCGTGGCGCTCGGTGACGGCGTGCTGCTCGGTGACACGTACTGCTCGGTGACGGCGTACTGCTCGGTGCCGGTGCGGTGCCCGGTGGCCGGTGGAACTCCTCGGCGGTGGGCCCGGTGATCCGGACACCCTCGCCGTACAGCCCACGGGACAGCCTCGCACGCGTCCGGTCAAGTACCCCGGCCGAGCGGGCCACTCCATTGTCGTCCGGGAAACGGCGAGCGGCCCGCCCGGTGTCGTGATGACACCGGACGGGCCGCTCCGCACCGTCGCGTACCCCGCGAGGGTCAGTGCACCAGCACCGGCACCTCGTTGGCGTTCGCCGCACCCGCACCCTCGCCCGCGGCGCCACCGGCGTCCGGGCGCCCGGCGTTGATCAGGACGAAGGCGAGCGAGGCCGCCAGGACCAGGATCCCGAAGGACCACCAGATCGCGGTCGAGAAGCCCTCCACCATGCCCTGGAACTGCACCGCCTTCGCGGCGGCCGGGCTGGTCGCGGCGCCCGCGTGGGCCGCCAGCCAGGTGGTGGTGGCGCTGGCCGCGATGGTGTTCAGCAGCGCGGTGCCGATGGCGCCGCCGACCTGCTGCGAGGTGTTGACCATGGCGGACGCCACGCCGGCGTCGCGCGGCTGGACGCCGTGCGTGGCCAGGCTCATCGCCGGCATGAACGCGGTGCCCATGCCGAGGCCCATCAGGACCAGACCGGGCAGGATCAGCGCCGGGTAGGAGGTGTCCAGGTCGATCTGGGTCAGGAGGAGCATGCCGACCGCGGCGACCAGGAAGCCGGGCGCCATCAGGTACCGCGCCGGGACGCGGGTCATCAGGCGGGCGCCGATCTGGGTCGAACCGGTGATCATGCCCGCCACCATCGGCAGGAAGGCCACGCCGGTCAGGACCGGGCTGTAGTCGAGCACGATCTGCAGGTAGTAGGTCAGGAAGAGGAAGAGACCGAACATGCCGATCACGGCCAGGCCCAGCGACAGGTAGACCCCGCCGCGGTTGCGGTCCAGCACGACGCGCAGCGGCAGCAGCGGCGCCTTGACCTTCTGCTCGACCAGGACGAACGCGCCCAGCAGCACGGCGGCGGCGACGAACAGGCCGATCGTCATGCCCGAGCTCCAGCCGTCCGACTCGGCCCGGGTGAAGCCGTAGACCAGCGCGACCAGGCCGGTGGTGACCAGCACGACACCGGGGACGTCGAGCCGGTTGCGGTTGCGGCCCACGGCGGGCTCGCGGATCACCATCACGGCGCCGACGGCGGCGGCCACGGCGAACGGGATGTTGACGAAGAAGGTCCAGCGCCAGTTCATGTACTCGGTGAGCAGACCGCCGAGGATGAGGCCGATCGCACCGCCACCACCGGCGATCGCGCCGTAGATGCCGAACGCCTTGGCGCGCTCCTTGGCCTCGGTGAACATGACGGCCAGCAGCGAGAGCGCGGCCGGGGCCAGCAGGGCGCCGAAGACACCCTGGAGGGCGCGGGCGCCGAGCAGCATCGCGGTGTTGGCGGCGGCGCCGCCCAGGGCGGAGGCCAGCGCGAAGCCGGTCAGACCGACCACGAAGGTGCGCTTGCGCCCCCACAGGTCGGCCACCCGCCCGCCGAACAGCAGCAGTCCGCCGAAGGCCAGCGCGTACGCGGTGATCACCCACTGGCGGTTGCCGTCGGTGATGCCGAGGTCCTTCTGGGCGGACGGCAGCGCGATGTTCACGATGGTGGCGTCGAGGACGACCATCAGCTGCGCGAGGCCGATGAATATCAGGGCCTTCCAGCGCCTCGGATCAGGCTGGGCGGCGGGCAGGGCGTCGGTTTTTGGCATGGGGGTACTCACTTCACGGTGCGAGTTGTGCGGAAACGTACGGAGAGGTGCGGAAAGCGGAAGGTCGAACAGACAGCAGGTCAATCAGGGCAAGAGGGGAGGAGCAGGCGGCAGGCCGATCGACCCGAGGGGTCAGTGGTCGCCGTGGAAGTCCTCGAAGGTCGCGGCCCGGCCGGGCAGTGTCGAACGGGCGGGCGCCCGCATACCGTCCAGGAACAGTTGCAGGTGCCGGTGGACGAATCCCTCCAGGACGTGGCACGAGGTGCCCGGCAGCGGGCGGGTGAGCTGGCCGAGGGCGATGAAGAGGTCACCGTGGGCGACGTCCGGACGGATCTCGCCCGCCGCCTTCGCCCGGTCCAGCAGATCGCCGACGACCAGCATCAGGCGCTCGCGTGCCTCCGCCAGGTCGGGATCGTGCAGGTCGACCTGGTTGGTGAGCAGCGGGCAGATCGCGCCGACCTTCTCGTCGACCGTCTCGTGGGCGAACCGCTCCAGGGCGTCGAACGGGCCTGCGGCCTCGACGGCCGCCCGCTCGGCGATCGCCACGATGCGGTTCTTGACGAGCAGCGCCACCTCGCGGATCAGCGCCGCCCTGGTGGGGAAGTTCCGGTAGAGCGTAGCGTTTCCGACGCCCGCCCGCTTCGCGATTTCGTCCAGCGGCGCCTCGGCGCCGTGCTCGACGAACGCGTCCCGGGCCGCCAGCACGATCCGCTCACGGTTGCGGGTCGCGTCCGCACGCAGTCGGGGCGTGCGGACCGGCCCCGCGGTGGGGATCGGCCGGGTGGCGGCGGTGGTCACGACTGTGCTCCTCCCGAGCATAAAAGTTCCGGGGAGAAACTCCCCGCTTAGTCCTACGAAGGGCTAAACGGGGAATCGCTCCCCGGAAATTTCGCACTCGTCTGTGACCTGCGTCACATCACAGTCTGTGGGTCGGGCGTTCCGGTACCGTGACCGCCGGTCCGCCCGTTGTGGGCTGTCCGCTGCGGGCTATCGACCCGCGCTCCCGGCCAGGCCCGAGGTCCACGAGTCGGCGTGCGCGTCGGCCGGCGGGGTGGTCCGGGCCGGCCGGTGCAGCGGGATCTCGAAGTGGACGGTGGCCACGCCGGGGCCGTGCTCGCCGGACGGCCGGGCGTCGTGGACCTCCTCGGCGAGGCTGCGCCAGAACGGCTCGGCGCCGGGAACGTCCGCGTTGGTGTGCAGGTAGAGCCGCTGGTAGCCGCCCTCCGCGGCGGCGAACGCGCAGGCGCGGCGGACGAGTTCGCGGGCCAGGCCGTGCCGCCGGTGCTCCGCCCGGACGTACACCCGGACCAACTGCGCGGTCGTCCCGGACGGGAAGCGCTCGGCGAGCTCGCGCGGGTGCGGGGGGTGGGCCGGGCCGGTGGAGTGCAGGGCGGTGGTGGCGACCACCTCCTCGGCGTGGACGGCGACCAGCAGGGCGTGCCGGGGGTGCTCCAGGTAGTGCCCCTGGAGGTCGACGACGTCCGCGTGCCACTCGGGCACATAGCCGTAGCCGAACTCGCGGTAGAAGGTGTCGAGGATCAACCGGCGCGCTCCGGGCAGGTCTTGCGGCAGGGCATGGCGGATGGCATAAGGGAATTGACGCTGCATCAGATCGCTCCGGCGGGGGTGGGGCGAGGCGGGTGGTGGTGAGCGTACATGAAAACCACTTTCATCTGACGTGTCAACGGAAGTGCGGTCCGGCGTGTTGAAAATGAAAACGAATCCCGTTACGGTCCTGCCTGTCCGCCGAATCCGTCGAAGGGGAGAGTCGTGGCGCATCTGCTGGTGATCGAGAGCTGGGTCGGCTCCATGAGCAGGTTGCTGCCACGGGCGCTGGGGGAGGGCGGCCACCGCTTCACCTTCCTCACCCGCGACCTGCACCACTACCTGCGCGCCGCCCCCGCCGACGGCCCGCACCCGCTGCTCGCCGCGGAGAACATCCTCACCGTCGACACCAACGACCCGGCCGTGCTGCTTCCCTACGCCGAACGGCTGCACGCGGTGCTCGGCTTCGACGGCGTGCTCTCCTCCTGCGACTACTACCTCCCCCAGGTCGCCCGGGTGGCCCGCCGGCTCGGCCTGCCCGGGGCCGACCCCGAGGCCGTCGCCGCCGCCTGCCGCAAGGACCTCACCCGCCGCGTGCTGGCCGAGGCGGGCGTCCCCGGGCCCGCGTACGCGCTCTGCGAGGACCAGGAGCAGGCCCGGGCCGCGGCGCGGGTGATCGGCTACCCCCTGGTCGTCAAGCCGGTCGACCTGTGTGCCGGGATGTTCGTCCGCGAGGTCGTCGACGAGACCGAACTCCTGGCCGCGGTACGGGCGCTGGACGCCTTCCCGGTCAACGCGCGCGGTCAGCACCGGGAGCCCGCCGTACTCCTGGAGGAGCTGCTCGCCGGGCCCGAGGTCAGCGTCGAGACGGTCTCGGCGGGCGGTGCGGCGCACGTCGTCGGGATCACCGACAAGAGCATCGGCGGGGCGCCCGCGTTCGTCGAGACCGGGCACATGTTCCCGGCCGCCCTGGACCCGGCCGAGGCCGTGGCCGCCGCCGACACCGCCCTCGCCGCGCTGGCCGCGCTCGGGCTGGACCACGTCGTCGCGCACACCGAGATCAAGCTGACCCCGGCCGGGCCCCGCGTGGTGGAGGTCAACCCGCGCCCGGCCGGGAACCGGATCACCGAGCTGGTCCGGCGGGTCACCGGGGTCGACCTGGCGGCGGCAGCCGTCGACGTCGCCCTCGGCCGCCGGCCCGACCTGGCCGTCCGCCCGACGGGGGTCACCAGCGCCGCGATCGCCTTCCTCGTCCCCGAGGGGGAGCAGGCCGGGCTGCTGGACGGTTTCGACGGGGCGGACGCGGTGCGGCGCGATCCGGCGGTGGTCGAACTCGCCCTCGCCGGGGCGGGCCGCGAGGTGCGGGCCGCGACCAGCAACAACGAGTACCTCGGGCACGTCATGACCGCCGACACGGGCGGGGCCGGGGCGCGCTGTACGGCCGAGCGGCTGCTCGCCGGGCTCACCCCGCGCCTCACGGCGGCCGAGCCTGCTGTCGAGCCCGCGATCGTGCCTGTTGCCGAGCCGGCGACCGCACCCGCCGCCGAGCCGGCGGCGGTGCCCGCATGAGCGCCTCCGTCGACACCGGCACTTCTTCCATCACCACCCCGAGCGCCGGGGCCGCCGCCCGCCCCGTGCTCGACCTGATCACCGGGCGGGCCCGTACGGGGGCGTACGGGCCCGACCCGGCCTCCCAGCGGATCGCGCTCGCCTTCACCACCGCCCAGGCCGTGCGGCACACCGGCCGGTCCCAGGGCTACCGCAACGAGGTGCTCAGCCTCCGGCTGGGCGCCGCCGTCGGCTCCTGCGCCGTCGAGCCGGGCGAACTTCCCGCCGACACGCTCACCGACTGTGTCGGCGCCACCGTCGACGAGTTGCTCGACCACCCGCGCGCCGCCGTCCGGGTCGCCGCGCTCGACGCCTACCTCGGCTACTGCCGTCCGCACGGACCGGCCGAGGGCGCCCGGCCGGTCGCCCTGCCGGCGGGCTCCTCGCTGGCGAAGTCCCGGGCCCGCGCCGCCGCCGTGGTGCGGCTGCTGCCGCTCGCCGAAGTCCGCCGGGTGCTGGTCGTCGGCGTCGTCAACTCGCTGCTGGAGCAGCTCCGTTCGCACGGTGTCGAGTACGTCCCGGGCGACCTCAAGGGCGGTACCACCGAGTGGGGCGAGCCGGTCCGCACCGACGTTCTCGCCCACCTCGACGACTGCGACGCGATCCTCGCCTCCGGCATGACCCTGGGCAACGGCTCGCTCGACCCGCTGCTCGCCCACGCCCGCGCCACCGGCAAGCCCCTGGCGCTGTTCGCCCAGACCGGCAGCGCCGTGCTGCCCCGACTGCTCGGCGACGGGGTGACCGCCGTCAGCGCCGAGCCCTACCCCTTCTTCTGGCTCGACGGCGGCCCCACCGTCCTCCACCTCTACGGCGGTCACCAGGGCCACGGGGGTGCGGCGCGATGACCGCCCTGCTCGACTCCGGTGCGGCGCTGGGCAATCCGGGCCTGCTGCCGCTGCTCGGCCGCACCCCGCTGGCCCGGATCACCACCCCGCTGCCGCACCCGCACCCCGGCTTCTGGGCCAAACTGGAGGGCCTGGGCGCGGGCGGTATGAAGGCCCGCTCCGCCGTCGCCATGCTGCGCGGCGCCCACGCGCGCGGCGAACTGCGGCCCGGTGCCACGGTGGTGGAGTCCACCTCGGGCACCATGGGCGTCGGCCTGGCCTTCGCCGGGCAGGCCCTCGGCCACCCGGTCGTCCTGGTCGGTGACAACGAACTCGAACCGTCCATGCGGCAGTTGCTGCGCGCGTACGGCGCCCGGCTGGAACTGGTCGAGCAGCCCGCCCGGCACGGCGGCTGGCAGGCCGCCCGGATCGCCCGACTGCGCGCGGTGCTCGACGGCCTGCCCGACGCCTACTGGCCCGACCAGTACAACAACCCCGACAACGCGGCCGGTTACCGGGCGATGGCCCAGGAGATCACCGCCGAACTCGACCACCTCGACGTGCTGGTCTGCAGCGTCGGCACCGGCGGGCACAGCTCCGGGCTCGCCGAGGCGCTGCGCCGCCGCTGGCCCCGGCTGCGGATCATCGGCGTCGACTCGGTCGGCTCCACCATCTTCGGCCAGCCGGCCCGGCCCCGGCTGATGCGCGGCCTGGGCAGCTCGATCCACCCGCGCAACGTCGCCCACCAGGCCTTCGACGAGGTGCACTGGGTCGGTCCGGCGGAGGCGGTCGTCGCCTGCCGGCGGCTGGCCCGGGGCGCCTTCGTCAGCGGTGGCTGGTCCACCGGTGCGGTCGCCCTGGTCGCCGCCTGGGCGGCCCGGGTCCACCCGGGCGCCGCCGTCGCCACCGTCTTCCCCGACGGCCCGCACCGCTACCTCGGCACGGTGTACGACGACGCGTTCTGCCACCGGCACGGCCTGGACGCCGAGCGGGCCGCGCCGCGCCCGATCGAGATCCCGCACCCGGCGGCTGTCGAGGTCACCGGCTGGGCCCGCTGCCGCACCGGCCGGACGGCACCCGCCGATCCCGCCGCCACGGTCCCGGCCGCGGCCGTCCCATCAACCGCCGTCCCGCCTGCCGCCATCCCAGCTGCCACCGTCCCGCCCGCCGCCGGACCCGCCCGCATCGAGGAGGACCGATGAGGCTCGACGTCCGCACGGTACGGCTGCGCCTGGCCACACCGCTGCGCATCTCCCGCTCGGTGACCACCGAGCGGGATGCCGTCCAACTCGCCCTCTCCCACGGCGGGTTGACCGGCCACGGCGAGGTGGTCAGCAGTGTCTTCCTGGGCCTGCCCACCGACCGGATCCTGAGCGAACTCGGCACCCTGCGGCCCGCGTTGGAGCGCTACCCGGACCCGGAGCAGGCGCTCGCCGAACTCCGTTCCGGCGCGGCCCCGTTCACGCCCCCGCGGACCGGGTCGCCAGTCAGCACCCCGACGTGGCTGCCGGCCGGTGTGCTGGCCGCCGTCGAGGCCGCCCTGCTCGACCTGGTCGGCAAACGGGCCGGCGAACCCGTCCACCGGCTCCTCGGCCGGGCCGAACCGGTCGCCGCCGCCACCGCCCGCACCATCGGCATCGAACCGCCCGCCCGCGCCGCCGTCCAGGCCGCCCGGCTCGCCGACGCCGGGTTCACCGTGCTCAAGATCAAGGCCGGTGCCGCCGACCCGGGCCTCGACCTGGCCCGCGTCCAGGCCGTCCGCGAGGCCGCCCCCGGGGCCCGGCTGCTGCTCGACCCCAACGGCGCGTGGACCCCGGCGGAGGCCCTCCGGCTGCTGCCCGCCTTCGCCGCCACCGGCGTCGAGGCCGTCGAGCAGCCGATCGCCCCGGGCGACCCCGACGCGCTCGCCGCCGTCGCCGAACGCTCGCCGATCCCGGTGATCGCCGACGAGGACGCCGTCGACCACGAGGACGCCTGCCGGCTCGCCGGGCGGGTGCACGGCGTCAACCTCAAGCTCGCCAAGTGCGGCGGTGTCCACCAGGTGCTGCGCATCGCCGAGGCCCTGCGCGGCAGCGGCACCGAGCTGATGCTCGGCTGCCTGGCGGCCAGTTCGCTCGGCATCGCGCCCGCCGTCCACCTCGCCGACCGGGCCCGCTGGCTCGACCTCGACGGCCACCTGCTGCTCGCCCACGACCCCTGGTGGGGCATCGGCGGCGCCGACGGCACCGTCCGCACCCCGGACCGGGCCGGCCTCGGCGTCCTGCCCGCCCCCGAGCAGCCGGGCACGGTCCCCGAAGCCCGACCGACGGCCAGACCGGCGGCCGGCCGGTGAGGATACTGCGCGCCGTACGGACCTTCCCGCTGCCCGTACGGCTGCTGCTGGTCAACCAGCTCGGCGTCAACACCGGTTTCTACCTGCTGATCCCCTACCTGGCCGGGCACCTCGGCCACGACCTGGGCCTGTCCGCGCTCGCCGTCGGCACCGTGCTCGGGCTGCGCAACCTCAGCCAGCAGGGCCTGTTCATCCTCGGCGGCTCGGCCGCCGACCGGCTCGGCGCGCGCCGGGTCATCATCGCCGGGTGCGGGCTGCGCAGCATCGGCTTCGGCCTGTTCGCGCTCGGCGACACCCTCGGCATCCTGCTCGCCGCCTCCGCCCTCAGCGGGCTGGCGGGCGCGCTGTTCAACCCGGCCGTGCGCACCTACGTCGCGCACGAGGCGGCCGACCGCAAGGCCGAGGCGTTCGCGCTGTTCTCGGTGTTCGCCACCACGGGCGCGCTGGCCGGGCCGCTGATCGGCACCGTCCTGCTGCTGGTCGACTTCCGCGCCGCCGCGCTCGCCGCCGCCGGCCTCTTCGCCGTGCTCACCGTCGCCCAGGCCTTCGCCCTGCCCGAACGCGCCGTCGCCCCGGCGCCGCGCGGGGTGCTCGCCGACTGGCGCGAGGTGGCCGGTGACCGGCGGTTCCTGGCCTTCTCGCTGGGCATGGTCGGACTCTTCGGCATGGAGAGCCAGCTCTACCTGCTGCTGCCGGACGCCGCCCGCCGCGCCACCGGCTGGGAGGGCGCCGTCGGCCTGGTCTTCCTGACCGCCACCCTCGCCAACCTGACCCTGCAACTGCGCATCACCACCCGGCTGCAGCGGCACGGCCCGCCCTCCCGGTGGATCCCGCTCGGCCTCGCCGTCGCCGCCACCGGATTCCTGCTGCCGCTCGCCGCCCCCGGCCTGCCCGGCGTGCTCGGCGGCGTCCTGCTGCTCCAGCTCGGGCTGATGACCGCGCAGCCGTTCGTCCTCGCGCTCATCCCCGCGTTCGGCCGCGAGGGCCTCACCGGCACCTACTACGGCCTGTACTACGTGGTCTCCGGCTTCGCCGCCGCGCTCGGCAACACCCTCGTCGGCCGGGCCATGGACAGCACCGCCACCGCGCCCTGGCTGCTCTGCGCCGGCCTCGGCCTCGGCTCCGCCACCGCGCTCACCCGGCTGCACCGCGCCGGACGGCTCCCCACCCCCGCCCGCCCCCTCCCCAGCGAGGCCCGATGAACCCCCGCCCGCCGTCGCCGCCCCCGCAGTCGCCGCCCCCGACCACACCGCCCCCGGCCGCCGACGCCCACCGGAACCTGCTCACCGACCGCCCCGAGCTCTACGAACTCCGCTTCCCCGACCCGGAGTCCACCGCCGCCCGGTGGGCCGAGGCGATGCTGCGCGCCCACGGCGCCGGCTCGGACGTGCTCGACCTCGGGTGCGGCACCGGCCGCGACGCGGGCTGGCTGCACCGGGTCGCCGGGCGCACCGTCACCGGCGTGGACAGCTCCGAGGCGATGATCGCCCACGCCCGGACCCGCCACCCCGGGCCCGCCTACCACGTCGGCGACATGCGGGACTTCACCCTCCCCGGGCGCTTCGACGCGGTGCTCTGCCTGGACAGCGCGCTGCTCCACTGCCGGACCAACGAGGACCTCGACGCCCTGTTCGGCCGGATCCGCAGCCATCTGCGCCCCGGCGGCCTGCTGGTGGCCGAGATGCGCAACGGCGCCTTCTTCCTCGGCCGCACCGAACTCCTCGACGCGCCGCGGCTGGACAGCGTCACCCACGACGGCGTCACGCTCACCTCGCGCACCGTCCTGTGGATCGACCACGCCGCCCAGCTCCTGCGCCGCACCCGCACCTGGACCTCGACCGGCGAGGACGGCGCCCCGCCGGTCGAGCAGCACTCCGCCTGGCGGCTGCTCTTCCCCCAGGAGCTGCGCCATCTGCTCGCCCACCACGGCTTCACCACCCTCACCCTCCACGACCGGCCCGGACCGCGCACCGAGCCGCCCTGGACGGACGGCGACCGCCCCGCCGACACCGCCGACGGCGACCGCCTCCACCTGGTCGCCCGGCTCGAAGCCCGTGCCCGAAAGAGAAGGTGACCCCGATGTCCCGTCCGCTCGCCCGCCGCACCCTGCTCACCGCCTCCGTCGCCTCGGCCGCCGGTGCGGCCCTGGCCCTGGCCGCC
>NZ_JBHSOF010000092.1:0-16378 GCF_042656005.1 Kitasatospora misakiensis | reverse complement strand
GGGGCTATAGCTCAGACGGTTAGAGCGCTTCCCTGATAAGGAAGAGGCCACAGGTTCAAGTCCTGTTAGCCCCACACCAGCCCGAAGGGCCCGGAGCACCCGCTCCGGGCCCTTCGGCGTTCCGCTCCCGCTCTGGCTCAGCGGGGCGAAGTGCCGCGAAGCGGCTGGTGCAGGCCCGGGGTGTGTCGGTGAGACGGGCGTCGATGCGGACGAGGTTGATCGCCGCGCCGGTGAGCTGATGTCGGAGGCTGATCTTGGCGCGGCCCCGGTAGCGGGATCTGCGCAGGCCGCAACGCTGGGCTCAGCGGCCGGCGCCCTGAAGGTCGCCGGCCGCGACCTCCGCGGTGGTTCGGGCCGGTCCAGGCGGCGGACGCAACCGGGTCCGTGGCAACGGCTGAATCTCGACGTCCCCAAACTGCGGACGTGGTCGTACTGCTGGCCGAGCAGGTTCCGCTACCCGGTGGTGGGGCCTGACGTCGGGATCTGCTGCTCCACCACATCGAACTCCCCGTCGCGCGCGCCGAGGCGGAACGCCCTCCACTCGTCGGGGGTGTAGACGAGGAGCGGGGCGTCGTGGTCTGCACCGTGGCGCATCAGCACGTGCCCGTCGGCCAGGAACGCGACCTGCGGCCCGGCGGTGTCGCCGGGCGCGCCGTACCAGGTGAGGGCAGCCAGCTCCTCGTTGGTGACCAGCCTCTTCGCCACGGGCGCCGGCTTCTCGGTCTGGCTCATCTCGTCCTCCTTCAGTACTCGGTGCCCTCGCCGGCCAGCTTCCTGCGCGGCGGCGCGGTCCAGGCACCAGGTCAGCACGTTCCCTTCCGTCTGTACCAGCCGGGCCGACCGGAGGCTGAGTCCGTTCTCCGTACCGCCTGCGCCGAGGTGATGAAGATGGTCGAGATCGGCGAGCTGTTCACCCGCCGCATCTTCGCAGATGCTGGCCCAGCGCTGCTCGGGAAGATGAGCGAGGAAGGCGGCGGTGCGGCGCGCGGACACGCCCGGCCCCGGCCGGGCCGGGGCCGGGCCTTGCGGGAGGAACGCCCCGGACGGGCGCTCGGGCTGCGCCGGCCAGTGGGTGCCTCGCTTGCGCTTCGGCAGGACGGCAGCCGTCTCGGGCTCGGTGGTCCTATCGGTCGGGCGCCTGTCCTCTATCTCCCCCCACCCTCGGCCGCCACTCCTGCTCCGTCCCCTTCTCCTGGGTCACGACGCCGCCGCCCGCTCCGGGTCGGGGACGCCGAGGTCGACCATCGGCACCGTGCTGGTGACCACCTGCACCCGGTGGTTGCGGGCGTAGGAGGCGAGGCCGAGCGAGACCTTCGGCTCAGCCCGCCGGGCGTGCCGGGCGGTGGCGGCCAGGTGGTGGAGCAGCGGCGAGGTGATCCGCATCCGGCCCTGGAGGAGCCGGAGACGGTCGACACCGTGATCGGCCACCAGCCGGGCGGCGCTGGTGAAGTCCGGCTTCTCCACCAGGGCCGCCATCGTGCGCACGGGGCCGGTGCCGGTGCAGACGACGACTCCGTGGGTGGAGGCACGGGTGATGTCGAAGGGGGAGGTCAGGACGGCCGGGTAGGTCGGGTCGGTGGCGTCGACCAGCTCGGCAAGAGCCCGGTGTGCGGGGTCGACGTTGTCGGAGAACACGAGGCAGATGTCGCCGGTGCGCAGATGCGAGGAGCCGTTGAGAGCCGAGGTGACGTCGGCGTACGGGCCGCGCTGTGCGATGAAGTCGACGTGCAGACCGCTGGACTGCTGGCTGCCGGACTGCTGGGCGAGCTGCTGGTAGCGGGCAGTGCCGCCCGGGCCGAACACCTGGGCGCTCCAACTGGCGAGGCCGGCGTAGTACGGGTGGTGGACGACCACGGCCCGCCGTGCCCCGCCCGCTTCCGCCTCTTGGAGTACGTGGACGATGCCGGGTCGTCCCTCGACCGGGCGAAATTCCTTCGGCATGAATGTGGACCAGCCCGCCACCCTGGTGCCCAGTCCTCCGGCCGCGATGACCACGGCGGTGCTGTTCTGCGTCTTCATCAGATCGCCTCCGTACGGGAGTTGGGCGGGAGTACGGTTCGCGGATGCATACGCGAGTGACCGGCATGGCCGTGAACAGTGACAAGAAGCTGCTGCTGCTGAACCAAGACACCGAGGGTTCGAGGACGTGGTCCCTGCCCGGTGGCAAGGTGGAGGACGGGGAGAGCCTGGAAGAAGCACTCCGGCGGGAGATGCTGGAGGAGACCGGCCTGGAGGTGGAGGTCGGCCGCCTCTTGTACGTCGCAGACGTCACCAAGGCGCACGTCGTACACATCTCCTTCGAGGTAGAGGTGGTCGGGGGGGCGATCGGGCAGGTGAAGGAGGGAGCCGACACCCGCCCGATCCGGGGTGTGGAGTGGGTGGCGCTGGACGATCTGGCCGATCTCGGGTTCAGCGAGCGGTTCGTGGGCCTGGCCCGGTCCGGGTGGACGGGCGCCGGCAGCTACGTAGGCCCGAAGGCCGCGATCGGCCTCTGACCGCTGCTCAGTCCTGGCCGGCCTCGGCCTCGCCGCTCTCGGCGCAGGAGCCGGTCAGGGTGGTGACGAGGGCCTGATCGAGGTAGCCCACCGGGACTCCGGTCGGGTCGAGGGAATTGACCCAGGAACCGACGCGCTCAGCGAGTTCCCACGCTCCGATCTCGTCCGCCGCCCGGATGCTCGGGTCCCGGACGAGACGGACGCCCACGCCGCGTGAGGCGCCGAGGAGGTAGCGCGAGCGGACCTCCGACACCGCGGCCCGGGTACTGGGGGTGTTCCAGGCTGCGCCGACGATGTATCGGCGTAGCGGGAACTCCAGTCCGCCGCTCTCGCCGTCCTGGCACCACACCTGGACGTTGCCAACCAGGTGGTGGATGTCGCCAGGGTCGCGGCCGGGCTCTATGACGGGGGTGGCGTCACCGAAGCGGTAGCCGGCGTTGTAGACGCTGGGCACGAGCGCCGCGGCCTCCACAACCTCGGCCCGGCTGGGGAGCCTGGCACCGTGCCAGGCGGCGAGCGCGGCAGCACCCAGCCAGGTGACCCAGTAGGCCGGGTGGTGCTCGTATCCCGGGCTCGGTCGCCACCTACCGCCGGCCTGATCCTGGTGGAGCCGACCGCCGCGCTGAACCCTCATCGGGATGACGAACAGGTTGACGCCGTCCCGGGTGTTGTCCATCCCCGCCTCCGCGAGGATGTTCAGGAGTTCGGCCACCTCCTCGTTGCTGACGAGGTGGGTACGCCACACCACGGTGCTCCCCTCGACCGCCGGCCGGTAGGTGGCCGGGCCCGGTCGCCGTTCCTCCCCCTGCGCTGTCCCGACCCGCGGACGGGGCACCGAGGGGGCGGGGTCGCGGACCTCGTACAGGTCGTCGCCGCTGAGCCAGTGTCGGGCGGTCTCCACTACCTGGCGCTCCACGACGTTGGTAGCGCGTGCCAGGGTCTCCGCGACGAAGTGGGTGACGAGTGTCGCGGTGCGCGCGTCCAGCTCGGCGATCAGCTCGCTCTTGTGCTGGCCGGTGTTGAAGGTGGTGTCCGCGCTCGGAGCACCAGCCGTCGCCCTCCCGACCTGGGCTGCCGGGAAGGGCAGAGGGACATCGAGGTAGCTGGAGAGGGCGGCTCGCACCGCCTCCGGGGCCAGGACGTGGCGCTCGTAAGCGAGGTGGGCATAGGGACGGGAGATCCCGCGGATGTCCTTCTTGAGCGCCTGTGCCAGAAGGAGGGTGTTGAAGGCGATGAGGCGGGCGAGGGCGACGGTGGGCTCCGGGCCGTCTTCGGGGAGGAGCGCGGACCAGGCGGCCCAGTGGGGGGACCTGTGCGCCGCGTTGCTGAGCATGGTGTAGCGCGAGGCGTAGTGCCAGCGCTCGAACAGGTTGCCGCGCGCGAAGGAGCTGGCGATGCCGAGGGGGGCGCGGGAGAGGACGAGGAGGGGGGAGTTCGGGAGCAGGTTGGTGACCGCGCCGGTGGCGAGCCACAAGTTCGTCTCCTTCACCATGTGCCGCCGGTCGGTGCCGTAGAGATCGGCCAAGGCGCAGGCAAGGTGATGAGCGGGGAGACCGGGGAGGTCGGTGTCGGCCGGACCCGGCGGGCGAGCGTTGTTGGGAGAGAGGGGGTGACGCGCGCCTAACTGCTGCCGGAACGGCTCGTTGTGCTGGGGCAGGTAGGGGCGCAGCACGTCGCTGACCCAGTTCGACCCCACCCGCTCGAACACGCCGAGGGTAAGGAGCGGAGCGCTCTCCGGCCTGAACAGCGCAGCAACGTGCTCGGCGATGTCCACAGCGCTGCGCGCCGGGTCCTCCTTCTGTTGCTCTCCCTCGCTCCACGTCTGCGTACTCACCTTGATCTCCAATCCTCTTACCGTGCTGGTGGGTTGACGGCCTGCTCCGGGTGTCGGCCTTCCCCTCCTCTGCAGGCCGGCACCCGGGGAGTTGGCCGGGGGCCGTGTATGTGGTCTAGGCGGCCATGCTGGGTCTGCCTCGGCCGTGCAGTATCCGGCGGGCGGCGCGGAGGGCAGCGGCGAGGTTGTGGGGGTGGGTGGCCGCACCGGTTCGGCCACCCACCCCGACACGGGGACCGCTGGAGTTCTAGGCGGCTACCGGTGTGGGGCCGGTAAGGCCGATGACGCCGACGCCCGGGGCCGGGCGGGCGTGCCAGATGCGGGCGGCGAGGGCGGCCCGGTTCACCCACGGTCGCTGGGGCACCGGGTCTGACGAGCTGACAACCGCGGCGGTCTCCTCCCCGGTCTGGTCGGGGGCGAGGGCGGCGACCTCCATCTCGAACCAGGAGGTGCGAGTGCCGGCGGTGAGAGTGAGGGTGGCGACGAGCAGCGGGACGACCGTCCGGCGGATCAGCCCAACTGTCTTGGGCTCTGCGGAAATTGAGAAGTCAACGAGATGCATGACGTTCCTCCGGGGGTGTGCCGCTATGGACGGCATGGGGGGTGGTTCCGGGGAAGCGGCCGTTGCGGTCGCGCTCGTCAGGGCCCGGTGGAGAACGACCTGATCTGGGCCGTCTGACGCTCAATCAAGATCACTTGGAACAGCGAAAGCTGGCGAACTGTCGCCGCAACTACCAACTCGCTGCATGCAGTTCGTTACGCACAGCATGGACCCTAGCGCAGATCTGCGCAACCATTTCTAGAAACGTGCAAGCTTGCATGATCGCACGCAAGATCGAGTCATATGCCTCCCGAAGCTGGTAGCGCGCATCACCTGCAGAGGGGCACACTGTGCTGACGATCGACATAGAAGGGGCAAGGGGTGGCATTCCAGCAGACCGTGAGGCGCATCCAGCTCGGAAGGGAGCTGCGTCGCCTCCGCGAGCAGCGCGACCTTCTGCCCGAGGACGTGGCCAGGGCCCTGCCGGCCTGGAGCGTCTTCAAGCTCAGTCGGGCGGAGAATGCGAAAGGCGCGGTCAAGGCCGACGACGTCGCCGAGCTCCTCGACTTCCTGGACGTAGACGCCGATCTCAAGGCCGGTCTGATCGACATCGCCAAGAACGCCAGCAAGCAGGGCTGGTGGGTCAGCTATACCGGTGTCGTGAATGAGCAGACCGTCAACCTGGCCTCTCTGGAGGCTGAGGCATCAGCGGTCAAGACCTACCAACCCGCCTTTATCCCCGGACTGTTCCAGACTCCCGACTATGCGCGGGCCATCTTCACGGAACTGGGCGGGTTCTCGGATGACGAGGCAGAGGCGAAGGTCAACGTCAGGATGGCCCGGCAAGCCGTCTTGACTCGTCCGAAGCCGCCGCAGATCTGGGCGGTAATCCACGAGGCGGCTCTGAGCGTCAAGGCCGGAGGTCCGGAAGTCATGCGGGCCCAGATGGAACGGCTGATACAGCTCACCCGGCTCTCCAACGTCAATATCCAGATCATGCCGTCGGACTGCGCGCTGAACCCGGGAATGAACGGCGCGCTGACCGTCCTCGGGTTCCCCTACCGCCCCGCACTCGACATCGCCCTCGTCGCTGCACAGATGACCGAACTGTGGATTGAAGACCGGGAATCGGTAGAGGAGATCCACGCGACGTTCCAGAAAATCACGGCTGAGGCCCTTCAGCTGGACAAGTCGCTCGCATTCATCACTGAAAAGAGAGACGCGATCAAGTGAGCAACTACTACCCCAACATCTCCGCGCTCGGCATCGCCGTGCGGAAGTCGTCCTACAGCAACCAGAGCGCCGACTGCGTCATCACCGGCGGCCTGGCCGGTGAGGTCGTCGTAGGTGACAGCAAGAACCCGAACGGCCCCGGGCACCGGCACCAGCCGCAGGTGTGGGCGTCGTTCGCTCAGGCGGTCGGCTCCGGCACCCTGGTCCCCGTTTCGGCCTGACCCAGTTCCGGCACTTCCGTAGCGTGCCGGCCTGCCAAGTTCAATGGCCGCCCACGCAAGGCGCTCGGCTGGGAGACCCCAGCCGAGCGCCTGCATAAACTGCTCGCGGTCTGAACAACCGACCACGTGTCGCAACGACCCTGGAACGCTGATGAAGATCTTGGTGTGATCGGGGCTGACGCCGTCCGGCGGCAGCCCCGATCTGCCAGGTGATGCCGTTGTGGGTGAGTCCGAGGCGTTCTAGAACCGCCAAGTCGTCACCAGGGCGAACGTTGCCTGATACGGCACTAGCGGGGCCAGCCGCGCAGGCCGGCGGTCAGTACGGTGATCATCCGTTCCTGGGTCTCCCCGAGGTCCTCGGCGAGTTGGAAGGCGCCCGCCGTCGACAGCGCGGCGAAGCCGTGGGCCAGCGAGCGGAAGGTACGGGCGGCGTGGATCGCCTCGGAGCCCTCCAGCCCGTACGCGCGGAGCACCGCGACGATCACCCCGACCAGCCGGGCGCCCGCCGCCGCCAGGTCCTCGTCCGGCTGCGGAGCCTGCGGCAGCGCGCCGTACCGGTGCGGGTGCTCGGTGGCGTACGCGTGGTAGGCCCGCAGGACGGCGGCCACCGCCTCGTCCCCGCCCCGGCCGAGCGCCGCCTCGGCGAGCCGGTCGGCCAACTCCTCGGAGACCCGGACGGCGACCAGTCGGCGGAGTTCGCCCAGGCCCCCGCTGACGTGCTTGTACAGCGAGGGGGTGGCGACCTTGGCGCGGGCGGCGACGGCGGCCAGAGTGAGGGCCTCGGGGCCCTGCTCGTCGATGAGGGCGAGGGCGTGGCCGACGACCTGCTCGGGGGTGAGTCCGACTCGGGGCATCGCGGTTCTCTCCTGGTGGGGACGGGGCGGGGACGGGGCGGGTGGACGGGCGGGCGGCCCGGGGCGCTCAGGCCAGGTCGGCGAGGAAGCCCAGCAGGGCGTCGGCGGTGGCCTCCGGGTGGTCGGCCATCGGGTAGTGCCCCGCACCCTCGATCATCACCTTGCGCGCCCCGAGCGCGGCGGCCTGCCGGTCGGCGACCAGCGCCGGGTCCCCGAAGTCGGGGTCCTTCGAGCCCATCACCACCAGCGCCGGGCAGCGCACGGCGGCGGTCCAGCCGACGGGCGAGGAGTCGCCGCGGACATAGCCGCGGGTGGCGGCCTTCCGGCCCGGGGTGCGCAGCGCGGCGACCAGCCCGGCCACGTACTCCTCGTGGTCGGCGGGCTTGGGGCCGGGGAAGGCGGCCTTGCGCAGGTAGAGGCCCCAGAAGGCCGGGGAGTGCACCAGCAGCGCGCCCATCGCGCCGACCACCGCCCGCTGCAGGGCGTTCGGCGGGACGTTCTCGACGAAGGCGTCCAGCAGGACGATCCCGGCGATCCGCTCCGGGGCGTCCCCGGCGGCCTTGACCACGCTGGCGCCGGTGTAGGAGCTGCCCGCCAGGACGGCGCGGTCGATGCCCAGGTGGTCCAGCAGGGCGAGCACGTCGCCGGCGATCGCGGCGGGGGAGTAGTCGTCCCACGGGATCGAGGACTCGCCGAAGCCGCGCAGGTCCATGGTGATCACCCGGCGGCCGGCGGCGGCCAGTAGCGGGCGCAGGTGCCGGTAGGCGGTCCGGCTGTCGAGCATCCCGGGGAGCAGGACGACGGGGGCGCCGTCGCCGTGCCGGGTGTCGTCGAAGGCGATCCGGCCGCCGGGCAGGTCGAGGTAGCGGGTGGCGGGGGCGATGGTGCCGTTCATGGGGAGCCTCCTCGGGCCGGATCGTCGGCGAGTGCCGATAGCCATAAAGCTAAGGCTAATAGCCTTAGCCGTCAAGCTATCGGCACCCCGCGCCGCCGACCGGCCTCGGCCCCCGCGGCCGGGTCGGTCAGACCCCTTCGACCTTGAACGGGTCGTGCTCGGCCAGCAACTTGTCCAGCCGGGCCTGGTCGACCCGGGTGACGAGCTCGGTGGTCTCCTGCCGGTCCCGGACCACCTTGGCGAGGGTGAAGGCGGAGGTGACCGTCCAGAGCAGGCCGACGGCCAGGAAGGCCCTGGTCCACGGCTCGACCGGGAGGTAGGCGATCCCGGCGCCGAGGGCGGTGCCGGAGAGGGCGAAGGACAGCACCGCCTGGACGTAGTACGCGGCGGTGGTGCGTGACTGCATCGGTGCGCTCATGGCGCCAGGATGGCCGGGCCGCTCCCGGCCGCACATGAGTAGGAGTACTCAGGTGGGGGATCGTTCGTTGACGTCCTCTCACGTTCAGTAGTGTCAGTTGTCGTCAAACGCCGCAAAACGCCCATCGGGTCGCGTAGTGTCCGATCCGTGTTCAGCCGTCACCAGTGGACGGCTTGGAATCGGGGGCCTCTCGGATTAACGTTTGATAACGCAGCGCGGTCCGCAACGCCGTACCCAGACGGCACCGTGCGCCGTCGCCTAATCCCGCCGGTCTGCCTCCGGGCAGGCCTGGGAGCCGGGGAACCATGTTCCTTGGGGTGAATCGGCCAGGCCCGGCCCCGTCCAGGCCCAGCCGTAGGAGACCTTCCTGCTCCGAACCCGTCAGCTAACCCGGTAGGCGCGAAGGAAGGAAAGGAGCGCGCCTCCGTGGCGTCGACGCACACCCAGGCACACCCGTCCGGGTCCTCCACCGGCACCCAGCTGCTCGACCATCCGGGCCCGTTCGCCGGCCACGGCCCCTTCGGCGGCCCCGCCGACGAGACCGCCCCGCCGGCCGCCGACACCAGCCGGCACCGGATGCCCCGTCAGACCCGCGGCACCGCCCCGCTGCTCGGCGTCACCGCCGTCGCCGCCACCCTGGGCGCCACCGGCTTCGCCTCCGCCACCCCGGCCGCCGCGCCCGCCGTCGAGACGCCCGACGAGGCCCCGGTCGCGCTCTCCGCCGACCCCGGCCTCGCGCTCGCCGCCCGCATCCAGCAGCAGGCCGACAGCCAGCGCACCGCGGCCGAGGAGACCGCCCGCGTCCAGGCCGCCCAGGACGCCGAGGCCAAGCGCGCCGTCCAGGTCGCCCAGCAGGAGCAGGCCAAGCGCGCCGCCGAGGCGGCCGAGAAGGCCAAGCTCGCCGCCATCAACCTGCCGGTGCGCGACTACAACCTCTCCGCCCACTACGGCCAGAGCGCCCGTTACTGGGCCCACCTGCACACCGGCCTGGACTTCGCCGCCGACACCGGCACCCCGGTCTACGCGGTCGGCCAGGGCACCATAACCTCGGCCGGCTGGGCCGGCGCCTACGGCTACCGGATCGTCGAGACCCTGCCCGACGGCACCGAGATCTGGTACTGCCACCTCTCCTCGATCATCAAGGGCTCCGGCAAGGTCGTCCCCGGCCAGCAGATCGGCAAGGTCGGCGCCACCGGCAACGTCACCGGCCCGCACCTGCACGTCGAGGTCCGCCCCGGCGGCGGGGCCCCGGTCGACCCGGAGACCTGGTTCGAGCAGCGCGGCGTCACCCCCTGACGCTGGCCCCCGAGCACCACGAGGAGCCCCGGCCGGGATCGGCCGGGGCTCCTCCATGTGCGTCGGAAGGTGCGTCGGAAGGTGCGCCGGACTACTCCGGGGCGTCCGCCGCCGCTTCGTCTTCCGTCACCCACTCCGCGTCCGCCGCCTCAAGCCCCGCCAGATAGGCGTCGATCTCCGCCTGCCCCGGCTCCGGCGCCAGCTCCGGGAACTCCGTCACCAGCAGCTCCGGCAGCCCCGGCACCGTCCAGGCGCCGGCCAGCTCCAGCGCCGCCCGCGCCGCGGCCTCCTCGAACGCCCCGAAGTCCCCGGTCAGCTCCTCCGGCATCGGCCGGCCCAGGGCCGTCAGCTCCGCCAGGTTCCGGTAGCTGCGCTCCATCAGCCCCTGCTCCAGCAGCCGCCGGGCGCCGTCCGTGGCCATCCCGACCGCCAGCGTCCGGGCACCGGCGCCCCAGCCCCCGTCGTCCACCGGGTCCAGCACGCCGTCCGCCTCCAGCGCCGCGAACGCCGCCGGCCGCTCCTCCTCCGGCAGCTCCCGGAACCCCTCCAGCCAGGCCCGCACCGCCGCCGGGTCGCCGGTCGCCACCCCGGCCGCGCGCAGCAGCAGGGTGTACAGCCGGGGCCAGGTCACCAGGTCCGCCCGGCGCAGCAGCCCGGCCGCCACCTCGCCCTGCCACTCGGCCTCCGCGTGCAGCCGCTCCTGCCGCTTGGCGTTCAGCCGCTTCGTCGCCCGCTGGTGGTCGATCAGCAGTCGCACCGCCGCGCCGTACGCGAGCGGGTCCTGCCCCGGCTCCGGTTGGACGTACAGGTACAGGCGCTCGTACAGCAGGTGCTCCACCGCGGCGGAGGTCAGTTCGGGCCAGCCGTCGTGCATCCTGCTCCCGCCCAGCTCCAGGAGCGCCAGCACCGTGCTCAGCGGGGCTTCGGCGACCGGCTCGCGGCCCTCCGCCTCCGCCCAGGCGAGCAGGTCGGCGGCCTTGGTGCGCGGGGCGAGCCGCAGGTCTTCGTCTTCCATAACCACGAACCGTAACCGCTGGTCGCGGGTAGGGTCGGGTGCCATGGTCCCCGTTCGACTCACCGGCCCCCGGCTGGCCGTTCGCGAGTTCCACCACACCCCCGAGGACGTGGCGGCGCTGCACGCCGTCTTCGGCGACCCGGAGGCCACCCGCTACCTCCCGTTCGCCCCGCGCGACCTGGAGACCTGTGCCGACCAGGTCGCCCAGTTCGTGGAGGAGGCCGAGAAGGATCGGCGCGAGGTCTACCGGCTCGCCGTCACCCGCCTCGCCGACGCCGACGACCCGGCCCGCGCCGTCCCGATCGGCAACGCCGCGCTCGGCCTCGTCCCGTTCGGCGCCGCCACGATCGGCTACGCGCTGCGCCGCGACGTCTGGGGGTCCGGCTACGCGGGGGAGCTCGTCGGCCTGCTGCGCGACTTCGCCTTCGGCACGCTCGGCCTGCACCGGCTGGAGGCCCGGGTCGACGTCGACAACGCCGCCTCGATCCGGGTGCTGGTCCGGGCGGGCTTCCAACTGGAGGGGCGGGTCCGGCACGACTACCGGCGGTCCGACGGCTGGCGCGACGCCCAGCAGTACGCGCTGCTCGCCGACGACCCGCCGGCCGGGGGCGCCGCGCAGGGGGGATAACCCCACCCCCGGTTCGCCGGGGAGCCGGATGTCCGGCGGGGGCGCGTTTTGACAGGCTTCAGAGGTCGGCAGGACACCGCCCGACGAGCCCGCACCCGCGACCGACCCGAGGGACCGACACCCGGCCATGAGCACCCACACCATGCAGCGCAGCGAGTACGACGCGTACGCCGGCCACACCGGGTACGCCAAGGACGCGGACGACCACCGATCCGGCGCCGTCCACCGCACCGAGGAGCCGCCGTACGCCTGGCGGGCCCCGTTCAGCTCCTACTTCTACCGGGAGGTCGGCTACACGCTGACCGGTCTGCCGGTGGCGGTCGTCGGCTTCGTCACCGCCGTCACGCTGTTCTCCCTGGGCCTCGGCACCTTCGTGACGGTGCTCGGCCTGCCGGTGCTGGCCGGTCTGACCGCCGCGGCCCGGGGCTTCGGCCGACTGGAGCGGGCCCGGGTCCGCGGCCTGCTGGCCCTGGACGTGCCTGGTCCGGCCCCGGTCCGGGCCGCCCGGCCGGGCACCTGGGGCGCCATCACCGCCCGGCTGGCGGACGCGGCCGGCTGGAAGGCCGTGCTGTACCAGGTGGTGATGTTTCCGTGGGCGATCCTCAGCATGACGCTGTCGCTGGTCTTCCTCTGCGTCGGCTGGACGCTCGCGCTCTACCCCGCCTACCACTGGGTCTTCCCGCGCTGGACGGACTGGCCGGGCTACCGGATCTTCGACTACACGGACGGCTCCGGCGTTCAGCACGTCTACTACATCGAGTCGCCACTGCAGATCGCGGGCGTCTGCCTGGTTGGCCTGCTGTTCGTCTTCGTCACCCCGCAACTGGTGCGCGGCCTGACCAATGTGAACCGCCTCGCTGCCCGCGGCCTGCTCGGCCGCTGAACGGCCCCCGCTTTCTCGGAGTTGGAGGCGGAGATGGAGTCGGGGAGTAGGAAGTCGGTGGTTCCGACTTCCTACTCCCCGGGATGTGTGGGCCCGGCCCCTCGCTCGGTCGAGCGAGGGGCCGACGAGGTCATGCGAACCGGTCGAGTTCGCCGGCTTTGATGGTGTGGAGGAGGTCGGTGAAGGCGGCGCCGGTGGTGTGGAGTATGAGTTCGCTGTCATCGGACTCCCGGAGTTCGATCAGCTCACCCACGGCGCGTACCTCGACACACTCGTTGGATGCGCCGCTGAAGCTGGACTTCCGCCAGGTGTCGTTAGCCATGGTTGTTGTTCATTTCCTTTCGCGCGGCTTGGACCAGGAAGCCTGAGCCACCGACCTCCTGGGCCTACGGATCAACAGCAGGACATCTGTGTTCTCGGTGGCCCCTTGGCCAGGCCAAGGGGCCACCGGGCAGTCCGACCATCGAAACCCGGAGTGGGAAGTCGGCGAACCCGACTTCCCACTCCGCTCCAGATGGCCCTCGCCAGGAGGAACGGCGGCTTGTCGGTGGCTGGCCCCTCGCTCGGGCCGAGCGAGATCAGGCGTGGCGGTCGAGTTTGCCGGCCTTGATGGCGTCGAGGAGGCCGGCGAAGGCGACGAGGGGCGCGCGGACTATGGCGTCGGGGTCATCGGACTCACGGAACTCCAACCCCTTGGCGACTGCGCGGACCTCAACACACTCATCGTGTGCACCGCTGTAACTGGACTTCTGCCACTCATCGGTGGACATGGATTTGCCTCCGAGACCTGGGCGGGCTGGGTGGTTGGTGCTGTGGCGCCTCGCTCGGTTCGAGCGAGGCGCCATCGGGTCAGGCGTGGTGGTCAAGTTCGCCGGCTTTGATGGTGCGGAGGAGGTCAGCGAAGGCGCCCACGGCGGCCCCGAGGACGATCCCGCCCTCGTCGGATTCCCTGAGTTCGACCAGCCCGTCCACGACGCGAACCTCGACACACGCATTACTCGAACCCGAGTAGCTGGACTTCTGCCATATGGGGCTACCCATGCTTGCGCACTACCTCCAAAGTGGGAAGTCGAACCCGTGACTCTGCTGGTGAGGTCGGTCGGGGTGGGCGTGGGTGGCTGGCCCCTCGCTCGGGCCGAGCGAGGGGCCAGCGAGATCAGGCATGGTGGTCGAGATCGCCGGCTTTGATGGTGTGGAGGAGGTCGGCGATGGCGGTTGGAGTGATCCGCAGGACGACCTCGCTGTCCTCAGACTCCCGAAGTTCGACTGCTCCGACTCGCCCGCGAACCTCGATGCACTCATTGCTAGATGCGCTGAAGCTGGACTTCCGCCACTCCAAATCATGCATTCGGGGACTTCACTCCTTCATGATCGATCGGATGAACTCGCGAGACTCTCTCTCGCCGAGGGCTGTGGTGTCGAGGCGAGCGAAGATGGCTCGATGATTGGCCAGATCTGCTGGCGACTCGAGGAAGAGGGCGCCTTGAGAAACACCCACTTCTACGGTGTCCAACTCAGGCACGGGACCGCTGGCGAAGGTCGGGGAGTAGGAAGTCGGAACCACCGACTTCCTACTCCCCGGGGTGTGTGTGCCCGGCCCCTCGCTCGGTCGAGCGAGGGGCCGACGAGGTCATGCGAACCGGTCGAGTTCGCCGGCTTTGATGGTGTGGAGGAGGTCGGTGAAGGCGGCGCCGGTGGTGTGGAGTATGAGTTCGCCCTCATCGGACTCCCGGAGTTCGACCAACCCGCCTGCAGCCCGCACCTCAACACAGTTGTCGTTTGCTGCGGAGTAGCTGGACTTCTGCCATGTGTCGTTAGCCATGGTTGCTATCAATTCCTTCGCGCGGCCTGGCTCAGGAAGTCGGAACCACCGACCTCCTGAGCCCACAGATCAGCAACAGGACGCCCGGGTTCCCGGCGGCCCCTTGGCCGCGCCAAGGGGCCGCCGGGCAGTCCGACCATCGAAGAGTGGAGTGGGAAGTCGGCGAATCCGACTTCCCACTCCACTCCGCCCTTGCCGCAGTGGGGACGAACGGCGGCTTGTGGGTGCCCGGCCCCTCGCTCGGTTCGAGCGAGGGGCCAGCGAGATCAGGCGTGGCGGTCGAGTTCGCCGGCCTTGATGGCGCGGAGGAGGGCAGCGACGCTGGCAGAGGTGGTGCGGAGAACGGTCTCGCCGTCGTCGGACTCGCGAAGCTCAATCAGTGCGTCGGTGCTGCGGAGCTCAACACAGTCGTCGTGCGATCCGCTGTAGCTGGACTTCTGCCAGGTGGACCTGTTCACATCTTTACCTTCCTTCCGTTCGTGGTGCCGATGCCGGGTGCGAAGGAGCACGCCATCCACCTTTGGCACCCGGTGGCTCCTCGCTCGGCAGCGAGGAGCCACCGGAGAAGACTCAGCCGAAGCGGTCGAGGTCGCCGGCCTTGATGGCGTCGAGGAGGCCGGCGAAGGCGACGAGGGGCGCGAGGACTATGGCGTCGGGGTCATCGGACTCACGGAACTCCAACCCCTTGGCGACTGCGCGGACCTCAACACACTCGTTGTTCGCCGCACTGTAGCTGGACTTCTGCCACTCATCGGTGGACATGGATTTGCCTCCGAGACCTGGGCGGGCTGGGCGGTTGGTGCTGTGGCGCCTCGCTCGGTTCGAGCGAGGGGCCGACGAGGTCATGCGAACCGGTCGAGTTCGCCGGCTTTGATGGTGTGGAGAAGGTCGGCGAAGGCGGAGCCGGTGGTGCGGAGTATGAGTTCGCCCTCATCGGACTCCCGGAGTTCGACCAACCCACCTGCAGCACGCACCTCAACACAGTTGTCGTTTGCTGCGGAGTGGCTGGACTTCTGCCAGGTCTGGCTAGCCATGATTGCGTTCCCTTTCCTTCATGATGGACTGGATGAGGTCTCGTGACTTCTCCTCGGACAGCGCTGTGGATCCCATCTGCGCGATGAGCGCACGGAATCTCGCCAGGTGCGCGGGCGCGTCGAAGAGCTGGCCACCATGACCTGTGTCCATCTGTGCGGCGTCCAGATCGACGACGGGTCCCTCCGCGTAGGTGAAGTTCTCGCTCGGGCTCGGGACGGAATCGACTCCGAACGGAACGATTCGGAGCGAGACATTCGGACGCTCTGATTCGGCGAGAAGTGCTTCGAGCTGTTCGGTGAGGTCCTTCGGCCCGCTGAACTGCATCCGCAGGGCTGCCTCGTGTATGAAAGCGCAGAACGGCGTGGCGCCGGATTGCACGATGAGCTGCCTTCTCATGCGGAAGGACGTTCTGAGTCTGACCTCGTGGGGAGGCAGGGGCGGGTATGTCTGGGAGAACAGAGCCGAGGCATAGGCGGTCGTCTGAAGCAGCCCAGGGACGAAGGTGGTTGTGTAGGTGACGAGCCTCCGCGCATCAGATTCCAGCTCCGCCACGTCCAGGAAGTCCGTGGCGAGCTCTCCGCGATACTCCTCCCACCACCCACTCTTCCCTCGCGTTGTGACGATGTCGGCGAGAGCGTCGATCAAGGGTTGGTTGACACACATACACAGTGCGGCGATGGTGCGCAGCCGCTCGACACTGATGCCGGTCTTCCCTGCTTCCATCTGCGTCACATGAGCGGGGTTGATGCCGAGGTCGCGAGCGAGCTGACTGCCTCCGAAGCCGGCCTGCTCCCGCATCCGCCGCAGCTCTGTGCCGAGCCTTCGTTGACGGAGGGTTGGGTTGGAGCGAAGGGCCATGGCGTCCTCTCTGGATAGCGCAGGGCCAGTGTGCCGCGCTCACAGTGAGCGGGTCCATCCGGTCCGGATGCCACGGTAGGGGGAACTTCCCGTTCGGCGCCACAAATCTGTGGCGGTGTGGGCTATGGTCTGTCTCATAGCGATCCGACGGGTCGTCAGTAACGCCTGTTCATCCGGGCAGTAGGCGCCTGCTGCCCTTTTGCACCGCAGAGCAGCCACGGCCGGGCCTGGCTCACGGTGACGTCTCCGTCGACGCCTCTCCTCCCCACTCGCACGACCTCACTCGGAGGTTTCTCATGCGTGCCTGCAACCCGCCCGACTGCTCCGCCGTCCGGGCCGAACTCCGCTCC
>NZ_JBHSOF010000091.1:0-17793 GCF_042656005.1 Kitasatospora misakiensis | reverse complement strand
ACAAACCCGCTGGCCACAGACCTGAAACGGTCACCCGCGAAGTACGGGTCTAGATTGGTGAAGCGTCAGTATTCCAGGGGTGTTGTATTCCCGCTGGTGTCGATCACAGCAGGGGTTGCTCACGGGCTGCCCATGTTGGCTCTCGGACCTCAGACTGTGGTCTCCGGCTGTGCGGGGTCGAGGTAGTGCAGTGTGGTGCGCTCGGCGTGCGGGGCTAGCAGGTCCTGCAGCTCGGTGGCGGCGGTCTTGAGGTGGTGGCCGTCGCGGGTGGCGTGGAGGGTTTCGAGGACGAAGGCGACGTGGGTGGAGTTCTCGGTGACGCAGGTCTGGTGGGCGTCGCGGTGGTTCCAGTGGCGGGTCAGCACGATGCTGGCGTCGGTGTAGATGATCTCGCCGGGGTTGGGGTTCTCGACGGTGTCGGGTTCGCCGAGCGGGGTGAAGGATTCGGTGCCGTCGGCGTGGCGGATGTCGATGTCGCCGGTGACGTGGTCGAGGTCGAAGGCGCCGGCGGGCAGGCCGTGGCGTACGGAGACGGTGTTGTAGGAGTCGACGGCCGGGTTGATCCGGGGCAGGGTGCCCTTCTTGGCGAGGCGGCGGCCGAGTGCGTCGACGCTGGGGCGGATGCGGCGGGGGTTGGTGCCGAAGGAGCGGTAGGCGGTGTGCCACGCCTCGATGCGGGGGTCGTCCTCGTCGGCGGGCTGCCAGGTGCCGTCGGCGAGCTGCTGTTCCAGTTGCTGCACGGCGGCGTCGGTGTGGGGCCAGGGTTCACGGCCGCGCAGCCCGGTGGCGGTGACGACGGCGATGAGGGTGTCGGGGTGGGCGTTGGCGACGGCGGGGTCGAGGCGGAGGGCGGGCATGGGCGGGTTCCGTTCCGTGCGTCGGGCGGGTGCGGGTGTGGGTCAGGGCTTCCAGGTGCCGGTGCGGTCGAGGCGGCGGAGCTGCTGGCGTGCGGTGGGGACGTCGAGGCCGTGGCCGCGTTCGGTGAGGTGGTCGGCGACGGCGGTGCGGTGCTCGGCGGGCTTGTGGTCGTCGTACTTGAACTTGGCCTGGACATCGGTGACTTCAAGGCGCAGGCCGCGGATGCCGGGCAGCATCCGGCCGTACGGGGGCCGGTCGACGGCGATGGGGGCGTGGTCGCCGTCGGGCTGGAAGTGGGCCATCTGGCGGCTCAGCAGTTCGGCCTTGGCCTGGGGGTCGTCGACGATGTGGGCGTGGCAGGTGAACTGGACGGCGGTGTAGTAGCTGGTGGGGACGCCGTCGGTGGGTGGGGTGCCGGGCTTGGCGCGCCAGGGGCCGGGGACGAAGGCGTAGTCGCCGAAGACGGTGAACAGGACGTTGGGGTCGTTCTCGATCGCCTTCCAGGCGGGGTTGGGGCGGGCGAGGTGGATCAGGAGGTGGCCGGGATCGCTGGTGAAGTGGGTGGGGACGGCGACGGGCGCCTGGTCGGGCAGGCCGTTGGCGCTGAGGATGCCGAAGTCGTGGCCGTCTGCGATCCAGGTCTGCCATTCGGCTTCGTCCAGGGCGGCGTCCCAGGGCTGGATGAACATGCGGGGCTCCGTAAGGTGTTGGCCGGCCCGGGAGGGCCGGATGTGGCTGATGTGGGCTTGCCTTCAGTGGCTCCCAAGGAGTGGCCGTCCGGCTCTCCGGGGCGCCCTGGCTGCTGATTGAGATGTGCGCGCTGTGTGCGGTCGCTGATTACGGAGACGACGGCGGGGTGTTCCTCGGGCCAACGGCAGGCGAGTGGGATCGAGGAGGGGTGAGTGAGCGAGCGAAAGTCCCATGTCTGGGCCGGTGTTGACGCCGGGAAGGGCCATCACTGGGCGGCTGTCGTCGACGAGACCGGTGCGACACTGTGGTCGAGGAAGATCGACAACGACGAGCCGGCGATCCTGACCGCGATCGGCGAGATCCTGGACCTGGCAGACCAGGTCCACTGGGCGGTGGACATCTCCGGAACGTCCTCCGCGCTGCTGCTCGCCCTGCTCGCTGCCCACGGCCAGAAGGCCGTCTACGTGCCCGGCCGGACCGTCAACCGCATGGCCGGCGCCTACCGAGGTGAGGCGAAGACCGACGCCCGCGATGCCTACGTCATCGCCGAAACGGCTCGCCACCGCCGGGACTTCACCACGATTGAGGTACCCGCCCAACTCGGCGCCGACCTCGCGCTGCTGACTGCCCACCGCTCCGATCTGGTCGCCGACCGGGTGCGGATGATCAACCGGCTGCGTGACGTGCTGACCGGCGTCTTCCCCGCCCTGGAGCGGGCCTTCGACTACTCGGCGCACAAGGGTGCCCTGGTCCTGCTGACCGGCTACCAGACCCCGGCCGCGATCCGCCGACAAGGGCGCGCCCGCCTGACGGCCTGGCTCGCCAACCGCGGCGTCCGAGGCGCCGATGCGGTGGCGGCCACCGCGCTGGAGGCCGCCGAGGCTCAGCACACCGTGCTGCCTGGCGAGGATGTCGCCGCCGCGATCGTGGCCGACCTCGCCGCGCAGATCCTCGCTCTCGACGACCGGCTCAAGCAGATCGACAAGCAGATCCGCAACACCTTCCACGCCCACCCACAGGCCGAGATCATCGAGTCCATGCCCGGCATCGGGCCGATACTCGGCGCCGAGCTCGTCGTCGCCGCCGGCGATCTGACCGCATACGCGGACGCCGGCCACCTCGCCTCGGCCGCCGGGCTCGTGCCCGTCCCCCGCGACTCCGGCCGCCGCACCGGCAACCTGCACCGACCCAAGCGGTACAGCCGCCGTCTGCGACGGGTCTTCTACCTGTCCGCGCAGACCAGCATCATCAAGGACGGCCCGAACAGAGACTTCTACCTCAAGAAGCGCGCCGAGGGCTGCAAGCACGTCCAGGCGATCATCGCCCTGGCCCGCCGCAGGGTCAGCGTCTTGTGGGCCCTCCTGCGCGACAACCGTGTCTTCACCTCCGCTCCGGTCGCGCAGGCGGCTTGACTCAGTCATTGAGACTCCTTGCGGTGGTGCGGTGCGGGGGAGGTCAGGTGAGGGCGAGGAGGCTGACGGCGACAGCAGCGGCGCCCAAGCCGACAAGCTGGCCGCGATGGACGCGCTCGGCGAGGACACCGCGGGCGAGCAGGACCGTGCCAGCCGGGTAGAGGGCGGTGATCACGGCGACGGTGGCGAGGTCCCCGCTGCGGGCGGCGAGCAGGAACAGCAGGTTCGCCACTGAGTCCAGGACGCCCGCGGCGGCCGACATCGCGTACGCGGGCTTCTCCGGGCCCAGCCGGTGGCGCAGCAGACCGGCCGCGGCCAGGGTGACGGCCGAGGAGACCGCCCGGCCGATGATCAGCGGGGCGACCCCGCTGTCGGAGGGCGCCTGGTGCAGGAAGATCAGTTGAAGGGCGATGGCGGCACCGGCGCCGAAGGCCAGCAGCAGCGCGGTACGGGAGGGACGTGAAGAGCCGGTGCCGCCTCCGGCGCTGACTAGCACTACCGCCACCAGGGCGAGCGGCAGCCCCGCGAGGCCGGCGACGCCCAGGTGCTCGCCCTGCAGCAGGCCCACCGCGACGGGCAGCGCGGCTGACACCAGCGCGGTCACCGGCGACAGCACGTTCATCGGGCCGATCGCCAGGGTGCGGTAGAGCAGGGCGAACGCGGCGGCCGAGGCCACCCCCGAGGCGGCGCCCCAGCCGAGGGCCCCGGCGCTGAACGAGGCGCCGAGGAACGGCCACAGCAGCAGTTCGACCGCCAGAGAGGCCGGGGCCGCGATCAGCACGGTCCGTAGCACGTGGGCCTTGCGGGCACCGAGGCCGCCGAGGAAGTCGGCGCACCCGTACGCGAGCGAGCTCCCGAGAGCCAGCACCAGAGCGATCACAGCATATCCCTTACCATTTCAATGGAACGACTCGACGGTACAACGGATCGACCGTCGAATGCCAACGAAACGACCGCACAGTGCATTCGAGTGGTCCACTGCGAGGATGGTGATCAAGTGACCGAGACAGTCGCCGCCCTGCGGACGGTCGCGCGCAACGTCAAGGCGGCCCGCCTGCGCGCGGGCCTGTCCCTGGAGGAGCTCAGCCGGCGCGCCCAGGTCAGCAAGGGTGCCTTGGTGGGCTTGGAGAAGGCCCAGGGCAACCCGAACCTGGCCACCCTGGTCCGCCTCGCCGACACCCTCGGCATCTCGGTGTCCGACCTGATGCAGGGGCGGCCCGAGGGTCGCGTCCGCGTCGTGACCGCCGACGCGGTGGCGCCGCTGTGGACCGGAGAGCAAGGCAGCGAGGCCCGGCTCATGCTGACCACCTCGGGGCCGGCTCCGGTCGAGGTCTGGCGCTGGCGGCTCGAGCCGGGCGAGGAATACCCCAGCCACCCCCACCAGGCCGGAGTCGTGGAGACCGTCAGCGTCACCTCCGGCCGGATGACCCTCGTCGTCGACGGCACCGAGCACGCCGTTGAAACGGGGCAGACCGCCACGTTCGACGGCGACGCCCCCCACACCTACCGAGGCGCGGGCACCGAGACCTGCCACTTGGTCATGACGGTCCACCTACCACCCGGCCCCGCCGCCACAACCTGACCACGAGCGCGCCGCCGACCGGCACCGAAAGCGCTGAGCCACTCCCATGTTGCATCTGACGCAAAATCGTTGCATCGGCTACCGCCCTGCAGGTCAACGGCCCCGTCGGGGTGCAGGCCACCAGCCTGCACCCCAGCCGAACAGCACGTCAGCCGCCCAAGGGGCCGTGTCGAGTTGTTGCACCAGATGCAATTCGACCCGTTAGTTCCAGGTCGTTCCGGCCAGGAGCCCGTCGTAGCCGAGGCTGACCATGGCGGTGTTGAAGTCGTCCCACTCGTCTTCGGGGGTGGTGAAGTGCTGGTCGAAGAAGGCGAGTGTGAGGTCGGGCTCGTGCCACTCGTGCGCGCACCGGCAGCGGACGAAGACCAGTTGGCGGACGTTGAGGAGTAGCCAGTCGCGGTGGGCCCGGCAATGGGGGCAGGTGATCGGGATGCCGCGGGCGTCGAGTTCGTGGGGGTGGGGAACGGCGCGGATGGTGGTGGGGTGGTGGGCGTTCTCGTCGGTGCGGCGGTTGATCAGCGTGGTGCCCTTCGTCCGGTGACGGTTCCAGCGACACGACAAGACGTGCGGCGGCCGGGATGTTCCCGACCGCCGAAGACGACATCACATCGACACCTGATGGCGTCAGCGGGTGCGGCTGGGGGCGGTGCCGAGGGCTGCGGTGGGCGGGATGGTCGGGTTGGTGGGGGTGGGGCCGAGGGCGATCGCGGCGGGTGAGCGGCGGCGGGCGGCTTCGGCGGCGAGGTTGCGCTCGGGGTTGCGGCTGGTGTGCTGGATGCGGCCGAGGAGGACCTTGGCTGGCTGGCGGGCGGTGGTGAGTTCGCGGCGGGCGGCGGCCTCCTGGAGGAGTTGTCGGGGCTGGTGGCCGAGGGCCTGGGCGTCGGCGAGGACGGTGGCCAGAGCAGGCCAGTTGGGGTCGGCGAGGATCTGCTTCGCTTGGTCGGGAACGGCGGAGCGGACGTCGCCAGCGAGGGTGTTGGTGATCTCCGGCTTGGGCTGGCGGTGGGTGAGGGCGGCGAGCTGTTCGGCTGCAGCGTGGTCGTAGGCGGTCTGGAGGTGCTGGACGGCCCGCTGGGCTGCTTCGGCCTGCTGGGCGTGGCCGCGCGCCTGGTGCCAGCGGTTTGTGAGGATCGCCGCCCACACGAGGGCTGCGATCATCACGGTGAGGGAGTTGCCGTCGGGGCCGTCGCTCGCGTGGATGATGTCGCGGGCGGCCCGGCGCAGGTCGGCGGCGGCCTGATGGTCGGCGCGGACCTGGGAGCGCTGGGCGCGGGCGAACGTCCTTGTGGCGGCTCGCAGTTCAGCCCGGAGTTCGGCGGGAGCCTGCTGGGCGGTGGCGTTGATGATGTCGCCCAGCGCGGTGATCTGCGCCTGCGCCAACGCGCCGTCCCCCTCCTCCCCGCCGCTGGCGGTGTCCTCGGCGAGGTGGGTGTGGAGGGTGTCGAGCGCGTCGGTGGTGCGCTGCCAGCTGGTGGTGGGCCGGTTGCGCCGGGCGGTGGGGTGCTCCTGCGGGGTGCCGGCCGTGAGGCGGGACTGGAGCTTGGGCAGGGAGAGATCGGGGGCGAGCTCGCTGCCGGGAATGTAGATCTGCTCGCCCTTGGCGTTGAGGTCGCCGGGCCGACCGACGGCGTAGCCCTGGAGGTCGCCGGACGGGAGTCGGCGGGGCTTGACCGCGACGCCGTCGGCCTGCAGGTAGGCGAGGAGCTCCTCGACGTTGGCGGCGTGGGGGATGGCGTCGCGGATGCGGTCCCGGAGCCAGTCGCGGCTGGTCTGCTGCCAGCCGAGGCGGTCGGCCTTGTGCATCTCGGCCTGGGTGGGGCGGCGCTCGCCGGTCCGGTCGCCGGGCTGGACCTGGTGGAGGCCGAGTTCCTTCTCGATCTTGCGGGCTTCGGCCTGGGCGCGTTTGCCGCTGTTGTGGAGCTTGGGGCGGCGGCCGTCCTCGCGGACGGTGGTGGCGAGGATGTGGATGTGGTCGTCCGCGTGGCGTACGGCGATCCAGCGGCAGCCGTGCGGGTCGCGGTCGGGGGCGATGCCGGCGGCGTGGACGGTGCGGCGGGCGATCTCGCCCCATTCGGCGTCGGAGAGGTAGCGGTCGCCGGGGGCGGCGCGGACGGGGCAGTGCCAGACGTGGTCGGTGACCTTCTTCCCGAAGCCGCTGTTGCGCAGGTTCACCGGCTCGTCGAGGATCCGGGCGAGCTGGGTGAGGGTGGCGTTCGGGTCGCGGCCGGGATCGCGCAGGCCGAGCGGGCTGAAGGAGGCGACGAGGTGCGGGTCGGTGTGCTCGTCGTGGCGGCCGGGGCCGTAGAGGTAGGCGAGCAGTCCGCGGGTGTTGCCGCCGGGGGCCTTGATGGAGGGGATCACGCGCGCCGACCTCCTTCGGGGCTGGTGGGGATGAGTAGGGCTTCGGCGATGTCGCGGAGGAGGTCTTCCAGGCGGATCAGGCGCTCGCGGCTGTCGGGTACGAGGCGGTCGTCGCGGTGGAGCACGTGGACCATCTGATTGATGTTGTTGCCGATGGCGTTGATCTGCCGAAGGATCTCGGCCCGGAACTCCTGCAGGGCGAGGCGGTCGGTGTGCAGGGGCAGGTCGACGGTGAACTCGCCCCGGATGAACGCCAGCGAGATGTCACCGACGTATCCGGAGATCGTGTCCCCGTATCCGTGGCGGCCAGCGGCATCGAGGAGCTCGGCATGTTGCGGCGGGGTGTAGCTGACCGGTCCGACCCGCTCTGTCCGGCGGGTTCCGGTGTGCTTCCGGTTCTTGCCGTGGGGCATCGGCTGGGCGCCTTCGGGGGCGTCCAGTTTCGGGACGTCGAGGGCGGCGGTGTTCTCGTGCAGGAACGCGGCACGGGCGACGCGGATGCTCTCGTCATCGACGATGGCGGGCGGCTCGGTGCTCGGCTGGTCGCTGCGGACGCGGGCGAGGATGTCGAGTTGCAGGGCGTTGAGCTTGTCCGGGCCGAGGGCCTTTGCCTGGTCTGGCGCGCCCTCGCGCCGGGCCTCCTCCGCCACCCCTGGGGCGGAGACTCCCAGATCCGCGCGAAGTGTCGGAGACTGGGTACAACTGGCTCCGCCAGGAGCCGAGTTACCGAACGCGCGGAGCAGACGGCCGATCAGCCTACCGCCCTTGGCGCCCTCCTCGGGCACGGTGCGGGCGGGAGCACGGCGGGGCTGAGGGGCGGCCAAGGAGTCCTCCGGATTTCCTGTCGGGGTGGGCGGGCGCAGGCACGCGGTGCGTGCGGTGTGCGGGGTGATGGTCGGGCCGGGAGTCCGCTTTGGTGGTGCCGGATATCCGGTGTAGAAGGCGGGGGTTCGGGACTTCCGGTGTCCCCGCCAACGGCATTGCGGGGTGCCGGTGATCACCAGCGCGGAAGAGAAGGCGGCCCGCCCGCTTCGGCAACGGCCGGTGCTCGGGCGAGCCGCGATCAGCGGCGGGGCGTCAGGCAGCCGAGCGGCTCTCTGGCGCGTCGGCCTGCTCGTCCTTGAAGCGCTGGGTCAGCTTCCCGAGGCGGTCGCTGGCGATCGGCATGCCGGCCTCGCGCAGGGCCGTCCTGATCACAGCCTGGGTGGGGCCGTGCTCCTCGACGGCTGGGCGGACGATCTCCGCCAGCTCGTCCATCGAAGCGGCGGGCCTGCGTCCCGTGCGCCTGGCCCCCACCACCGGTTCCCGGTCGCCGGGCTGGACGTCGTCGTCGGGGGCGTCCTCCACCCCGTCGTCGAGCGGGTCGACCTCGTCCGTTTCCGTGAGCGGAGCAGGCTCGGCTGCCGGGGGAGCCGTGGTGGGCTCCGGGTCCTCGTGGAGCGCGGGTTCGCCCTCGGCGGGCTGCGGCTCGGTGGCGACCGTGGTCGGCGTGGTGCCGTGGGCGAGGAAAGTGCCGCCGAAAAAGGCGAGGGCGGGCCATCCGGCGACCAGGATCCGCAGCCAGGCGGGGACGTGGGCGAGGTCGAGGAGTCCGGCGGTGGCGACGTTCGCGCCGAGGGAGGCGGTCAGGGCGATGGCGAACCAGGTCCAGGCGGTGCCGGCCGCCCGGCCGCTGGCGCGCAGGGTCCGCATACGGCGCCAGGCGGCGACGAGAAGCAGGTCGACCGAGACCGGGTAGGCCCAGGCTTTCCAACCGTGCTGTCCGGCGGCTTCGGCGATGTCGTGGAGGTGGGCGAAGGACAGGGCACCCGCGATGGCGGCCTGGACGAGGACGGCATCCGGGCGGGGCGTACGGCGTGGGTTGGTGGCGGTCATGCGGAAGGCGGTCCTCGCGGGTCGGGCGGCGGTGGGTAGCGCGATTGCTGGGGGCGTTTACGCGAACCCCCTTCTAAAGGGGGGTCCGCGCGAAAACGCTCGGGCGCGACAACGGCGTAAACGGTTGCGGAAACGCCTCTACCTGCGGTTTTTCCTGGGGGCGTCCGGTGCAACAACGGGTTGTACAACGGTCGCGGCGGTGGAGGTGCGTGAACGCTCGCGAAAACGCCCTGTTCCCCGTGACGTGGCCGTCGCGGCGGCGACCCGGTGGCCCTCGGCGTCGGTGGGGGCAGGTTCGGCGGGCGCCTGCCTGGTGGTGTTCTGCGATGCGGCCGGTACGACGGTCAGCGGGATGGGGGGCTGTTCGACCAGGGTCGGCGGGGCGCTGGTGTTGATGTGGCGGGCGGAGGTGAAGTAGCGGTCCTCCTTGCCGCCGCCGATGCCGCCGGCGGAGCCCTTCTCCACCTCGGCGAGCCCAGACTTGACCTGGGTGTTCAGCCGCCGACGGGCCCGTCCGATGGCTGCGGCGTCGGGCTTCTTGTCCCCGGTCATGGCGGCCGCTAGCTGCTTGGCGGTCACGCCGTCCGGCGTCGCGCGCAGGAGTTCGGCGATGTCGATGGTCTCTTCGACAGTGCTGGTGCCCGCCTCGTGGTCGTGGACGATGGTGAGCGGGCCGATCTCGCCGGTCGAGGTCTTGACGTGGTGGAGGTTGACGACGGGGTCGCCGGCTTCGCCGGTGATGAACAGCACGCTGCCCGCGCCGGAGGTCAGCCAGGTGGAGCCGTACACGCGATCGAGGGTGGGGCGCTGACCGCGAGGGGCGTCCGCGGTGGCCTTGCGCTGGTGGTGCAGCTCCATGATCTGGACGCCCTCGCGCATGGCCCGGCTGCGGGCGGTGTTGTAGGCGATGGCGAGGCTGTCGTCGACGAGGGTGCTGACGGCGTCCTTGAGGCTGTCGATGACGATGGTGTCGGCACCGTGCGCAGAGGCCATCTCGGCGAGGAGGCCGGGCTCCTTGTCCAGGCTGCTTGGCAGCGGGCCCTCCCAGATGATGAGCCGCTCGCGGACCAGCTTCTCGTGTTCGGGCCGGACCAGTCGGGCCATGGCTCGGGCGATCTGCTGGGGCCGGTCCATCGCCAAGTACAGGACGCGCTTGCTCTCGGCGACGGGCATGCCGAGCGCCGAGTCGCCCAAGCCGATCCGGGCGAAGATCACTTGATGTGCGATGGTGGTCTTGCCGACGCCAGGGGCGCCGACGATCATCAGGCTCTCGCCGGCTGCCCACGCGAGTTCCCCGGGGGTGCCCCACAGAGGCTCCTTGGCCGCCCCGGTCTTGGTGACGAAGTCCCAGCCGTCCACCATGAAGCGCGACAGACGGCTGTTTCCGGAGGCCAGCGCGCGCTCGCGTCCCTCGCGGACCTCGGCGTCGAGGGCACTGCGGATCTCGTCCGGCTGGGCGCCGGGCAACAGGGCTTGCTGGACGGTACGGATGCCCGTGGCATGCAGCTTCCGCAGCTCCGACTCTCGTCGCACGATGGCCGCGTAGTAGTCGGCGTTGTCCGCCGATGGCGGTGCCTCGGCGGCGAGCCGGACCAGGTAGCTCACGCCGCCCACGCGCTCCAGGGCACCGGCGCCTCGAAGCCGGTCGGCGACGGCCACCGCGCCTGTCGGGGCCCCTTCGAAGGCGAGGTCGAGGATCGCGCGCCAGATGGTCTCGTGGGCGGGCCGGTAGAAGTCGCCGGCGTCGAGGACAGTGCGAGCCGCGTCGATGGCGGGCCGGCCCAGCGCCATGGCAGCGCCGATGACCGCCATCTCGGCGTCCAGGTCGTTCGGCGGTGTCCCCTTCGGGAACGCAGCGTGGTCGTCGTCGAAGGCGGTATCGGCCGCACCGGAACTCGACGGCCCGTATGCCGGGCCCGTAGGCTGGGACATGGATTCCCTCCCGCCGTGCATCAGGCCCTGGCAGGCCGCACAGCGGTTGATCGTCTTGATGGGTGGTCATGGGAGCCTTCACGGCCCTCGGTGCGCTAACACCGGGGGCCGCCCTCGTTTCCGGGCCCGCGCGGCCGATCGTGCTGGCCTGAGTCCGTCAACGTCCGCAGAGTAAACACACATCACCTGCGTCACGTCAAGGCAGGTCCTGTGTAGTGGCAACACAATGTGCGTGCTGATTGTTGACTTGTTCTGTGCTTGGCCGGTACCTTGTGTGCCATGACGAACCCCAAGGACTGGCAAGCCGGCGTGACCGGTCGTGTCGCCGAGGCGGTCCGGCGGTTCCGTGAGGAACGGGGGATGAGCGCGCAGGACGTCGCTGCGGCCTGCGCGGAGCTGGGCTACCCAATCGCGCGGAGCATCATCGCCAACCTGGAGAACGGGCGGCGCTCAAGCGTCGACGTGGCGGAGGTCCTGGTCCTCGCCAAGGTCCTCGACGTCCCCCCGGTTGCCCTCCTGGTCCCGGTCGGGGAGACCGGAGAGATCGAGGTCCTCCCCGGCCGGATGATCTCCACCGATGAAGCGCTTCAATGGGTCTGTGGCGACTTGCCGCTCGACTACGAACCTGCCAACGACACCGTCGAAGAGCGGTTCGAGGAGGTTCGCAAGCACCGCCAGATGATGTACGGGCTGCAGAAGGCCATCAGCCGAACCGAGGAGTATCGCCGTGGCGCGGCCCTCAGCCGCGACATGCCCACTCGCGAGCACAACAGCAAGCTGGTTGCCCAGTTCGACGAGATGATCAGTGACATGTCGCTCGCGATCCAGGACCTTCGCGCGGAGATGCGAGCCAAGGGCATTCATCCGCCCACCCTGCCGCCCGCTCTCGCCCATCTCGACTACGTCGAGACTGAGGACGCCTGGGTTCACGTCTCCGAGGCGCCCGCTGATGCGCCGGGTGTCCGCCCGCCCACAGACGAGGAGGTCACGGATCCCGCAGGCGTGTACAACCGCCCCCCGAAGAGGATCTTCGAGTAGGAGCCGACGGGCTGCCCAGCCCGAGCTGAGCTACCACGCGGCACGCGCGACGGACCGCCAGAACCGTCCGCGTCTCGCTCCAGGTGTTAGCGCGCCTGAGCGAGGGATCGCGCCGCCATGACCACCCATCACACACGATCAGCCGCCCGGGGTGCCAGCCCCGCGCGGTCGCCGAGGAGTCCCATGCCTCAGTCCGTCCTTTCCCTTGCCCGCCTCTCGGAGGCACTGGGTCTTCCCGAGCAGAGCCTGCTCGCCCTCGTCGCGAACTGCGATGCGGCTCCCGACCCCACCCTCGTCGCCCTCACGGTCGAGGAAGCCGCCCGCCGCCTCGGCGTCGGCCGCACCACGATGTACGCCCTCGTGGCGTCGGGCGAGGTGTCGTCCGTGAGGATCGGTCGCCTGCGCCGGATCCCCGCCCAGGCGCTGAACGACTACATCGCGAGCCGGGCCGGCGCCACTGTCGCGCTCGTGGCGTGAGGGGGGCTTCATGACCAAGTCCCGCAAGCCCAACGGCGATTCGACGATCTACCAGGCCAAGGACGGGCGGTGGCACGGCTACGTCACGGTCGGCGTGAAGGACAACGGCCTCCCCGACCGCCGGCACGTCACCCGCAAGACCCGCCCGGAGATCACCAAGGCCGTCCGCGACCTGGAGGCCAAGCGCGACAAGGGCAAGGTGCCCAAGGCCGGCCAGCGCTGGACCGTCGAGAGCTGGCTCACCCACTGGGTCGAGAACATCGCGGCCCTCACAGTGGGCGAGAACACCATCGACGGCTACCGCGTCGCCGTCTACCACCACCTCATACCCGGCCTCGGAGCACACCGCCTGGAGAAGCTCGAACCCGAGCACCTCGAACGCCTTTACGCGAAGATGCAGGGTGCCGGCAGCTCGGCGGGGACCGCTCATCAGGTCCACCGCACGGTCCGCGTGGCGTTGAACGAGGCGGTCCGCCGCAAGGCCATCACCGAGAACCCGGCGACGATCGCCAAGGCCCCGGTACTGGACGAGACGGAGGTCGAACCGTACTCGGTCGAGGAGGTCCAGCGGCTCCTGCTCGAAGCGGCCAAGGTCCGCAACACCGCCCGATGGGTCATCGCCCTCGCGCTAGGGCTCCGCCAGGGCGAGGTGCTCGGACTCCAGTGGGAGGACGTCGACTTCGAGGCCGGCGTCATCCTGGTGCGGCGTGGTCGGCTGCGGCCCCGCTACAAGCACGGCTGCGGCGACCGCTGCGGGCGAAAGCCCGGCTACTGCCCGACGAAGATCAACATTCGGCGCGAGACCAAGTCCACCAAGTCGAAGGCAGGCAAGCGGCCGATCGGCGTGCCCGAGGAGCTGATGAAGCTCCTGGCCCAGCACAAGGAGACGCAGGACCGCGAACGCCTGCGTGCCCGCGACCTCTGGGTCGAGAAGGAGTACGTCTTCACCTCGGAGGTCGGCGAACCGCTCAACCCCAACACCGACTACCACCGGTGGAAGGACCTGCTGAAGGCCGCCGAGGTCCGCGACGCCCGGCTTCACGACGCCCGGCACACCGCCGCCACCGTGCTGCTGATCCTCGGCGTGCCCGACGCCGTGGTCGACGCCATCATGGGCTGGGAGCCCGGCAAGTCCGCCCGGATGCGGCGGCGCTACCAGCACATGACCAGTCCTGTGCTCCGGCAGACTGCCGACAAGATCGGCGGCCTGCTCTGGCCTGCGGGCGGTCCGACAGGCAACAGCGAGACCGATGCTGGTCCGGCCCAGGCTGAGCTTTCTCTGCCCCAGCCGAGCGCCGATCCGGTCTCGGACCAGCCGGTGGTCTTCGTCGCCAACCTTGGTCGGCAGCTCGTGCCGTTCCTGGACCGAGAGCACGCCTTGGCTCTGGTCGATCGGTGGAATGCCGAGCGTCCCGGCCACTCAGCCGGGGTCGAGGTCTGGGACCAGGCGAAGTGGGACAACGAGGGGCCGGGCGGACGCCGGGCGATCCGGGATCGCTCTGTCGACCAGAAGGTCATCTTCCACGCTTACGCCGCGCTCCGCCCCGGAGGTGAGCGGGTAGACCTGGCCGTGCCCGAGCAGTGGTCGGTCGCTGCTTGGGACTTCGAGCCGGACCTCTACACCGATCGGTCAGCGTCTTGGCGAACGGCCCGTCGGCCCGGCCCCGAGCAGCTCGTCGAGGTCCAGGTTCGGGGCACGGATAAGGTCGCGGTCGCGGCTGCCTTCGGCGAGGCTCTGGAGCAGGCCGTCGATCGAGCTCAGAACCCGGGCAAGTACGGCGACAGCTCTGACTGGTAGAGCCTGTTCTGGCCATCGGCCAAGGCTCGCGCTGCGGCCCTGGACCACAGTCACGGTGGTCCAGGGCCGCAGCATTTGCCTCAGTCGTTTGCGAGCAGTTGCTGGAACAACGGGCAATCGACGGCGTGCCACTCGCGTACGAGGACGTCCTGGCCTTCGAGGATCACCTCGGCGTGCCAGGGGTGGCAGTCAACGCACGGCCAGACTTCGTACGTGGTGCCGTCGTCGTCGAAGGCTGGCAGATCGATGGATCCGACCGGAGCCGTGTAGCCGACCTGCGGCCGCTGCGATGCGTTCGTCACAGGGGCAGTATCCCCGTTGCCGCCCGGTCGAGTGATGGTTGCCCTCCTATCGAAGGCCATGGGCGGCAGCAAGACGGGGTTTCTGGGCGAGGAGGGATTCGAGCTTGCTGTCTGGCCAGAGCTCAATGAACGGTGCGACGCCGCTGTTGTTGTGCCTCTCCGCCCACATAACGGCATCGCTCGAGAAACGTCCGCTTGTCGCGATGATCAGCGTGCGGACAACGGGCGGTTCCCACAGCTTCATGGACGCCACGGTCCCTGAGACGGCTGGGACATCGACAGTCTTGGCAAGCCAGTGTTTGGCCTGCACGATGACTCGCTCGGTGCGAACACTGCCGGTGCTGTCGTGAAGCACCCGGTCCATCGAAAGGTCACGCCCGCGATCCGGCGCTCGCGTATGCGACAGCCACTGCACGTTGTGATGCTCTGGGAAGGCGCGAAGCAGGTCGAACAGCAGCCGTTCAAATCCGTCGGCGTCCAAGCGACGCCATGCCAACGGCGTGGCGGCTGAGTCCAGGGGATCTCTGACCGGCCCAGGGAGTCTTCGGTCGCTTCTCCAGCCCAGGGAGGTGGCGCTGACAGCGATCGGTGGTGCGGGGGTGCCTGCCTGACCTTGCGGTGGTTCAGTCGGAGTCTTCCACTGCGGCGTTCGAGGGGCAGCGGCGCCCATGAAGCCGAGTGGTGGCGGGTGAGCACTTTGTCGATGATGTTCGCGTCGTCGACGTACGAGCAGACGTCCCCACGCTGGAACCACCCCAAAGAGGACAGCAAACGTGATCGTCGCCAGCAGGGTGTCCAGCCACTTGGGCAGGGAAGAAGGCCGGCTGCTTGTCCCGATGGCGAGGGCTGTCACTACGGCGAAGCCGACCGTCAACCAGAACGCCCAGTCCCGGTGCAGCGGCTGGTCGTAGAGACGTAGCACGGCGTTTCGGCGCACGTTCCGGTCCCGTGACGTAGGTGAAGGCCCGGCACCTTTGTCCATGCTTCCATGGTGCCGTGCAGCGTACCTGCACCGCTCGTCCTAGGTGGGCGACCTCAACTGCAACCAAAACTGCAACCAGAGAACGACGAAGGCCCGGACCGCTGAGCGGTCCGGGCCTTCGTTTGCCCTGGTGGGCAGAGGCGGAGGATACGAGATTCGAACTCGTGAGGGGTTGCCCCCAACACGCTTTCCAAGCGTGCGCCCTAGGCCTCTAGGCGAATCCTCCGTGGGAGAGCTTAGTACATGTTCAGGGGTGGTCGCGACCACGTATCTCGCAGGTGGGGGGTGGGGGGTCGCCTGGGGATGGGTGGGCGGGGTGGTGGTGTCGGGGTGGGGTCGGGATCCGGTAGTGTTGGGGGCAGCCCCTCGTGTGGCGTTATCTCTCTGAACCCCCCCAGGGCCGGAAGGCAGCAAGGGTAGGAGGGCTCTGGCGGGTGCACGAGGGGTCTTTGCGTTGAGGGGCGACGCGTTTGTCGGTCCGTCCCGATATCGTCGGGGGTGTGTCCCTAGCCCTGTACCGCCGCTACCGCCCCGAGACCTTCGCGGAGGTCATCGGGCAGGAGCACGTGACCGCTCCGCTCCAGCAGGCCCTGCGCAACAACAGGGTCAATCACGCCTATCTGTTCAGTGGCCCACGTGGCTGCGGCAAGACGACGAGTGCGCGCATCCTGGCCCGCTGTCTGAACTGCGAGCAGGGGCCGACGCCGACGCCGTGCGGTGAGTGCCAGTCCTGCCGGGACCTCGCCACGGGCGGGCCCGGGTCGATCGACGTGATCGAGATCGACGCGGCCTCGCACGGTGGTGTGGACGACGCGCGCGAGCTGCGGGAGCGGGCGTTCTTCGCGCCGGTGCACAGCCGGTACAAGATCTTCATCCTGGACGAGGCGCACATGGTGACCTCGGCCGGCTTCAACGCGCTGCTGAAGGTGGTGGAGGAGCCGCCGGAGCACCTGAAGTTCATCTTCGCCACCACCGAGCCGGAGAAGGTGATCGGGACGATCCGGTCCCGGACGCACCACTATCCGTTCCGGCTGGTGCCGCCCGGCACGCTGCGGGACTACCTGGCGGAGGTGTGCGGCCGGGAGGGGATCCAGGTCGAGGACACCGTGTTCCCGCTGGTGGTGCGGGCGGGCGCCGGGTCGGTGCGTGACTCGATGTCGGTGATGGACCAGTTGCTGGCCGGCGCCACCGAGGGCGGCGTGACGTACCGGATGGCGACCGCGCTGCTCGGGTACACGGACTCGGCGCTGCTGGACGAGGTGGTGGACGCGTTCGCCGCGCAGGACGGGGCGACGGTCTTCCAGGTGATCGACCGGGTGGTCGAGGGCGGCCACGACCCGCGGCGGTTCGTCGCGGACCTGCTGGAGCGGCTGCGGGACCTCGTGATCCTCGCCACGGTGCCGGACGCGGGGGAGAAGGGGCTGATCGACGCCCCGGCGGACCGGATCGCGGTGATGCAGGCGCAGGCGGACGCGTTCGGCGCGGCGGAGCTGAGCCGGGCGGCGGACCTCGTCAACACCGGGCTGACGGAGATGCGCGGCAACGCGGCGCCCCGGCTCCAGCTGGAGCTGATCTGCGCCCGGGTGATGCTGCCGGGCGCGTACAGCGACGAGCTGTCCCTCCAGGCGCGGCTGGACAAGCTGGAGCGGCGGGCCGCGACCGGTGGCTTCGTCGCGGGTGGGGGTGGGATGGCCGGCGCCCTGCCGACCGTTGCCCCCGCGCCGCCGGTGGCCGCGCCGCCGGTGGCCGTAGCGCCGGAGGTGGTGCAGCCCGTGCAGCAGGCGGTGGCCCCGGCTCCGGTGCAGCCCGCCCCCGCGCCGCCGGCCGGGCCGGCGCCCGGGGCCTGGCCGATCAAGCGGAGCTTCCCGCCGGCCGGGGAGGCCCCCGCGGCGGAGGCCGCCCCGGCCCCGGGGCCCGCCCCGGTGGCGCCCGTGCCGCCGGCCCCGGCTCCGGTGCAGCCCGCCCCGGTGGCCGCCGCCGCTCCCGCTCCGGCGCCCGGTGGGCAGCCGTCGCCGGCGGCGCAGCAGGGCGCGGGCCAGGTGCGGCAGCTGTGGCCGCAGATCCTGGAGGCGGTGAAGAACCGGCGCCGGTTCACCTGGATCCTGCTCAGCCAGAACGGCCAGGTGGCCGGGTTCGACGGCAGCGTGCTCCAGGTCTCGTTCATCAACGCGGGCGCCCGCGACAGCTTCGTGAGCAGCAACAGCGACGACGTGCTGCGCGCCGCGCTGGCGGACGCGCTCGGCGTGGACTGGCGGATCGAGTGCATCGTCGATCCGTCCGGTGGCGCGGGCGGTCCCGGCGGCGGCGCCACCGGCGGCTTCGGCGGCGGGAGTGGTAACGCAGGAGGGAGCAGCGGCGGTGGCGGTGGGGGCGGCTGGGGTGCCCAGCCGGCGCGTCCGGTGGCGTCCGCGCCCCCGGTGGCGCCATCCGCCCCGGCACCCGCGGCCGCCGCCGCTCCGGCGGCCGGACCGGCTGTCGCGCCGCAG
>NZ_JBHSOF010000090.1:0-18361 GCF_042656005.1 Kitasatospora misakiensis | reverse complement strand
ACATCACACAAACCCGCTGGCCACAGACCTGAAACGGTCACCCGCGAAGTACGGGTCTAGATCACACCCTCGAACTTGATCACGACATCACATAGACCCTCGTCCGGATCCGGAGCCGGTGCGGGGGTGCACCGGCTCCGGTGGGGTGGGGGCGTCAGTGGGCCGCCGTCAGGGGGACGGCGGCTTCGGGGGTGAGGATGCGGGCGGTGAGGGACTCCTGGAGGTAGAGGGCGATGGTGTCGGCGGTGTGGGAGAGGTAGCCGACGGAGACGTCCTGGCCGAGGACGAGGGTGGCGTCGCCGCCGCGGGTGGAGAGGAGCAGGGCGCCCTCGATGGCGGGGGCCCAGATCAGCTCGCCGTCGAGGAGGCGGGCGATGTGGCTGGCGATGGGGTAGCCGTGGTCGGAGGTTTCGTTGACGGCGGTGTAGGCGTCGGCGCCGAGGAGGAGGGCGTAGGGGCCGCCGACGCCGGCCAGGCGGAGGGTGGTGAGGGCGCGGCTGACGGCCTCGGGGTATTCGCGGACGTCGGCGGGGAGCGGGACGGCGGGGTTGGTGGCGGCGGTGCGGATGCCCTCGATGCCGGCGGCCGGGTAGCCGTCGAAGAGGGCGCGGTCCTCGGTGAGGGCGAGGGTGCGGGCGGCGTCCTTGACCGGCTGCCAGTCGGAGTCGCGGGAGCCGCGTTCGACGTCGTCGACGGCGGCGCGGTCGACCGAGAAGGGCACCCGGAGTTCGACGAGCGGGCGGACCTCGCGGGCGTGCGCCTGGACGCCCGGGGCGGGCGGTTCGATGGCGGTGAGGTGGCCGGTGCCGACGGCGGCGAGGGCGGGGCCGTCCGGGCCGCTCAGGTCGACGACCCGGCGGCCGGCGAGGTGGAGTTTGAAGGTCTCCCGGGCCTCCTCCTCGATCTCCGCCCAGGCCGCGGCGGAGACGGGGGCGAGTTCGCGGTGCAGGTTGTTCATGGCGCGGGGGTGCCTTTCAGGCTGCCGATGGCGAGGGAGCCGTCGGCGGGGAGGAGAGTGGGGACGGCGGTGGGGACGGCGGTGGGGACGGACGCGGCGGTGGTGTCCGGCGCCGGGGGCGGGTCGTCCAGGAAGTCGGCGCTGGGGACGTGGAAGAGCGTGCCGGTGACCGCGGTGGAGAAGTCGAGCAGCCGGTCGTGGGCGCCCGGGGGGCGGCCGACGAACATGTTCTCCAGCATCTCCTCGGTGACCGCCGGCGTGCGGGAGTACCCGATGAAGTACGTCCCGAACTCCCCGCCCCCGCCGAACGAGCCGAACGCCATGTTGAACCGCATGATCTGCCGCTCCTCGCCGTCCGGGCCGGTGACGGTGGTGAGCGCGACGTGCGAGTCGGCGGGCTTGGTGTCGTCGTCGAGTTCGATGTCGGTGAGCTTGGTGCGGCCGACCGCGCGTTCCTGCGCCTCGACGGGGAGCCGGTTCCAGGCGTCGAGGTCGTGCAGGTACTTCTGGACCGTCACGTAGCTGCCGCCGGCGAAGTCCGGGTCCTCCGCCCCGATCAGGACGGCGGCGTCCGCCGCGCGGCCCTCGGGGTTCTCGGTGCCGTCGACGAAGCCGAGCAGGTCGCGGTCGTCGAAGTAGCGGAAGCCGTGCACGGCGTCGACCACGGTCGCGGCGCCGGCGAGTCGGCTGGTGAGCTGGCCGGCGAGTTCGAAGCAGAGGTCCAGCCGGGCAGCGCGGAGGTGGAACAGCAGGTCACCGGGGGTGGCCGGGGCCCGGTGGCGGGCGCCGGAGATCTCCCGGAAGGGGTGGAGTTCGGCGGGGCGGGGGCCCGCGAAGAGCCGGTCCCAGGCGTCCGATCCGATGCCGGTGACGCAGGTCAGGCCGGCGTCGAGGGCCCGGAAGCCGACCGAACGGCGCAGGCCCGCCAGGTCGGGCAGCAGGGCCCGGACGGCGGGCTCGCCGCCGGGGTCGACGGTGAGGACGAGGAAGATCGCGGCGGTGGTGAGCGGGGAGAGGACGGGCTGCGGGGGCGGCGGGTCGGTGGGCAGCGGGTCGGTGGGCGACGGGTCGGGGAACGGCAACGGCTCTGGCGGCATCGGCGGACTCCGGTCTCCGGGGTCTGGTCATTCGTACGATTACACCGCAGAGCGGACATTTCGGCACGGGCGGCAGGCCGGGAAACGGCGCGGGGCCGGCCCTTCACCGGTGCCGGTGAAGGGCCGTCGGTCGAAGAACCGGCCGGTCAGGACCGGACGCGGACGCGGTCGCGGCGCAGGCCGAGGGCGGTGACCGCGGCGCCGAGGGCGACCGCCACGACCGGGACCAGCAGCGCGGCCCGCAGGCCGTCCGCCCGGGCGGTGCCGGAGGCGCCGCCGACGGCCAGGCTGACGGTGGTGGCCGCCGAGAGGCCGAGCGCCGCGCCGAACTGGAAGGCGGTGTTGAGCAGGCCGCCGGCCAGCCCCTGCTCCTCCTCCGCGACGCCGTCGGTGGCGGCGATGGTCAGCGGCCCGTAGGCGAGGGCGAAGGCCAGCCCGGTGAGGAGCATGGTCGGGAACATCATCGGGTACGTCCAGTCCGGCCCGACCGGCAGGAACAGCGCGTAGGAGAGCACCGCCAGGCAGAAGCCGCCGAGGATCACCCGGACGTTGCCGAAGCGCTCGACCAGCCGGGGAGTGAGGGTCGGCGCGAGCACCGAGTCCACGCCGACGGCGAGCAGTGCGAGGCCGGTCTGCAGCGGGGACCAGCCGCGCAGGTCCTGCAGGTAGAGGGTGACGACGAACTGGAAGGCGAAGAAGGAGGCGGCGAACAGCAGCGCGCCGATGTTCGCCCGCAGCAGTGGACCGGAACGCAGCAGGCCGAGGCGGACCAGCGGGGCGGCGGAACGCCGTTCGACGGCGACGAAGGCGGCCAGCAGGACCAGGCCGGCGGCGAGCAGGGCGAGGGTCGGACCGCCGGCCGCGTCGGGCTCGCCGAGCCGCACCACCGCCTGGACGAGCAGCAGCATGGCACCGGTGGCGGTGGCGGCTCCCGCGAGGTCGAAGCGTTCGCCGGGGCGGCGGGCGGGCGCCTGGTCGCGCGGGAGCAGCGGCACGGCGGCGGCCAGCAGGCCGCCGGCGAGCAGGACCGGGGCGAAGAAGACCCAGCGCCAACCGACGGCGGTGAGCAGGCCGCCGGCCACCAGGCCGAGCGAGAAGCCGGCCGCGGCGGTGCCCGCGTAGATCAGCAGGGCGCGGTTGCGGCGGGGGCCCTCGGCGAAGACGGTGGTGATGATCGCCAAGCCGGCGGGGGTCATGAAGGCCGCCGACAGGCCCGTGACGAAGCGGGCCAGGATCAGGACCCAGGGGCTGCCGGCGAGGCCGCCGAGGCCGGAGCAGAGGACGAAGACGGTGAGCCAGAAGAGGAAGGTCCGGCGCCGTCCGAGCAGGTCGGCGGTGCGTCCGCCGAGCAGCATGAAGCCGCCGTAGCCGAGGACGTAGGCGCTCACCACCCAGCTGAGCGAGCCGGCGTCCATGCCGAGGTCGGCGCGGATCGACGGGAGCGCGACGTTGAGCATGGCGACGTCGATGCCCTCCAGGAAGATCGCGCCGCAGAGCACGAGGAGCACGGCCGCCTCCCGGCCGGTGAGCCGGGAGGACGGCGGGGCGGTGGCCGGGCCGGCGGTTGGGGCGGCGGCCGGTGGGGCGGTCGCCGGCGGATCGGCGGCCGGGCGGCCGGTTTCGGGCACGGCTGAGGACGCGGACACGGTGGTCTCCTGGAAGTGCGCGGGGAGGCAGGGAGGCGGGGACTCCGGACGGGACGGTTCCCCTCGGTCCGGTCGGTTCCCTCTTGTAACCATGGCCATCCTGAGGCAGCATCAGGAGCCATGGAAGAAGGCACTTTGAAGTCACCGACGCACTGCGAAGTCACCGGGGACGACTACGACGTGCTCCAGTGGGACACCCGGGAGGACTGCGAGGTGCGGCAGATCCTCGACCGGATCGCCGACAAGTGGTCGCTGCTGGTCATCGCCCTGCTGGACCGCGGGTCGCTGCGCTTCACCGAGCTGCGGCGGGAGATCGACGGTGTCAGCCAGCGGATGCTGACTGTCACCCTGCGGCAGCTGGAGCGGGACGGCCTGGTCGAGCGGACGGTGCACGCCGTGGTGCCGCCGCGGGTCGACTACGCGCTGACGCCGCTCGGGCGGACCCTGCACGAGACCGTCCGGTCGCTGGTCACCTGGACGGAGACGCACCAGCGCGAGATCGCGACGGCCCGGGCCTCGTACGACGCCCGGGTGGGCTGAGGGCTGAGGGCTGAGGGCGCGCGAAGGGGCGGGCCCGAAGTGCTCGGGCCCGCCCCTGTCAGGTCTCTCCGTACCGTCTCTCGGTACCGCCGCGCGCGCCGCCGTCAGGCCCGCAGGGCCGCCAGCTGCTGCGCGAACGGCACCACGGCCTCCGTCTCCGCCCGCGCCGTGTCGCCCGCGCCCGGGCCAGCGGGGGCGCGGCCGGCGAGCAGCCCGGCGAGTTCCCCGGCGGCCCGGTCCATCCGGCCCGGGAGGCCGTCGGTGAGCCGGTCCCCCGTGGTGCCCCAGTCGTCGGTGGCCGCGTACACCGACGTCGGCACGACCACCGAGCGCAGGTAGCCGAACAGCGGACGGACGGCGTGCTCCAGCGCCAGCGAGTGCCGGGCCGTGCCGCCGGTGGCGGCGATCAGCACCGGCTTGCCGGTGAGCGCGTCGGGGTCGATCACGTCGAAGAACGACTTGAACAGCCCGCTGTAGGAGGCGGCGAAGATCGGCGTCACCGCGATCAGCCCGTCGGCCCGGGTGACCGCCTCGATCGCCTCGCGCAGCGCGGGGCCGGGGAAGCCGGTGACGAAGTTGTGCGCGATGTCGGTGGCGAGGTCCCGGAGTTCGACCACCTGGACGTCCACCGTCCGCCCCTCGACCGCGAGTTGACGCACCGTCGAGTCGGCGAGCCGGTCGGCGAGCAGCCGCGTCGAGGACGGCTTGCTCAGCCCGGCGCTGATCACCACCAGTCGGTACGCGGTCACTTGGACACCTCCGGGTTCTCCTCGGGGTTCGCGGCGGTCTCGTCCTGCTCCTGGCGGGCACGCTCGGCGGCGACCCGGGAGGCGTGGGTCGGCGCGTCCGGGACGCCGGCGGGGCGGCCCTTGGCGAACTCCTCGCGCAGCACCGGCAGGACCTCCTCGCCGAGCAGGTCCAGTTGCTCCAGCACGGTCTTCAGCGGCAGGCCGGCGTGGTCCATCAGGAACAGCTGGCGCTGGTAGTCGCCGAAGGTGTCGCGGAAGGCCAGCGTCTTCTCGATGACCTCCTGCGGGCTGCCGACGGTGAGCGGGGTCTCCGCGGTGAACTCCTCCAGCGACGGCCCGTGTCCGTACACCGGCGCGTTGTCGAAGTACGGGCGGAACTCGCGCACCGCGTCCTGCGAGTTCTTCCGCATGAACACCTGGCCGCCGAGGCCGACAATCGCCTGCTCGGGGGTGCCGTGCCCGTAGTGGGCGTAGCGCTCCCGGTAGAGGTTGACCAGCTTCTGGAAGTGCTCCTTGGGCCAGAAGATGTTGTTCGCGAAGAAGCCGTCACCGTAGTAGGCGGCCTGCTCCGCGATCTCCGGGCTGCGGATCGAGCCGTGCCAGACGAACGGCGGGACGCCGTCCAGCGGGCGCGGGGTGGCGGTGAAGGACTGCAGCGGGGTGCGGAAGCGGCCCGACCAGTCGACCACGTCCTCGCGCCACAGCTGGTGCAGCAGCGCGTAGTTCTCGATCGCGAGCGGGATGCCCTGGCGGATGTCCTTGCCGAACCACGGGTAGACCGGGCCGGTGTTGCCGCGGCCCATCATGAGGTCCACCCGGCCGTCGGCGAGGTGCTGGAGCACCGCGTAGTCCTCGGCGATCTTCACCGGGTCGTTGGTGGTGATCAGGGTGGTCGAGGTGGAGAGGATGATGCGCTCGGTCTGCGCGGCGATGTAGCCGAGCAGGGTGGTCGGGGAGGACGGCACGAACGGCGGGTTGTGGTGCTCACCCGTCGCGAAGACGTCCAGGCCGACCTCCTCCGCCTTGCGCGCGATGGCCACGGTCGCCTTGATCCGCTCGTGCTCGCTGGGGGTGCGGCCGGTGGTCGGGTCGGGGGTGACATCGCCGACGGTGAAGATTCCGAACTGCATGTTGCTCACCACACTCCTGGTGATCCCGCTGGGGAATCCCGGCTCAGGATCCGATCGTCAAAGTTTCAACCACCTTAGCATCCACCCCGCGCCGGATATTCCCCCCAGCGCCCGACTCCTGTCCCGAGACCGCACGACGGCCGCGCACGACGGCCGCGCACGGCGTCCGGGAGCAGGGTCGGGTGGCCGGTCCGCAGGACGGTGGCGCGACAATGGGAGGAGCCGGGACGCAGGGCCGGAGTCCCCGAAGGGCGGCGAACCGAATGACGGCGTACATCGCGGTGAGCGCGCTGAGCCACGAGGGCCTGGTGCGCGAGCGGAACGAGGACAGCCTCACCGTCGGGCCGTGGACACTCTGCGCGACCGTCACCACCAACCCGCAGTCCCTGCTCTTCCCGCTCGGCCCGCCCTGCGTGGTCGCGGTCGCCGACGGGCTCGGCGGCCACCCCGGCGGCGAGGTCGCGAGCGCGCTGGTCGCCCGGCGGCTGGCCGCCGCAGGACCGGACCTCGACGGCGAGGAGAGCGTCCGGGAGGCCCTCCAGAGCTGCAACCAGGCGGTGTACGCGGCGGCCGGGGACACGCCCGAGCTGGCCGCGATGGGCACCACGGTCGCGGGGCTGGTGCTGCTGGAGGAGCGGGTGGTGGTCTTCAACGTCGGCGACAGCCGGGTCTACCGGATCGTCGACGGCGGGCTGCGCCGGGTCAGCGTGGACGACAGCCCGCCGCTGCCGCCCGGACGGCGCACCACCGCCCTGATCACCCAGAGCCTCGGCGGCTCGCTCGGCCTGACCTTCGTCGAACCGCACATCCGCAGCGCGCCGCTGGCCGTCGGCGACCGGTACCTGGTGTGCAGCGACGGGCTGACCGACGCGGTGCCGGAGGAGGAGCTGACGGCGCTGCTGGGGAACCCGGCGGAGGCGTCCGAGCGGGCCGACGGGCGGGCGGCGTTCGATCTCTGGAAGGCGGCGATCGAGGCCGGCGGGCCGGACAACATCTCGCTCGCGCTGGTCCGGATCGGCGCTTGACGGTCGGCGCACGGCGGCCCCCGAACGGCGGCGAGGCCCCCGGCGGCGCGCCGTTCGCGCGCCGCCGGGGGCCTCCGGCCCTCGTCCGCGGTCAGTGCCCCGCGGTCACGGTCAGTACTCGGCCTTGATGTTCGCGCCGGAGAAGCCCTGCTGGGCGTAGAGGCTCAGGTAGACGTAGCCGGCCGGCGGGTTGGTGATGGTCAGGGTCTCGGTGTTGTTGCCCGCGTTGGTGGACTTGGCGGAGTAGGCGTTGGTGTACGCCCAGTTCGTGGCGTTGTAGTAGAGGTCGGCGTTCCCGGTGCCGCCCGTGCTGGTGAGCTTCAGCTGCTTCACCCCGGCGGGCAGGTACAGGTAGAAGTGCGCGTAGTTGCCGGTGGCCGCCGAGAGGTTGCTTCGCCGGCAGTTCTTGTCCAGCACGCGGGTGTCGGCGGCCGAGCACTCCGGCAGGCCGGCCACGGTGACGTTCTGCCGGGTGCTCGCGGTGGCGCCCTTGTCGTCGGTCACGGTGAGGGTGACGGTGTAGGTGCCGGCCTTGGTGTACCACTTGGTCGGGTTGGCGGTGGTGGCGGTGGTGCCGTCGCCGAAGTCCCAGGCGTGGGCGGCGATCTTGCCGTCCGGGTCGGTGGAGCGGTTGACGAAGGTGACCGCCAGCTCGCCGATCGCGGTGGTGAAGGCGGCGGTGGGCGGCTGGTTGCCGGGCGGGTTGGTGGTGCCGGAGCAGGCTCCGGCCGCGCAGCGGGTCAGCCAGCCGTCGAAGTCGGCGTCGTAGCGGGTGCCGATGGTGGTCTTGAGGATGGTGCGGGCGCCGTTCCAGTCGCCGGCGCGGTACTTGGCGAGCACGGCGTCGACGTCGGCGCGGTGCTGCTCCAGCATGTAGCGGACGGCCAGGTAGCCCCAGCGGTAGGTCCGCTCGGTGTCGGTGTTGTCGTAGGTGGTGTCGAAGAGGGTGGAGAGCTTGTAGGTGTGGCGGCCGGCGGCGGCGATCGCCGCGTCGTAGGCCACCTTGCGGTACGAGTAGGAGACGTACTCGGCGAAGCCCTCGATCCACCAGATGGTCGGGGTGGTCACGCCGGCGTTGAAGTCGCCGTACATGTCGAACCGGCCGTCGAGGTAGTGGGTGTACTCGTGGTTGAGGTTCCAGATCTGGAAGTCGGGGCGCATCCAGTCGGCCTCGTAGGCGACGAAGCGCGGCTGGTTGCCGGCCTCGTTGGGCTTGCCCTCCAGGTACATGCCGCCGTTGTTGGTGTCGATGCCGAAGATGCTGGCGGCGAACACCCCGTAGTCGAAGCGGTTGTGGAAGACCACGACCTCGATGGTGGTGTTCCGGTCGTCCGCGACCGGGCCGTTGTCCTTGGCGACCGCGTGGAAGTACGCGTCCTGGCCGGTCAGGCTGGAGCAGGCGGTGGTCAACTGCGTGGCGTCCAGCGCCTGGGCGATGATCCGGATGCTCGGGCTGCAGGTGTAACTGACCTTCAGCACCGCCGACTTGAGCCGGGCGGGAGCGTCGCAGGTGCCGTAGTAGGAGCAGTTGCCGGCGTCGTAGGCCTCGGCCATCTCGGCGGCGGCAGCCCACTGGTGGGCGGTGCTGCCGCTGGGCGAGGACCGGTCGGCCAGCCCCTTCAGCAGCGGGCGGACCTTGGGCTGGAGCGCCGGGTACTGCACGAAGCGGCCCAGCTCACGGGTGGCGTTGTAGACCAGGAAGGTGTAGTCGCCGCCGAGCAGGGCGCCGTTGGCGGTGGCGAAGGAGTAGAGCGTGTCGAGGATGCTCGGGTCGGCCCGCACCGCGTCGACGAAGCCGGCCGTCTGGTGGCCGCGCCACAGTACGGTGAACACGCCGTTGAGCGCGTTGCCCAGGTTCGCCGGGTTGTGGGTGGCGGCGTCGTACGCGCCCAACAGGCGCTTGACCACCGGGAGGTAGCGCACGTTCTCCTGCGCGCTGTCGATCAGGGTGATCGCCTCGCCGAGCGTGCCGGCGTTGGCGGAGGTGACGTCGCGGGAGTGCGCGCTGTTGAAGAAGGTGTCCAGCGCGCCGCGGATCGAGGTCTGCAGGGCGGTGCCGTAGGTGCCGACGTCGGACGGGTGGTACCACTGCACGAAGTAGCCGGCCCGCAGGAAGAGCACCAACTGGCCGGTGGAGATGGAGTTGTCGCCCGGGTAGGCGGCGGCGTTGTCGCGCAGGGCGTCGGCCACCGTGACCATCTGGGACTCGCGGAACGCGCCGCGCGCGTCCGCGCCGAGCAGGTTGAACAGGCTGTTGACACAGCCGAGGTCGGCGGCCTTCACGGCCTGGACCAGGGCACTTCCGGTGCGCCCGGTGAAGTCCGGGATGTTGCAGGGCTGTTCGGCGAGTGCCGTGGGGGCGCTCTCGCCGAAGGCCTTGGCCAGTTCGGCCTTCCGCTCCGCCGCCGACAGGGAGTCGGCGCGCTCCGGGACCGTGGTCGAGAACGGGGCGCGCTCCCGGGCCGGGACGGGCGCGTGCTTGCCGTGCGCGTCCGGCGTGTCACCGATCGCGGGCTGCGGCGCCAGGCCGGTGGGTCCGGCCGAGGCGGCGGGCGAGCCGCCGCCGGGCTGCGGCGAGGTCGACCCGGGGGCCGCCTGAGCCCACGGGGCGAACAGGCCGACGGCCACGAGCATCGCCAGGATCAGCGTCAACAGCCTTGCGAAGCGGGGTAGTTGGTGCAGAGAACGTGCGGCTCTCACGTGGGGGCCTCCGGGCCTTCGTCGACCGCGTGAGGGCGCGGCCGGTGGGGTGGCGAGGACCGTTGCGGCGGCACCGTTGGGGCGGTGACACCGAGTACCGGTGGGGAGTGTGACATGTACAATGGCATACATCACATGGCCGGGGAACCCCTCGGGAGCGCGGAATGACGGCAACTTCCTCTTCCGCGCGGGAACTTCACGGGACGTCCGCAGAACGGCGAGAGCCGCCGGGGCGACAGAAGCACCCACGGGCGGAGGATCCGGACAACGCGGAGGCCGGAGGATCCGGACAACGCGAAGGCCGCCGGTCGGTGGACCGGCGGCCTCGGTGCGGGGTGCGGACCAGGCGGCCGCGCCCCCGGCGTCAGCTGCGAATCAGCAGCACGACACCGGCCGTGACGAGAGCGAGCAGGACGGCGCCGGCGCCGTAGCTCAGCCGGTGCGAGCGCACCACCGGCAGGTAGCGGTCCACGGCGTAGCTGCCCGGGCCGGTCAGCGCGAGCGCCGCGGCGGCGACGATCAGCAGGATCTCGTACTCGCTGCCGCCCTTCATGGCGAAGAAGGAGCCGCTCCAGGTGACGACGATGGCGTTGATCATCGTGCCGAGGATCGCGGCGGCGGCCAGCGGGGCCAGCAGGCCGACGGCGAGCGCGAGGCCGCCGCCGAACTCGGTGAGACCGGCCACGACGGCCATGAGCTTGGCCGCCGGGTAGCCCTTCATCTCGAAGAACGCGCCGGTGCCGTCGATCCCGCCGCCGCCGAACCAGCCGAACAGCTTCTGGCTGCCGTGCCCGGCCATGGTCAGGCCGAGCACCAGGCGCAGTAGCAGTAGGCCGGCGTCGTAGGCGTGCGGGGAGGTGGCCGCGGATCCGGGGAAGGCCCCGGCGGCGGCGGGGGCGGTGGTGGGGGCGGTCGTGCTCGGGCTGCTGCTCGGCATGCGCGTCTCCATCAGTTGGGGGGTTCGTCGATTCCGGCCGAATTCGTTCGTTCAAATTCGAACCAGTGGGGTGGATCGACGGTACCTGGAAGTTTTAATTTGAACAACCTGTCCTGCCGATGAGCTTGGCGTGGCCGGGTCACAGGTGGTGCGGACCGGCGTACGGGGGTGTGCGGCGGGGCACGCTCAGGACATGGCACATCACAACGAACACCGACAATCGGCCGAAAAGGGCACCCCGCACGCCGAGGCCCTGGCCGCCTTCACCGAACGGGTCCGGCTGGTCACCCCCGACCAGTGGGACGCCCCCACCCCGTGCACCGGCTGGACCGTCCGCGATCTGGTCAACCACCTCACCGGCGAGCAGCTCTGGGTGCCCGAGCTGCTGATGGGCGCGACCCTCTCCGAGGTCGGCGGCCGCTTCGACGGCGACGTCCTCGGCGAGGACCCGGTCACCGCCTGGACGACCGCCGCGGACGCCGCCCGCGACGCCTTCGCCGTCCCCGGCGCCACCGAGCTCACCGTGCACCTCTCCTTCGGCGACGTCTCCGGCCAGTACTACCTGGACCAGCTCACCACCGACGCCGTCGTCCACACCTGGGACCTCGCCGAGGGCATCGGCCGGCGCACCCGGCTCCCGGAGAACCTCGTCGACTTCGCGCTCGGCGAGTTCACCGGCTACGGGGACCTCTCCGGCAGCGGCCTCTTCGACCCGCCGCTCCCGGTGGCGGACGACGCCGGGCCGCAGACCCGGCTGCTCGCCCTCACCGGGCGCCGGGACCGTCCCTGAGCGGCCCCCGCAACGCTCCGCTGCCGAGCGCTCCCGGTCCGTGAGGGCGGGCCGGACCTCCGGGTAACGCGCGCGGCGCCGGATACTGGAGGTGTCGGGGGGCGCACCGGACGTCGACGGAGAAGAGGCGGGCGCGCCATGAACCGCAGGCCGGACATCCTGGGTGAGTTCACCGCGGACCACCGCGCGGTGGAGGACCTGCTCGCCCGGATCGAGGCGGGCCGGGCCGAGGGCGGACCGCCCGGCCCCCTGCTCGAACAGCTCGCCGACCTGCTGCTCGACCACTGCGCGGCGGAGGAGGAACACCTCTTCCCGGTCGTCCAGCACGATGTCCCGGACGGCGGCGCGGCGGTGTTCCGGTGCATCCACGACCACCTCGCGATCGGCCAGTACCTCGTGGACATCCTGGCCCTGCCGCCCGGCGACCCGGCGCTCGGCCCGCTGCTGGGCGGGCTCACCGAGCTGCTGCGCCGGCACCTGGCGACCGAGGAGAAGCAGGTGTACGCCGCCGCGCGCAAGGCCCTGCCGGCCGCCGCCCGGAACGCGCTCGCCGAACGGCTGCGGGCCGAACGGGCGGCGACCGCCGAGGCCGGGCCGTAGCGCCCATTGACCCGAAGCCGGGGGGCCGCGCGGCTCGTCAGGGTTTGGCGCTGATCACCGCGAACCGGCCGCCCTCCCGGTCCTGGAGCCGGGCCACCCGCCCGTACGGCGAGTCGAACGCCGGCCCGAGCGCCGTCCCGCCGAGCTCCTCCGCCCGGATCAGCGCCGCGTCCGTGTCCTCCACCGCGAAGGACACCTCCCAGTGCGGGGGCAGCCCCGCCGGACCGCCCGCCTGCTCCCGGGCGAGCGCGGCGACGCTGTGCCCCTCGGCCCGCAGCACCACCCGGTCGTGCTCCCAGCGGACCTCGAACCGCTCCGGGTCGCGGCCGTCCCAGCGGAACACCTCGCCGTAGAAGAGCGCCGCCGCGAACGGGTCCGGGGTGCGCAGCTCGATCCAGACCGGGGCGCCCAGCAGGTCCAGTCGGCGGGCCCGGCCCAGCGGCCCCTCCCAGATCCCGAACACCGCGCCCGCCGGATCGGCCGCGAACGCCACCCGGCCGGCGTCGAAGGAGAGCGGACCGACCGCGAGCGTCGCACCGCGCTCACGCACCGCGTCGGCGGCGGCGTCCGCGCTCTCCGTCCCGAAGTAGCTGGTCCAGGCGACGGGCATGCCCCAGCCGCCGCTCGCCGCGCCGAGCCCGGCCACCGCCTCCCCGCCGGTGACCGCGTGCACGTACGGGCCGAAGCGGTCCGGGCCCGGCTCGAACTCCCAACCCAGCAACGGTCCGTAGAATGCCTTGGCGACGTCGAGGTCGTGGGCCATCAGGCTCACCCAGCAGGGGACGGCCGCCACGCAGCGCACCTCGGCCGTCGTCCCGTCGCTGCCCATCGCGCACCACCTCCGAGAGCCCGGCCGCCGGGCCCCTCCCGACACCCACGGCCGTCCGGCCGTCCGGGCGACCTCAGCCTAGGCCCTGTCCGGTCGATCCTGGCGGATCAGCGCGCGGCTCCCCCAGCCTCCGGCCGGGAGGTACCCCCATTACGCGCCCGGCTGGGCGTGCGCCCGGATCGCCCTCGTACTGGACGTACTTGGGTGATCCGGGCGTGCGTCCAGCCGGGATGTCCATCGTCGCGCGCCCGGCAGGATCGGCCGGACAGGGCCTGGGGACGTGTCGGACAATTCGTGTGGCATCGGCGCCGAACCCGGCGGGTGTGGGGCCGGTGAGGCGGTGGTGAGGGCGTCGGGGGTGGGGAGGCCGGGGGCGTGCGCGGCCTGGGGAGCGCCCCCGCCGACGTCCGGCGGGCACGCTCCGTTGCCCGGGTGGTGGCGGGCGGTCACCCGGTGGGGTGAGCGGGCGCGGCGGGCCGCAGCCGGCCGTCGGCCAGGGTGACCACGCGGTCGGCCAGGGTGTCGACGGCCGCCGGGTCGTGGGAGATGAACAGCAGCGCCAGCCCGGCGCGGTCCCGGCGGTCGGCGAGGTCGGCGAGGATCGCCGCCCTGGTCCGCGCGTCCAGCCCGGAGGTGATCTCGTCGCACACCAGCACCGCCGGGCGGACGATCAACGCCCTTGCCAGCGCCGCCCGTTGCAGCTCACCGCCGGAGAGTCCGCCGGGCGGACGGGCCGCCTTCCCCGGGTCGAGCCCGAGCCCGGCGAGCAGTTCGGCGGCCTCCGCGGCGGCCTCCGCCGGGGTCAGGCCGCGCAGCCGGACCGCCGCGCGGGCGACCTGGTCGAGCACCGGACGGTGGTCGGCGAACGCCGCCCGGGCGTCCTGGAACACGTACTGCACGGCGGCCAGCCCTCGTCGTCCGCGCCGCCGGACGCTGCGCGGCAGCGGCTCGCCGTCCAGCCGGACGGTGCCCTCGTGGCGCGGGTGGAGCCCGGCCAGGCAGCGGCCCAGGGTGGTCTTGCCGCTGCCCGAGCGGCCGACCAGGGCCAGGCACTCCCCCGCCCGCAGGGTCAGCCCGACCTCGCGCAGCACCACCGCGCCGCCGGGGTGGCGGGCGGTGAGACCGGTGACGTCGAGGCGGACCGGCGAGGCCGACGCGGGCGGCGCGGGCGGCCGTACGCGCGGTGGTGCGGGGAGCGGTGCGCGCAGGACCTCGGACGGCGGGCCGGTCCGCACCGCGCGGCCGTCCGCCAGGAGCACCACCTCGTCGGCCAACTCCCGTACCAGGGCGAGGTCGTGGCTCAGCAGGAGCAGCCCGACGCCGCGGGCGGTGAGCCGGCCGAGCAGGGCGGCCAGCCGGCGCGTGGTGTCCGGGTCCTGGCCGGTGGTCGGTTCGTCGGCGACGATCACCCGGGCGCCGGTGAGCAACGCCTGGGCGAGCACCACGCGTTGCTGCTGGCCGCCCGAGAGCTGGTGCGGGAAGCGCCGCAACAGGCCCTGTACGTCGGAGAGTTCGGCGCCCCGCAGCGCCTTTCGGACGGCCTCCGGGCCGCCGCCGTGGATCCGGGCGAGGTCGCCCAGCAGCCCGCCCACCCGGCGGGCCGGGTTGAGCACGGCGCCGGGGTGCTGCGGCACATGGCCGACCAGGGGCCCGGCCGACCCGGCCGCCCCGGCCGACCCGGCGAGGGTGACCGTGCCCGACACCCGGGCGCCCTCCGGGTACGCGCCCAGCAGGGCGAGCGCGGTCGTCGTCTTGCCGCTGCCGGACGGTCCCACCAGGGCCGTCACCCGGCCGGGGCGCACCCGCAGGGACACCCCGTCCACCAGTACCCGGTCGCCGACCCACACCCGCAGGCCGTCCACGGTCGCCAGCGCGGCCCCCGTCAGGCCGTCGATCCCCGTCATGCCGCCGACCCCCGTCCGCGTGGGCCGGACCGGTCCAGGGCCGCGTCGAACAGCAGGTTGGTGCCGGTGGACAGCCCGGCCACCAGCAGCGCCGGGACGACCACCGCCCACGGCTGGAGGAACAGCCCCGGCCGGTTGCGGTCGACCATCACCGCCCAGTCGGCGGCGTCCGGCTGCACCCCGACCCCGAGGAAGGCCGCCGTCGCCACCAGGTACAGGGCGCCGACCAGCCGGGTGCCCGCGTCGGCGGCCAGCGTGCGGCGGATCGTCCGGGCGACCTGGCCGAACGCGATCCGCCACCAGGACTCGCCGTGCAGCCGCAGCGCCTCGACGACCGGACGGGACGACGCCGCCACCGCCGCCGCGTGCACCACCCGGGCGACGTCCGGCACCGCCGCCGCCCCGACCAGGACGGCCAGCCCGGCCGGTCCGGGCTCCGTCGCGGTGGCGACCAGCAGGACGAGCAGCAGAGCGGGTACGGCGATCAGCACGTCCAGCGGCCGCAGGAGCAGCTCCTCGACCCAGGACCGGCCGGTCAGCGCGGCGGCCAGCGCGAGCGGCAGCGCCAGCGCGTACGCGAGCGCCGTCGCGGTGACCGCCACCAGCACCACCGACCTTCCACCGAGCAGGACTTGGCGCAGGACGTCGCGGCCGGCGAAATCCGTGCCCAGCCAGTGGCCGCCGCCCGCCGTGTAGGAGACCCCGCGTGGCCCCGGCTCGCCCACGAGCAGCGGCCCGCCCACCGCGAGCAGCAGCGGCACGGCGACCAGCGCGAGGCCGAGCCCGTAGCGCCCCACCGGGCCGCCGCGCCTCACCGGGTCCCCGCGCGGCGCCGGCCCGGACGGGCGGTGACGGACCCGCCCACCCGGTGGAGCAGCCACCGGCAGCGCCGCGCGACCGCCCGGCAGACCCCGCAGTCGCAGGAGCAGCGGCCGGGGCGGCGGTCGGCGGTCGGGATCATACGGTGGCCTCCGTTCTGGGGGCGAGCCGGCGGGCAGCGAGGTCGGCGGCGAGGTTCAGCAGCACGGTCACGGTGCCGAACAGCACCGCCAGGCCCTGGACGACCGGCACGTCGCGGGCGGCGACCGCGTCCAGCAGGACGGTGCCGAGCCCCGGGATCACGAACAGCGCCTCGGCCACGACCACCCCGCAGAGCAGCCAGTCGGCGGTGCGGGCGAGGTGCTGGACGGCCGGGGCCAGGGCGTTCGGCAGGGCGTGGGCGAGCCGGACCCGCCCCGGGGGGACGCCGCAGCGCAGGGCGTGGACGGCGTACGGGGCCGCCATCGCGTCGATCAGCCCGGCCCGGACCAGGCGGGCGATCGAGCAGACCGGGCGGGCCAGCAGGACGACGACCGGCAGGACCAGGGCGGCCGGCTGCCGGTCGAGCCCGCCGACGGCGGTCGGCGGGAGCCAGCCGAGCCGCAGCGCGAAGACCGCCGTCAGCAGCACGCCGAGCGCGAACTCCGGGACGGCGTACACCCCGAGGGCCACCGTACTGACGGCGCGGTCCAGCGGGCCGCCCTCCCGGCGCGCGGCGAGCAGGCCGAGGCCGACCGCGGCCGGGACGAGCAGCGTCAGGGTGATCGCCGCCAGCAGCAGGGTCGGGGCGAGACCGTCGGCCAGGTGGTCGGCGACCGGACGGCCGCTGACCAGCGAGCGGCCCAGCCGGCCGTGCGCCAACTCCCCCGCCCAGTCGGCGAACCGCTCCACCGCCGGGCGGTCCAGCCGCAGCGCGGCGCGGATCGCGGCGATCCGCGCCGGGTCGGGGTCGTCGCCCGCGGCGCTGACCGCGGCGTCCCCGGGGAGCGCCTCGGTGAGGACGAAGACCAGCACCGGGACGGCCGCGATCTGCCCGGCGCCGAGCAGCAGCCGGCGCCGGGCCCAGCCGCGCAGCGGCGTCGTCACGCCAGCCAGACCTTGTCGAACCTGGCCCAGTCGAGGGTGTTGGCGGGGGCGTCCGCGGCCACGCCGCGCAGCCGCGGGGCGGTGCCGAGGATCCAGTCCGCGAAGCCCCAGACCAGCAGCCCGCCCTCCTCGTACAGCCGGCGCTGCATCCGCTCGTAGAGGGCGGTGCGGGCCGCCGGGTCCGCGGTGGACTGCGCCTGCCCGTACAGATCGTCGAAGTCGGGGTGCCGCCAGTGGGTGGCGTTGGTGGTGGAGCTGGAGAGCAGCCGCTGGGAGAGGTGGGACTCGATCGGCATCGCCCCGGAGCGGAAGGAGGCGAGCACGCCGCCGTCCAGGATGTCCTTCCAGTAGGTGTCCTTGTTGCCGACCCGCACCTCGACCGTGATGCCGGCCTTCGCCGCCTGCTCCTTGAGGATGCCCGCCGCCTCGACCAGGCCGGCCGCGACCGGCGAGGTGTCGAGGGTGACCCGCAGCCCCTCGGCGCCGGCCTCGCGGAGCAGGGCGCGGGCCTTGTCGAGGTCCTGGGCACGCTGCGGGAGCCCGGCCGGGTAGTACTGGCTGCCCTTGCCGAACAGGTCGTTGCCGATCTCCCCGGCGCCGGAGAGCGCGCCGTCGACCAGTTCGCGCCGGTCGACGAGGTGGAAGAAGGCCTGGCGGACCCGGACGTCGTCGAAGGGCGGCCGGTCGGTCTTCATGACGAAGCCCTGCATGGCGCTGTTGCGCAGCCGGACGATGCCGATCCGCCCGCCGGACTCGTGGGCCCGGGCGGTGGCGGGGCTCAACTCGTGGGCGTACTCGGCCTGTCCGGCCAGCAGGGCGTTGGCGCGGGCGGACTCCTCGGCGGCGGCGAGGATCTCCAGTTCGTCGAGGTGCGGCGCGTCGTCCCAGTACCCGTCGAAGCGCCGGAGCAGCAGGGAGCTGCCGGGCTTGAAGGAGACGAACGCGAACGGGCCCGAACCGACCGGGGCCTGGAAGTCCTCGGTGCCGTCCGGGACGATGTAGGCGCCGAACGCGGCCAGCACGTTGGGGAATTCGGCGCACGGCCGGCGCAGCCGGAACTCGACGGTGCGCGGGTCGAGGGCCCGGCTGGCGGCGAGGTCGATCGGTTCGAGCGAGGCCCGGGCCCGGAACGCCCGGGCCGGGTCGGCTATTCGGCGGTAGCTGTACAGGACGTCGGCGGCGGTGACCGGGCGGCCGTCGTGGAAGCCCGCCTCGCGCAGCCGGACGGTCCAGACGTCGAGGCCGGGGTTGGGCTCCCAGCCGGCGGCGAGGCGGGGGACGGCGGCGAGGTCGGGGCCGCAGTCGGCGAGCTTGTCGTAGAGCGCCTTGGCGCGGGCGGCGTCGGCGAAGAGGCTGACCCGGTGCGGGTCCAGGGTCTCGTTGGCGCCGCCGCCGGCGAGCAGCGCGCGCAGCCGGCCGCCGGGCCTGGGCGGTCCGTCGGCGGAGGCCCCGCCGGCCGAGGCGGCGGCGGACGGGCCGGCGGGGGCCGGGGAGCAGGCGGCCAGGGCCAGGGCCGCACCGGCGGCCGAGGCGACGGAGGCGGTGAGCAGG